>JABWCO010000175.1 GCA_013360185.1 Bdellovibrio sp.
CTCGACTTAGCTGATAATTAAATTGTACCGATAGAGTTCTAAGAACAGGACATCCAACTATGAAACAGCTTCAGAAAATCTTCTTGCAAGGACTTGTGACTTTCCTGCCCATCGCGCTGACTATATATATAGTTTACGCCGGGATCTCGATCGTCGATAATTTTTTAGGCAATTCCTTGCGCCAAGTTTTACCTGTTTATATTCCCGGTTTAGGCTTCTTATTGACCATCATCATCATTCTGCTTTTAGGACTTATCCTGAACAATATCTTAGCCAGCGGAATCTTTGAAAAAATCGAACAAAAAATTACGCAAGTGCCCTTTATCAAAGCCATTTACAGTCCCCTACGCGACCTGATGAATTTGTTTTCAAAAGGAGGCGGCCCGGGAGGTTTACAAAAAGTTGTTTTAGTAGACATTGCTGACAACGGCATTCGCGCACTGGGGCTGGTCACGCGTGAAAACTTTAAAGACGTCCCGGCCATTGATCAGAATGCTGGTGGCCGCATCGCTGTATATATTCCGATGAGCTACGGTTTGGGCGGATTCACATTGATGGTCCCGCGCGAACGCATCACACCATTAGATATGCCAATTGAAAAAGCCATGAGCTTAGCTATCACCGGGTGGGTGAAAGCCGAAAAGAACGACGGAGAGAAACCATAATGTCCGATCACGTTGCGCCAGAGAACACCACGGGTAAAGCCTTAAGGATCAACCGCGATTTAAGTCGCTATGGCGCCTTTGCTGAAATTGGCGCTGGCCAAGAAGTGGCCCGTCATTTCTTTCAAGCGGGCAAAGCTTCTCAGACTATTGCCAAAACTATTTCTGCTTATGACATGATCGTCAGTGATGACATTTACGGCAAAGAAGAAAGCGGACGCTATGTTTGCGAATCTCGTGTCGCAAAAATGTTGACCCACGAATACGACCTCTTAATTGACCGTCTGTCAGAAACTCGCGGCGCCCAGTCGCGCTTTTTTACATTTGCCAACACGGTCGCGACAGCCTCTTCCAGCAGCAACAAACAAAGCCATGGCTGGATGGGTGTACGCTTTCAATCAGAACCCGGCGGCCCGTGCAACGATATCATCCTCCACGTACGAATGTTGGATCGTCACCGTTTGCAACAACAAGAATCTTTGGGGGTCTTGGGGGTCAATCTTTTAGATTGCGCCTTTTATCATTTGCACAGCGAAGATTTCATCTCCCACCTTGTCTCTGGCTTAAAACAAGGACAAGTTGTCATCGACGTGATTAAGTTTGCGGGCCCCGACACAGCACATTTTGACGTGCGCTTGATGAATCTGCAACTGGTCCATCGTGGTTTAGCTGATGCAATTTTATTTTCCCCTCAAAATGAAATTCTAAACATTTCAGACGCCGTTTATGGCAAGTCTTTGCTGATTCAACGAGGCACGTTCCGCCCCGTCACAGTCACTCACGTAGACGTTCTGCAAAAAGGGATTGCGCAGCTTAAAGAAGACGTAAAAAAAGGGGAAGGTAAAGACCTTGATGTTTTACCGATGATGGAACTAACGATGCACAACTTGCAAACCGACGGTCACATCAACGAAAAAGACTTTTTAGATCGCGTGGAAACACTGACCAGTATGGGACTGCACGTGATGATTTCTAATTTCTTTTTGTTTTACGGCTTAAAACGTTTTATCCGTCGTTACAATCCTCACTGTATGGCTCTGGTGGTCGGCGCTAGCCACTTAAACAAACTCTTCACTGAAGAACACTACGAAAATCTAGAGGGTGGCCTGCTGGAAGGCCTGGGTAAACTTTTAGATGAAAAGACCCGTCTTTACGTTTATCCGCACAAGACGCCGATGCTATGCTTAACGACGAAAAGCTTTTTCCCAAGTCCCCATTTGCGCCATATTTACAGTTACTTTATTGAAAACAAACAGATCGTGGATATTTCAGGTTGTGATGAAACCGGCGAATATCTGCACTCCATCGACGTTCTAAAAATGATGGAGGCCGGAAATTCCGATTGGGAAAAGCTGGTTCCCGAAAACGTGCGCACGTTGATTAAATCCAAGAAACTGTTTGGCCTGAAGTAGCTCGTCGTTTTGGATCCTCTATAGGCAATTTCAAAGCGGCGGCCAGCTCTTTGATTTCAGCTTCTAGCAAAGTTTCCTTTTGCAACAACAACTCGGCTCCTTTGTTTAAAACTTCCCGATTGTGAGTCAAAATTCGTTGCGCTAAATTTCGTGCTTCTTCGACATATCTTTGAATTTCTGCGTCGATGTGTTTGGCGCTTTCTTCGCTGCGACTTTTTTCTTGGTATGTACCATAGGCTCCACTCAAGAACGTCGCTCGTTGCTCTTCAAAAACGCGATTGCCGACCACCGGACTCATGCCATAGCGCGTGACCAGGGCTGTGGCTATTTCAGTGATGCGTGCAAGATCATCTGCCGCTCCGGTGGAAACCTCATTAAAGATCAAACGTTCTGCTTCTCTGCCGCCCATCAGAACCGCCATTTTATCTGTCAGTTCATTTTGCGTGATGATATAGCGATCTTCTTCAGGACGTTGAATCGTATATCCTAAAGCTCCAACCCCACGAGGAATAATTGATATTTTTTGCACCTTATCAACATCTGGCAAAGCGCAGGCAATTAAAGCATGCCCCATTTCGTGAAAGGCGACGATGCGTCTTTCTTTGGGGCTCAATATACGGCTGCGTTTCTCAAGACCGGCCACCAAGCGCTCGATGGCGACGACAAAGTCCTCTTCGCGGACTTGGTCAGACTTCTTGCGTGTCGCCACCAGCGCGGCCTCATTCACTAAGTTCGCAAGATCAGCCCCGGTAAAACCTGGAGTCAAACTGGCGATACGCTTTAGCTGAACATCTTCGTGGACTAAAATTTTGGCCAGATGCACTTTTAAAATTGCTTCACGCCCTAGTTTATCGGGGCGATCCACCACCACTTGACGATCAAAACGTCCGGCGCGCAAAAGCGCTGGATCCAAGATTTCCGGGCGATTGGTTGCCGCTAACAACACCACCCCTGACTTCGTATCAAAGCCATCTAACTCCGATAAAAGTTGATTCAGGGTTTGCTCTTTTTCATCATGGCCACCTGAGCCCAAACCAGGCATGCGCACTTTACCTAAGGCATCGAGCTCATCAATAAAAATAATGCACGGAGCTTTTTGTCGGGCTTGTTCAAACAAATCACGCACGCGCGCCGCCCCGACACCCACAAACATTTCTACAAACTCCGAACCACTGATCGAAAAAAAGGGCACTCGAGCCTCGCCCGCAACGGCTTTAGCTAAAAGTGTTTTACCCGTGCCTGGCGGCCCGACTAACAAAATTCCTTTCGGCATCCGCGCGCCCAAGCGGCCATAAAAGTCGGGATTTTTTAGGAAGTCGACGACTTCCTGCAGCTCCGCTTTGCTTTCATCAACGCCGGCAACATCATTAAAAGTCGTTTTCACATCAGTTTCGACATAAAGTTTCGCACGACTTTTTCCGACCGACATCATCCCGCCCATGCCGCCTTTTTCCAAAGTGCGTTTACTGATATACAACCACACTCCTAAAAGTAAGAGCATCGGCACAAACCAAGACAGCACTTCCCGGAAAAAGGTGGATTCAACTTCTTGCACATAGGTCACCCCATAGCCTTGCAGCTCTTTAGCCAATTCAGGTTGCACACGCACGGTCGAAAAATGGGTTTTACCATCTTTAATTGCTTTAAATTCTCCACGAATAAATTTTTCTGAAATGACGAGGTTTTTAAGTTCGTCTTTCTTTAACAGAGTTGCAAATTCGCTGTAAGGAACTTGCGCGACTTGCGCACTTTGCGTCCACATCGTTTGCAGATAAAAAGCAGTCACAAAAGCAAAGAACATATAAAGCCAGAGTTTGCCGTTGTCTTTAGCCACCGGGGCCCCCTTTTTGTCCAATATACTCAGGACAACCTCCGCGGACTTTGAAGTCAACGAACGGACACGGAACCTGCAAAAGTGCATTTTCCAACACCTCCAGGTCCTAAGTCTAGTCTTGTTTAGTGGCACAAGAAATAATCCGATATTCTCAACAGAATCAAATTGAGGTTCCAATGATTAAGTTCGTAGTACTCATTACACTTTTTGTTTCTTCGCTTTGCGAGGCCTCCTCCGCGCGTGCAAAAATCGATCAAAAGTTAACTTCAGACTTAGCTTTGAGCTTGGCTCTTCTTACCACCCCACAACAGGCTTTAGATAAGTACACCTCCCGTCTAAAACCTGAAGAAACAGCCTTCCTTAAAGACCTCATCGCCAAAAAGCTCTGGGTTGAAATGCCGCAAATTAGAAATGAAAAAAACAAGATCCTTCTGAGTTTTTCAAACAAGCAAACCTTCGAGTTGCATATCAAAGATTATTGGGCCGCAGAGATCTTGTTAGGCGACTATAAAATTGAATATGAAAAATATCCCACCGTGCCGGAACGCATAGCCTATCTTCGCCGAGTGGTTGCAAGTAAAATTTTAAAACCTGAAGTTTCCCAGCGCACGCTCATGGGCTTATTTATCAACCAAGCCTATGCATCATTAACTTGCAATGCGCTTATCTCATCAGGCTGCCTGGAAGTTTCGATGGCCGCCAGTTTATGGCTAGCACGAGTCGCCTTAAGCGATGCGCCCATCAGTCGCTGCAAAGACAACTATTTAAAGAATGTCGGCAATGCTAAAAAATGTATGGATCAATACAAAAACTTACCGACGCTGACAGCGATTCAGGAAATCAGCGAAATGTTAGCCGAAGCACCACAAACTTCGCTTGAAATTCAATGTAACAAAAGCGAAGGCCCAACGATCTTCATCAATGGCACGCAGGTGACCCGCACAAATCGCGGTTTGACCGCTGCTGACTATTCCGTGGATTCAGAGCAAGACAAAGAATACAAACTTAGAAAAATTCCCGAGGCGGCTCTGCGCTGCTGCAAAAGAAACGACTCTGACCCCCTTTCGGGTCAGTGCGAAGCGTTCGTCAACGAAAACCTTGGCAACGCCAAAAAAAGAAAAGCGGAGTTCAAAAATCCGGATTTACGCCTTAAAGGAAAAGCCCTAAAAGGCGTGCAATAGTATTTAAGAAAATAAAATCTCATTTCATTACGTTGCGGAGAAAAGAAATGACTATTACTGCCCAAAGCACCGGGCCCGAGTCTGTGCTTGTCACATTCACTGGTACTATTAACGAACAAACAGTGTTCCCGGCACTGTCTGAACAAAAAATTTCAATACTGACTTTGAATATGAAAGACGTGCAAAGTGTTAACTCTTTGGGTATTTTGCATTGGATTCGCTGGTACAAAGCTCTTGAAAAAGCCCATCCAGGGCTTAAGTTCAAAGTCGAAGAGCTGCGCATACAACTGCTGTCCTGTGCTTCGGTGGTGGCGGGTTTTTTGCCGCCTACTGCGGAGATAATATCTTTTTATTTACCCTATCATAACGAAGCTGAAGCCCTGGATACCCAAGAGCTTTACATCAAAGGGCAACATTTCAACGATGAAAATCTGCGCTTACAGATGAGCCTAAAAAAGACCGTTAATGGGCAAGAGCATGAATTTGAACTAGATTGTATGCCGGACCGAGATTTGCGAGTGCTTAAACTGCGCACCGAACGCTACTGAACAGTTGAAAAGTATCCAGGCGCATTCAAAGTTCCCGCCGTC
>JABWCO010000176.1 GCA_013360185.1 Bdellovibrio sp.
CCACCAACGGATAGCCGGTCATGCCCAGGCACCAACGCTCGAAGTCACTTTTCGCGTCTTTGTCTTTGCGCCAAGCAATGCCGTCATATTCAGGACGAAAACTTTGCTGCACAACCCGGGGATAATGCCAAAAAATCTGCATAAAGAAATCACGCCAAATCAATTCACTTAACCACACGGCAGAATGTTTTTGTCCTTCGCGGGCAAGCTCGCGCACACTGACCGTACCGAAACGCAGATGCAGACCCAAGTGCGTGGTGCCATTTTCTTGCGCCGGAAAATCACGACGGGTTGCATATTTTTTTAAAACCTCTGTGGACAAATCCAGCGGCGGGAACTCCATGGTCGATGGCGTGAAACCAAGGTCGTGAAGACTCGGCATACGCTCGGCCTTGCTGATTTTCTTATACGAGGCCTCGTACTGCGCGTTCGGATAAGAGCTTAAATAGAAATTAGTTAACGACTTGAGGACCTTGTTCTTATAGGGAGTATAGACCGTATAGGGCTTACCCGCGTCAGTAAGGATCTCGTCTTTTTCAAACAAAGTTTGATCTTTGAAAGTCTTAAACTCAATCCCAACACTTGAGGCCCAGCGCAGAACCGCCTCGTCCCGAGTGCGCGCGGCCGGTTCGTAATCATGATTGGCATAAATCGCACCAACATTCCATTCCTGGGCCAGGCTTTGCAAAACCTCCAGTGGCACACCGCTGCGAACCACAAGGTCACTCTTCTTTTTTTGCAGGGAGGCCTTTAGCCCCGCAACGGTTTGCTGTAAGAAAGTCACCCGGGCATCCCTGGGATCCTCTAATTTGCCAAGAATATCCTTATCAAAAATAAAAACAGGTAAGACATCTTGCCCCTGCTCCTTAAGAGCGTAGAATAACCCTGCGTTGTCGTGTAAACGCAGATCGCGGCGAAACCAAAAAAGCGTCGTTTTCTTCATAAAAGTAGTTTAGCATTCATTAAACTAGATGGAAAGTTAAACTTAGGACGTCAATGTCGATAGTGAGACAAAATGAGCGACAAGAAGGATGACAAAAAACACCCCAAGAACCTCGAAAGAATAAAATCTTCGATGTTTTCGCGCAGTTTGTCGTTGGCCAAACTCACCGTCCAAGCGGGCGCCTCCATTGCACAGCACGGCTTAACCACCGCCTTAAAAAACAAGGATGCCAAACAAGAGCAATGGAAAAATCTTTTAAAGAATCAGGCCCTGGCGATCAGCTCAGAGTTAGGTGAACTTAAAGGCAGCCTGATGAAGGCCGGACAAATGCTCTCGATGTTTGGCGAACATTTTTTACCCCCTGAAGCCAATGAACTTTTAAAATCACTCCAATCCAACTCGGCCCCGTTCAGTTGGGCTGCGATTGAACCCACCTTAAAACAAACTCTTTCGGCGGAAAAGTTGGCCCTACTGGAAATTGAAAAAGAAGCCTTAGCCTCGGCCTCAATGGGCCAGGTCCACCGAGCACGCATCAAAGCCACTGGCGAAAGCATCGTTCTTAAAATTCAATACCCTCGTGTCGACAAAGCCATCGACAGTGATCTGCGTGCTATTCGCACTTTATTAAATACTCTTAAACTTTTACCCAAAGATTTAAATTTCGACGCGATTTTCGCCGAAGTGCGCGAGATGCTGGTGCAAGAAACCGACTATGAACTTGAAGCCCGCCTCACCGAGGAATTTTACAACCGCCTAAAGGGTGATTCGCGCTATGTCGTCCCCAAAGTATATCGCGAGTTTTCGGGATCCAAAATTTTGGCCACAAGTTTTGAAAATGGTTTACGCAGCGATGACCCCCTTATACAAAGTCTGCCACAAGAGCGTCGGAATAAAATTTCCCTGAACTTTTTAGACTTATACTTTAAAGAAATCTTTGAGTGGGGTGTCGTGCAGACCGACCCACACAGCGGCAACTACCGCATTCGTGTCAACCCTCAGGGGCACGACCAAATTATCCTCTTCGACTTCGGCGCAAGCAAAACTTACGATCCGATTTTTTTAACTCCTTACCGACGTTTTATCAAAGGCTCTGCCTTGAACGACCGTCCCCAGTTTTTTGCAGCGGCCACAGAGCTGGGCTTCGTAAGACCCGAGGATAACGAAGAGCTTAAACAAGTATTTGAAGACTTCTGTTTTGAACTGGTCGAACCCTTCATTGCTTTTGATGATCCAAGAAACACCAATGGACTCATCGACAATGACGGCACTTATGACTGGAAAAATACCGATCTGCCGCAGCGTATTTCTAAACGAGTACTTCAAATCATCCGTAAACACTCGTGGCGAACGCCCCCAAAGGAAATGATCTTCCTGGACAGAAAAACCGGCGGCGTCTTTATATTCCTCTCCGTCTTGCGCGCCAAAGTTAAGGGGCGCGACTTATTGCTAAAATACTTAGAAAAGGTTCAATAAATGCGTCTTACATTTTTATTTATAACTCTTTTACTCACCATCTCTGCCCACGCAAAAGACGCGGCGACAACACCGCCAGCAAATATCGAAATTAAAAGTTTACCCAGTAAACATCTTCAAGGAGAAAAACTAAAAGGCCTTGGCGACCTCAAGGGAAAAGTAGTGCTGATCGACTTCTGGGCCTCGTGGTGCGAACCTTGTAAAGAGGCGTTGCCGATCTATAACAACTTGTACAAAAAATACAAAGACCAGGGCTTAGTGATCATAGGCATAAACGAAGACAACGACGAAAAGGACCGGGACACTTTTCTAAAAACGACACCTTTGGACTTCCCCATGTACCAAGACGAAAAAAGTCAATGGGTCAGTCAATTCAAAATCCAAGCCCTGCCGACTCTTTTCGTCTTCGACAAAAATCTAAAACCCATTTCAATGTACCGAGGATTCAGCCCAGAAAAAGCCACCTCTTTAGAAAAGCAAATCAAAGATTTACTTTCAAAAAAATAACCCACAAGGATCCACACACACCAAGCTCAAAACAAAGACTAATGTTGTGGATCCATACAGGCTTCCCCACTGTGCTCGACTTCAATAGTCGCCTCGATAATACCAAAATCTTTGACACGTTTTTTAACCTGCCCTTTCACGATTTCCATGTCTTCCATCTTCGCACCTGACTGCAAAACGATGTGGGCCGTAAAAATATGATTCTCACCGTCCAAGGACCAAAGATGCGCGTGATGAATGTCGGCGACCAAAGAAATTTTGCGGACCGCCTCTTCAACTTCAGAAATTGCAATACCTGAAGGCGTCGCCATCAAGAAGACTTGCAAAGCTTCCCGCACGTTTCTAAAAACGTTGTACAAAATCCACAACGCCAAAACGATGGCCATACCAGCATCCAATTGTGGGATGTCATAAAATTTCATAACGATGGCGCCGACTAAGACCATCGCCCAACCGACGACGTCTTCAAGCATGTGCCACATCAACATCTTTTCATTCAATGATTCACCTTTAGATACACGGTAGGCCGCAAAACCATTCACAGCCAAGCCAAGCAGAGCCAACAAAATCATTCCCTCTGCATGCGGCTGCTGCGGATTTAAAAGTCGCGGGACGGACTCGATCAAAATAAAAATCGAACCTACGATTAAAATTATTCCGGTGATCAATGCGCCCAATGTCGAAAAACGACGATAGCCATAAGAAAACTTTCCATCACTTTGTCTGTGCGAGAATTTTTCCAAAAAAATCGCCAAAGCCACCGCTAAGGCATCACCAAAATCATGAAGAGCATCACTGAGGATCGCGACACTATTAGTCCACAGCCCCCCGATCAGCTCAATACATGCAAAAGCCAGATTTAAAACGAAGGCCATCTTCATGCGCCCCAAGGTAGCTCCATGCGCATGGTGGTGATGATGTCCTTGGGAATGGGAGTGGTGATGGTGGTGACTTTTGTTCTCTTCTGACATCCCTTATTTAAATATTCCCTGGCAGGAGAAGTCAATCAACGCCCCTTACGTTGACCCACTTTAAGGCTCGTGTTACCTCAATAAGCACTATGACTAAGACTCAATACAAGAAATTTGCATTTAGCCTTCTGATTTATACTCTTTTGGTCATTCTGTGGGGCGCATGGGTGCGCATTTCTCACTCGGGCGACGGCTGTGGCGACACTTGGCCTCTGTGTAAGGGCCAACTGATCCCCGAAGCCCAACAAGGCAAGACTTGGGTTGAGTACGGCCATCGTTTGATGTCAGGCATTTATGGCTTTGTCGTTATCTATTTTTGGTGGGTGGCGCGCAAACTTTATCCAGTAGGACACTTTGCTCGCAAGGTCGCTTTAGCGACTTTAATTTTTATGATCACCGAAGCTCTTTTGGGTGCAAAACTTGTCCTGTTTGGATTAGTCACAACGAATGACACTCCTTACAGAGCTTTCATCATGGCCTTACACCAGATCAACTCCTTTATGCTGACCGGAGCCGTTTCTTTAGCCTTTGCCGCTGCGACACTCACTGCGCCGTTGCCTGCACCCAGCAAAGAAGATCGCTACTATAAATACATGCCGTGGCTTATCGTCGCAATCGGCATCACCGGCGCGTGGGCCTCTTTGTCGAACTCACTGTTCCCGACTGAAAACTTATGGCAAGGCCTGCTGGATGATTTTTCTGACCAGTCTCACTTTTTGATTCGTTTGCGCGTTTGGCATCCATTTTTTGCTTTGCTGGGCGGCGGTGGTTTGGCCTTATACTTCTGGTTAAAAGCGCAAACTGCGGAATCTATTTTACTGGAACGACGGTCGTATCAGATGAGTCTCACCTTAGTGACGGCGATTGCCTTTGGTATTCTAACTTTGCTTTTACATGCGCCCGTATGGATGAAGATCGGACACTTGGCCTTGGCCCACACGGTATGGGTGCTCTTGTTACAATGGGTGTTTTTTGTGCGCAGCCAGAAACCGAACTTAGGTAGTTAACTCGTTAGATTCCGTTAAGCGATACAGAAAATGAATTTTTTCGTTGATATCGTTAAACTCTAAAGCCATCTGTTGCATATCATAGTCTCGTACTAGATACGATGCAAAGCTGCCCACGATCTCCTCGGGCTGAATCAAATTGCGCATAAAAATATCTCGTTGTGTGGGATCGGGAATATGCGTATGGATCCAACGAGTCAGAATTTTATAAAGGGAGCTTAACTCTGCTCTATAGGATTCTTCTAGGGTCGTGTTTTCGGGAATGATTTCAGCCTGACAAACAACATAAGGCGTGCCCTTATCCAGTACTTTGCCTAAACGAACCTTGCCTTGGCCTTGCGCAAAAACAAGCAGCGTTCCGTTGAGTCTTTCTTCAATAATTTGCACAGTGCCATACCCAGCAACATCGCGGACAAAAGGAACATTTTCTCCGGGACGAACGGGTACGACTTTGGTCGGGTCCTCGATAAAACCCACGGCAATCGGGGTCTGCGTTTGCACGGCTTCTTTCATCATTGCCAGATAGCGAGGCTCAAAAATATTCAAAGGTTTTGTCGTACGCGGAAACAAAGTCACATTGACTAGCGGAAAAAGAAATACTTCCATACGACCCAGACTCCTCAACTTGATCCCTAATTATAAAGACTGTACAATACAAAGGCTATGGAAAAGGTGAATCTTCAATCCAGAAATATAGTTTTTTTCGATGGTATTTGTCACCTTTGCAATGGTTTCGTCGATGCGGTTATCAGCCGCGACAAAGCGCG
>JABWCO010000177.1 GCA_013360185.1 Bdellovibrio sp.
TCGACAACGATGATGGTGTTGCGACCTAGCTTTTGTGAAAGGATTGCGGTCTCAATGTACTCCGCATCTTTAAAGCCATTGCAGATGATCAATGCATTTTCTGTGTTCATCAAAGCCAGAACCACCAAAAGTTCTGGTTTAGAACCGGCTTCAAGACCCATTTTAAAGCTTCTGCCGTATTTGACAAGTTCTTGAACTAGGTGACGTTGCTGATTCACCTTGATCGGGTAAACGCCGCAATACTCACCTTTGTAACCATGATCAGCAAATGCTTTTTGAAAGCAGCCGTTTAAAAGCTCAATGCGTGATTTAATAATTTCGGGGAAGCGAATCATGATCGGAACGCGAATACCGCGATCTAACAGATCTTGAGTCAACTCATGTAAGTCCACCGAAGGACCTGAAGCTCCCATTGGAGTGACAGAAACGTTGCCGTTGCCATTAATTCTGAAATAGCCATTACCCCAGTTATTGATTCCGTAGAGTTCAGCGCTTTTTTCAGGACTCCAATTAGACATCATGTGCCTCCGTTTGATTGCGTACTTACTTAACGATCAGATTCAAAATTTTTCCAGCTTTGTAAATCACCTTGTCGGGATTTTTTCCAGCCAGTGCTGACGCCACGTTGGCAACTTCTTTAGCAACCGCCAAAGCTTCTGGTTCGGAAGCTGTCGGGCTAAGTTCGATCGTGCCACGCATTTTGCCGTTTACTTGCACGCCGATAGTTACAGTGTCGTCAGCGACGAGGGTACTATCATATTTTGGCCAAGGAGCCAAAGAGCAAAGTCCTTTTCCGCCCATTTTTTCCCATAATTCTTCGGCTAAGTGCGGAGCAAAAGGTGCCAAGATCTGCACCAGAGGTTTCAAGGCCTCTTCCGAGCGGCATTCTGCTTTGTAAAGGTCATTCACAAGGATCATCATGGCGCTGATCGCCGTGTTAAAGCTCATCGACTCGATGTCGTCTGTTACTTTTTTGATCGTTTTATGAACTAATTTCTTAACTTCGTCTGGTGCGGCGGTTTTGGTCGCCACGTACTGACCCTCGTCGCTTACAATCAAGCGAGTCAGGCGGTCCAAGAAGCGCTTCACGCCGTCGATGCCTGTAGGTGCCCAAGGTTTATCCTTGTCAACCGGTCCCATAAAGCAAATGAAGGCCCGCATGGCATCTGCGCCATGAGTTTTAGCGATATCTTCAGGCGAAATGACGTTGCCACGAGATTTAGACATCTTTTCACCATCTGGACCAAGAATCATACCTTGGTGCAAAAGCTTTTGAAAAGGCTCAGAGTGCGTGACTAAGCCAACATCGAAAAGAACCTTCATCCAAAAGCGTGAGTAAAGTAAATGTCCCACTGTGTGCTCAGGCCCGCCGACGTATAGGTCCACAGGCATCCAATATTTTTCAGCCTCGGGACTAAACGCCGCCTTGTCGTTATGAGGATCGATGTAACGTAAGAAGTACCATGAAGAACCCGCAGCGCCCGGCATAGTGTCAGTTTCGCGACGTCCTTCTTTGGCTCCATTTTTGTATTGAACCCACTCGGCGTTGCGAGCCAAAGGTGCTTCACCGGTGTCAGCGGGTTCATAGTCAGCCACTTCAGGTAAAACCACCGGAAGCTCGTTGACGGGAACGCCACGGGAACCGTCGGCATAGTGAACGATTGGGAATGGCTCACCCCAATAACGCTGACGACTGAACAGCCAATCGCGCAGTTTGTATTGCACTTCGCGAGTTCCTAATTTTTTATCTTCAAGGTGCGCCAGCATTTTTTTGATGGCATCTGATTTAGAAAGGCCATTTAAGAAATCCGAGTTGACCAAGGTGCCTTCGCCCTCAAATGGCAAGGCGTCGCCGCCTTCAAGAACGCGTTTTACTGACAAGTTAAACTTTGTCGCAAACTCAAAGTCGCGAGCGTCGTGACCTGGAACTGCCATGATCGCGCCGGTACCGTAATCCGTAAGTACATAGTCAGCAATCCACAAAGGAATTTTTTCGTTTGTAATCGGGTGGATCGCGTAAGCTCCGGTGAAAACGCCCGTTTTATCAGTCGTCGCTTTTCTGTCGACTTCAGATTTGCGTGAAGTGGCTTCAATGTATTCTTGAACTGCATTGCTTTGCGCTGTCGTCATGACTTTTTTAACCAATTCGTGTTCTGGTGCCATCACCATGAACGTGACACCGAACAAAGTGTCAGGACGAGTTGTGAAGACTTCAAAGCTTTCTGCATGGCCATCCAACTTGAAAGTGACACGAGCGCCTTCGCTTTTACCAATCCAATTGCGCTGAGCTTCTTTGGTTCGCTCGGGCCAATCAACGGTATCAAGGTCTTGCAAAAGGCGTTCTGCATAGTCGGTAATTTTCAGCATCCATTGTTTCATCGGGACGCGAATAACCGGGTGACCGCCGCGTTCTGATTTGCCGTCGATAACTTCGTCATTGGCTAAAACAGTTTTTAAAGCAGGGCACCAGTTTACCGGAACTTCTTTTTGGTAAGCCAAGCCTTGTTCATAAAGTTTTAGGAAGATAAATTGAGTCCACTTGTAATAACTGGGTTCGCACGTAGAGATCTCGCGACTCCAGTCGAAACTAAAGCCGAAAGACTTTAAAGTTTTGCGAAAGCTTTCGATCGCTTTTTGAGTCGTGATAGCTGGATGTACGCCCGTTTGAATGGCATATTGTTCTGCGGGCAAACCAAAAGCGTCATAGCCCATCGGGTGAAGCACGTTGAAACCTTTGGCGCGCTTATAGCGAGAAATAACATCGCCGGGTGTGTAAGAGGCCATGTGACCAATGTGCAGGCCAGATCCAGAAGGATAGGGGAACATGTCGAGAGCATAGTACTTTGGTTTCGTGCTGTTTGTCTCAGCGTGGAAAGCTTTGCTTTCTTCCCATTTTTTCTGCCATTTTGCTTCAATCTCTGTGAAGTTCAAACTCATAAAATTATCCTTCTTAGCTGCGAAAATTCTTCCTCAAATAGATAGCGAAAAAACACCTGTAGTTCAACGTATATGAACTTGCATTCGCGGCATCATTTTTCTGGAGAATCCCGCCCCAAGGGCCAGTCTAGCTGTCTGGGCGATAGAACAGATTTGGACCTTAATTTTAAGTCGAATTTAACCGATATGATCTTCAGAAGTTACAATGGAATGTAGTATGAGTTTTGAAGTTGGTATTAAACATCCTAAAAGTCGTCGCATCCTAGTGATCGATAACGAAAAAGAAAGCCTTGAGATTCTTTTAGAACCTCTGAGATGGGAAGGCTATGATGCGCGTGGGGTCACTTCGGCGGAAGATGCTCACAAGCTGATCGAGTCTTGGGTTCCCCAGGTGGTGATTTTAGACTGGATGGCTCCTTCCATGGTGGGACTTAAAGTTCTGCGTGCTGTGCGTGAGCGTTTGCCACATGTTTCCTGTGTTTTTGTTTCTGAAAACTCAAGTACCGAAGCCATTATCGAAGCTCTGGATTCAGGGGCGGATGACTATATCGTCAAACCTTTTGTGCCATTAGAGCTTTTGGCGCGAATCCGCAGCCAGCTACGCATCCGTGATCTGCACGAACAACTGCTTTTTGCCAATGAAAAGCTTAAAGAGCTTGTCGACACTGACGACCTGACAGGTCTGTACAACATGCGTTCATTGTACCAACGCTTAGAGTTTGAGATGGAGCGGGGTCGCCGCTTTCAGCGCGATGTCTGCGTAGTCATGATGGATATGGACTACTTTAAGACCGTTAATGATGGCCATGATCATTTATTCGGAAGCTATGTACTGTCGGAAGTCGGCAAGATCATTCGCGCGAACACGCGCAATGTGGATATTCCCGCGCGCTATGGTGGTGATGAATTCTTGGTCGTCTTAACCGAAACTAATTATGACGGAGCGATGCGCTTTTGTGAGAGGCTGCGCCAGCACATTGAGCGAACTACTTTCCGTAATGGCGAGGACTCGATCAATTTGACGGCTTCCGCGGGTTTTGCTATTACGATTCCAGGTGAAAATATTAGCGCCAAAGAGCTCGTTCGCCGCGCCGACTTGGCGTTATACGCTGCCAAACGCAGTGGCCGCAACAAGGTGTGCTTTTACAAATCAGAACAAGCCCCTGTGGTGGAGTTGCCGACAGCTGCAAGAAAACAGCGTAAGGCTGCGGGTTAGTTATTGACGAACTTCGGGGGATCAACGAAAACCCCTATATATGACAGATTCAATCGTAAATTCAGCTGATAATATTCGTAACCGAGCCGCGTGGATTTCGGCGATCGCAAGCATCCTTATTTTTACGATGAAAATTGTCGCCTATAAGATCACAGGCTCAACTGCAGTTCTTTCTGATGCATTGGAAAGTATTGTGAATGTCGTCGCATCAGTGGTCGCTCTTTTTGTCATTCGCTTTGCTTCTCAGCCAGCAGATTCCGAGCACCCTTATGGCCATGGCAAGGCCGAATCATTTTCATCGACCTTTGAGGGTGGGATGATTCTGTTTGCTTCGATCATGATCATTGGTGAAGCGGCCAAGGCGTTACTTTTTCACGAGCCAACGCAGAAATTAGAGCTGGGTTTGGCGATCGTAGCCGCAGCAGCTTTTTTAAATTTGGTATTAGGACTTTATTTGAAACGAGTCGGTGTGACCCATCATTCCGAAGCGTTGCGTGCCAGCGGAGCCCATGTTTTATCTGACGTGTGGACGACGGTGGGTATCATGGCCGGGCTGGGCCTTGTCTTGTTGACGAAAATTCCTTGGTTGGACCCTTTGATCGCCATCGGAGTGGGTTTGCAGTTGGCGTTTTCTGGATACAAAATTGTGCGCGGATCTTTGGGCGTTTTGATGGACGAGCAAGACGAGGATATTCTTAAGGACCTAGCTGCTTCATTAAATAAAAATCGCACCGCGGGAATCATTGATATTCATCATCTGCGCACGATTCGCTCGGGGCGCTTTCATCATGTGGATGCTCATTTAGTGGTGCCGGAATATTGGGACATCTCCCATGTCCATGGGGTGATCGAAGACTTTGAAGGCCATGTGGTGCGGGACTATGATTTTGACGGAGAGCTCGCTTTTCACTTAGACCCTTGTAAAAAATCGTATTGTGCCGTTTGCGATGTGCAACAATGTCCAATTAGGCAAGAGCCTTTCCGTGAAGCCCCTGAATTCACAGTGAAAAGCTTGACCGGAGCGCCGCAGCCGACTAAGCAAGGGGCTTATGGCATTGATAACGACTCCGTCCCTGCGAAGAAGAATTAATATAACCACAGACCTTCCAAAACAAAACGCGTACACCTTGGCTTTGAATGGTGAATATGCGCATGTTGCTTTTGATGAAATGCGGGCTCCGCATAACAAAGGCAAATGGCGTTCAGATGTTTTAAAAGCAGATGCATCCTTACCCTTGGATGTCGAGGTTGGTACAGGGAACGGAACTTATTTTGCTTATCACGCAAAAAAGCATCCCGATCGCCTTTTGGTGGGTTTAGAGCTTAAGTACAAACCCCTGATTCAAACGATTCGTCGCGCCTTAAATGACGGCTGCAAAAATGCCGCTATCGCGCGTTATCACGCCTTCAATATCGATGAGCTTTTTACGGAAGGCGAAATCGACAATGTTTACATTCACTTCCCAGATCCTTGGACATCGCCTAAAAAACCTAAGA
>JABWCO010000178.1 GCA_013360185.1 Bdellovibrio sp.
GAGCTTTTATTAAAAGCCGATCGCGACGCTTTAGAAGAAAGTAACAAGCTGAAAGAGGAACTTCTTTTCAGATTGCGCGCACAAGATTCCTTGCGCTCTCGTTATGCCATGGAACTTGCCACAATGGTGGGTGCTGACGTGGAAAATCCACGTTTGCTAGAGCTTGCACAAAAGCTTGCAGGCACACCCGCAGCAGATCGCTTGCGCACGCAACATTCTGCCTTAGATATCTTAATCAAACGCATCACTGAAATTAACAAAGACAATGAAGAATACGCAAAGTCCGCTCTGAATACTTTGAACGGCGCTTTGGACGAAATCAAAGATACAGTCTCTGGTAAAAAAACCTACGGAGGCAAAGGCCAATACAAACAAGGCCCTCAAGTATCCGGCAATTTCGTCAGCAAAGAGGCATAAAAAGAAGAAGCACATGATGTGCTTCATGTACGAGTGAAAGGATACAACTAGAATTTTCTTATTTAAAATCTTAGATTCCGTGCGAGTTCCGCAGCGCCCAGTAAGTTAGCAGGGCCTAACGAAGACTCAAGCGCGAGGACTGTTTGAGCAAAGGAAGCTAAGATTTTAAATAAGAAAATTCGGGTTCGTGTCTGGCAGGAGACAGAATGTCTAAAATCTCGGCAATGATGGATACGGGTAAGCGGTCTTTGATGAACTCTCAGACAGCGTTGCAAACGGTCGGTCATAATATCGCCAATAAGTCGACTGAAGGTTTCTCACGCCAGCGTGTAGAACTTATGTCGAACCAACCGATTGGAGAGGGAAACCTGCAAATCGGGATGGGCGCGCGCGCGGGTGTTGTCACTCGAGTTAACAACCCTTGGCTGGAAAAACAAATTCAACGCGAAGGTATGAGCATGGGATATCAAGATTCCCGCACAGATGCTTTGAGCCGTGTTGAGCAAATTTATAATGAGCAAAATAATAAAGGTCTAAATCAGTACGTCACAGATTTCTTTAACTCATTTCGTGAGCTTTCAAATAATCCAGAAAGTTTAGCATCACGAACAATGGTGCGTGAGTCGGCACAAGCGATGAGCAAAGATTTTGGCCGCGTCGTCAGCCAATTAAAGGCCGTGCAAGAGGATCTTGATGGTCAGGTGAAAACTTCGGTGGATGAAGTGAACCAGATTGCCAAAGAAATTGCTTCGTTAAATGAAAAAATTCAGATGATCGAAGTACAAAAGACACCAGCCAATGACGAACGCGATCGCCGAGATCTGTTAATTAAAAAATTAGGTGAAAAGATCGATATTTCTTGGGCTGAGGGCCGTGACGGCATGGTCACGATCACAGCCGGCCGTACGGGGATCTTAGTTTCTGGTATCGGTTCGTCAGAGTTGAAGGCAGCGCAAACCGGCGAGCGTGATCGTATGGAAGTTTTCTTTGTCGGCACGGGTGCACCGGCGAATATCACCGATCAAATTACGGGTGGCCGCATCGGCGGGGCTTTGGAAGTTCGTGACCGTGTGGTCGAGGACTTGCTAAATCATGTCGATCAAATGGCGTACTCGTTGGCCAAAGAGGTCAATGCCGCACACATTGAAGGTTATGACAAAAATGGCCGCCCAGGTGTGTTGTTCTTTGAGATGTCAGAGACAACAAAGGGTGCAGCGGCAAACATGGCGCTTAATAAAACTATTTTTAATGATGTCAGTCGTATCTCTGCTGGGGCCCAGCCGGGCGCTTCGGGGGACAATACGGTCGCCAACGTGATTTCTTCTTTGCAGTATCGTCAGGTTATGGAAGATGGCACCGCCACTTTGGATGATTACTACAATACACAAGTTGGGCAAATCGGTGCGATCACTCAACGGGCGATTAAATCCCAAGAGTCGCAGAAAAATGTTTTAGGTCAGTTGCAGAATATTCGTGAAAGCATCAGCGGCGTATCCTTGGATGAAGAAACGACTAAAATGATCGAGTTTCAAAAGACTTACGATGCATCCGCGCGCTTGATTAAAACGGCGGATGAGATGTTCGATACAGTTCTGAACTTGAAGAGAATGTAACCGCACTAGCGGATAAAATGTAAAGCTTCAGATTTGAAGCTGACGCAGATAAAGGATAGAGATTTAGAATGAGAATTGCGGATAAAATGGCCTTCAACCAAGTGAATCAGAATCTGACGAAGAATCGTTCAGATATGGCAGACTTGCAAAATCAGGCGGCCACGCAAAAGCGTATTAATAAACCTTCTGATGACCCCTTGGCCTCGGCTCGGGTTCTTGCGGCTCGCACCGAAGAGCGTGGCAATACTCAGTTCATTAAAAATATTAATAATGCGCGTTCATTTTTAGAGTTTTCAGAGCAGTCCTTGGGTGAGCTTTCCGATGCTTTAGTGCGCGCGAAAGAATTAGCCGTCAGCCAAGCCAATGATGCCAGCGGGAACACAGAAAGCCGGATGGTGACAGCCGCCGAAGTGGAACAGTTGTACAATCAGGCTGTGCAAATCGGAAATCGTAAATTGGGCGAGCGGTATATATTCGGCGGATACCGCACACAGAATATGCCGTTTGACCAGCAGGGTGAATACTCGGGCGATGATGGCGACATCAAAATTCAAATTCATAAGGATTCGTTTGTTGCGATGAACGTTCCTGGCGTGAAAGTTTTCCTGGGGCAGGGTCTCGGTGGGGATGGCATCGTCAGGGCTCGCAATGATTCCCCCTCAAACGTTGATGAACTCAAGCGGTTCCAGGCCGAAGAGATGGAACGCCAGCGAGGCAATCAAGAACTAGAAAAGGACTTCATCGAAACAAGAGGTCCTGCCTCGGAGCGTCGTCAAAGCCGCACGGATAAGCAGGATCCAGTCACGGGTGGGGCTGGGGTTAATCTCTTTAAAGCGCTTAAAAATCTTGAAGTGTCATTGCGGACAAATGACAAGCAGGGTATTCAAGACACGTTAGATACTTTGGACCAGGCCATTTCGCAGGTGGTTTTGGCTCGTTCAGACATTGGCGCGCGCGTGATGGTCGTGAATACTACGATGGATTCGTTGCAAAAGTCGGTTGTGGACAACAAAGTCACAGCTTCGCAGCTGGAAGACGCCGATGCATTTCAGGTGATTTCAGATATCAACAAGACCGATAGCACCCTTAAGGCGACTCTCGAAACGTCGGGAAAGCTTATTCAGCCAAGCCTTCTTGACTTTCTAAGATAAAAATAATACCTACAGTTCCGCTTAAAACTACCGATAACGACTGCAGCAAAAGGAGTTGTCATGCTGGTTCTCACACGGAAGTTGGGTGAAAGCATCGCTATCGATGACCACATCAAAATCAGAGTTGTTCAAATAAAGGGTAAGCAGGTCCGTTTAGGGATCGAAGCTCCTAAAGATACTAAAATCCACCGTGAAGAAGTTTACGTTGCGATCCAAGAGCAGAATCAGGTCTCAGCCAGTGTCCCTGCGGATAAATCACGCAGTGTTGCGAAGCTTTTAAAGCCGTAATTGCTTAAATTTAGGGCCCAAGAGTTGGTTGGGCTCCAAAGTCTTTTTTTCCTCAAAATCCGCCCCCATAGCCGCGAAGCGGCGAGTCATGCCTGCGACGATTTTCATTGAGTCCCGCTAGATTTAGGTCCAGATTTATAGAAGTATTCACCCTAATGGCGCCTTGGTGTGTCTAAAATAGGAGTGAAACCCTGAACTTTTGGGAGGATGAATGATCATTTCGACATCGCGCTTCGGCCAAGTCGAGTTGAAACAAGAAGATGTTCTGACTTTCCACGAAGGCCTTTTGGGCTTCGCGGACTTGCGTAAGTTTGTTCTTCTTGATGATCCAAACGATGAGATCTTCGCTTGGCTGCAAAGCTGCGAGTCTCCGCACATTGCCTTCCCCGTGTTGGAGCCGGAGTTATTCGCGCCTCAATACAAAGCCAATCTTACAAAAAGCGATATGGAGTCGTTGAAACTAACGGCGCAAAGCAAAGCTCGTTATTTTTCAATCGTGACGATTCCTGATGATCCAACGTTGATGACGGCGAACTTAAAAGCACCAATCATCGTGAACATCGAGCAAAGAGTTGCTCGTCAGTGCGTGCTTCAGGATAACAACTTGGCGATCCGTGAACCTATCTTCACGAAGCTGCAACAACGTGTGGTGCAAAACCCTGCGATTGCCATCAAAAACCAAACTTCAGGTATTGATGTAGCGACGAAGTTGACGGTCGTAAAAGACGCTGAACTTTAAGCGATAAATTAAAATTTGAATTAAAAAAAGGCTTGGTTACCCAAGCCTTTTTTATTTTTAGGTGAAGGGCACAAAACGACGCTAAACGTTCTCAAGCTGCGGTAAAGACTTTTCGGTTTTAGCACCCAAGCGTTTTAAGTCTTCCACTTGATCAATTAAGTTGCCACGGCCTTCAGAAACCTTCTTAACGACCTCTTCGTGGGCTTTTTGGGCGGCCCCTAGCTTTTCCCCTAAGTTCTGCAAATCCTTTAACAGGCCCGCGAATTTTTCATATAGCAAGCCGCCGCGCTTGGCGATTTCTAATGCGTTCTTTTCTTGGCGATCTTGCTTCCACAGGGCGGCAACCGTACGCAGGGTGGCTAGTAAAGTCGTAGGACTTACGATGGCGACATTTCGCTCCCAAGCGTATTGGAAGATTTCTGGCTTTAGTTTAAATGCCAAAGCAAAGGCTGGTTCCAGGGGCATGAATAAGATCACAAAGTCAGGAGAGATCAGCTTATCTGCCGCGTGATATTTCTTTTCCGACAGGCCATCGATATGTTTTTTCAAAGACTCTACGTGCAGTTTGCCCGTGCGCTCAAGATCTTCTGCGGACTCTGCCGAAGAATACTGTTCGTAAGCGACCAAAGTCATTTTCGAGTCGACAATCAAATGCTTTTCATCTGGTAAGTTCACGATCACGTCAGGGCGTAAAATTTGTCCATCTTCGCCACGCAAATCCATGTCCGTACCTTGGATGATAAACTCTTCTCCTTTGCGTAAGCCCGAACGTTCTAGGATGTTCTCTAAAATCAGCTCGCCCCAGTTGCCTTGTGTTTTCACTTCGCCTTTAAGGGCTCTGGTTAAATTTTGCGTTTCGGCTGACATCACTTTGTTCAGCTCCATAAGCTTTGTAAGTTCTCCGCGCAAAACACCGCGTTCCGAGCGCTCGGTGGAATAAGTTTCTTCGACTTTCTTTTCAAAGTCTTTAATGCGCTCTTTTAAAGGTTCCAGAATCGAAGCAATATTTTTATGATTCTGATCAGTAAACTTGACTGACTTTTCTTCAAAGATTTTTTGCGCTAAAACTTCAAACTGCACGTTCATGCGCGAAGAAAGTTCTTCTTGTTGTTTGCGTGCTTCGTTCATCAAAGTTTTTTGCTCGTGCATGCTTTGGGTGAGGAGTTCGTTTTTCATCGTCAACGCTTGCACTTCGCCTTGCAATTGAGCTTTTTCGGAGGCGGCCTGGGCTTTGCTTTTAAAATAGACTACGATGCCTGCGATAAAGGCTCCGGCGATAAAAGCGAAAACTGTTTCCATATTCATATGAATCCCCCAAGGCAATCTTTTGCCCGCAGAATTTCTTTTGGTCACGCGAAAAGAATCTGATACAACCACAGATGAATTTAACTT
>JABWCO010000039.1 GCA_013360185.1 Bdellovibrio sp.
AATGACAAAAAAAGAGACATCGCACAGAAAAAAAGTTCGTCGTCGCGTAAATAAAAAAAGTGCCAAGATCTTATTTGATAAGTACGAACTGTACCGCAAGTCAGTTCAGTCAGCTGAAAACGATGTCGTTTTCATTCGCGACACGTACAAAGAACTTAAAGGTAAAAGTGCTCGCACTTTCCGCGAAGACTTCTGTGGGACATTTGCTTTGTCGAACGAGTGGATCAAGCTGCATCCACGTCATGAGTCTATAGGAATTGACCTTGATCCAGAACCGATGGCTTATGGTCGTCAGCATTATCTGACCAAACTTCGTCCCGAACAACAACGTCGTATGAAGTTAATGGAAGCCAATGTTTTAGATCCGAACTTGCCAAAAGCTGACATTATTGCGGCGATGAATTTTTCATACTTCTGCTTCAAACAAAGAGATGTCTTAAAGAAATATTTCGCGAACGCTTTAAAAACGTTAACGAAAGACGGCGTGTTCTTGGTGGATATTTTTGGTGGCAGCCAGTGTTACGATGCCATTGAAGACACGATTAAACACGACGGTTTCACTTATTATTGGGATCAAACAAATTTTGATCCAGTAACAAATGAAGCTCTTTTCCATATTCACTTCCGCGTGTGGGGTAAGAAAATCGAACAGGTTTTCACTTACGACTGGAGAGTCTGGTCAATCCCAGAAATCAGAGACATCATGCACGAAGTGGGCTTCAAAAAAACCCACGTCTATTGGGAAGGGACAGCGAAAGACGGCTCGGGCGACGGCAACTTCACCCGCGTTGATCACGGTGAATCCTGCCAAAGCTGGATCGCCTATATCGTTGCGGAGAAGTAGTTTTCTAAAAGTATAAAATAAAAAAAGGAGTTATCTTTCGATAGCTCCTTTTTTTTATTTGGCGTTGAATCTTTTATCGTGCTCCGCCTTGAGGGCGAGGAGGCGGTGGCGGCGGCAAGACGGGTCTTGCTGGTGTTCCAGCCCCTGGAACTGCCGTTAAGCGCATCCCTTTACGCATACAGAAGTCACCAGCAGTCATCGGTTGTCTTTCTATACCGCAGGCTTTTGCGACCACTTCACACATTCTAAAGTTTTCCTGATCTTCAAGTGGTGGCTTTTCTTTGATTTCACGCAGACAGTTTCTTAAGCCCTTGTCGTCGTCTGCAGATTCCATGAAGTTGCTGCCAGAATCTGGAGGCCCACCATTGGCATCGAATTTAACGGCGCCAGCGATTTTCTCTCTGAACATTTTTCGTTTGTCTTCCATGGAATAGTTTTCATCGAAGCCTTCAAACAAGTAGTCCATATTTTTTTTGCCTGAAGAAAACAGACCATTTTTAAAGCCAAAGTGTTCTGAGATTTTGTCGTAAGCTTTGTCGCTTGGACGCACGGGGCGAGTGATAAAGGGATAGAGCTCATTCCATGTCCCCGCCGGCATGTCGACCATGTTCTTAGAAACTTTCTCTTTGCCTTTGAAGCTGTCGCAATAGCTATAATCTTGAAGCTTTTGGATGACTCGTTTTTGCAGAGTTTGTCTGCCTTCTTCTGAAGCCGGGCTGCCTTTTCCGTCGTGGGTTAAGTTGCTCTCTCGCGATTTAAGCGCCAGTAAGGCCAACCACTTGTGTGAAGGGTCTTTGCCAGAAAACTTCGTGATGCCGCAGGCGACACACTCAAGCCCCGCAAGTTCAATGCTCTTATTAGTTTCGCAACTGAAGGGGTCATAGCCCTTTTCTTCCTGTGCAAAGCTCACCGTTGCAGTTAATAACAACGTCGTTACTAAAAGATGTTTGAAATTTTTCATCCTAAAACTCCCTGGTCTTCACTCAGGTTAGTTTATCGGCTAAAAATCAGATTTCTTGAGTAAAGGACGAAGGTCTAGGTTGATCTCGGCAATCTTGGGTTCAGGAAATTCAGGACCGCGATGGATGACACATAAAACAGTGGAAATATCTGCGCCCAAAGATCTTAAGTCAGCAGTTGAAAGGACAACTTGGCCGCCGGTTGTGACGACGTCTTCAATGATACAAACTTTTTTGCCCTTGATTTCTAAGCCTTCGGCGAATTTACAAGTGCCATAGTCTTTGGCTTTTTTACGTACGAACACGCAAGGAATTCCGGTTTCAAGTGATAAAGCTGTCGCGACCGGGATGCCACCCATTTCTAGGCCAGCCAAAATTTCAGTGCCAACTGGAATCAAGGGTGCCATGTGTTTGGCGATTTCACGTAACAAAGCAGGTTGTGCTTCAAAGCGGTATTTATCGAAGTACTCATGCGACACTTGGCCCGAACGTAATTTAAATTCACCGGTTAGATGTGCGACGTCGTAAATCTTTTTAGCCAATTCTGCTTTTGTCATAAGTCCCCCGATACGGGGATCATAAAGTCTATTTTAGGCTTTCTTCAAGCCAGTTCTTAAAAGATCCGTTGATTCCTAGGACGGGCAGAGTCATTACGCAGGGAACTTCATAAGGATGCAGCTCTTGCACGCGATTTGTGATTCGATTTTGTGCATCAGAGGTTTTCAAAGCCTTTAGGAGCAGGATATATTCAGAGCTTGTTTCTAATTTTCCCTGCCACCAATACATGGATTCCATGCCGGGAATAATATTCGCGCAGCCCACTATTTTTTCCTGTAATAATGTCTGCGCAATTTTTTCAGCCGTCGCCTTATCTGGGCAAGGAACGTAAAACAACAGCATGGTTTAGCTCTTACGCAGCTTTTGTTTACGCAGTTGCCATTGTTCTAATGCGAACTTACGCATGTCTTCGACGTTATCTAGTTCATCCACGATTTCAACTCCCAGCAGAGTCTCGACCGCGTCTTCTAAGCTCACAAGACCTGCGACGATGCCATATTCATCCACGGCCAAGGCCATGTGTTCTTTTTCTTTGATAAAAAAGTCCAGAACTTGGGACACAGTCATACGCTCGGGGATACTTGAAATTGGCGTGACCATGTCGCCGATTAATTTGTCATGCTGATCATTCGATAAAGCTTCGTGAATTTTATAACGGAAAGTCATGCCGACGATATTATCAAGGCTACCTGAGTAAACTGGGATCCGTGAAAAGCGCAAAGGTTTGTGTCTGTTGAAGACTTCTTCCACGGTCATATCTTTATCTAAGGCAAAGAATACAGATCGCGGAGTCATAATGTCTGACACGTAAATCTTGTCGAGCATTAAAAGGTTTTTAATGATGTTGGACTCTTTACCTTTTAAAGCGCCTTCTTCGACACCGATTTCTGCCGTCATCAGAATTTCTTCGCGGGTGACTTCAGGATCTTCAGAGGTTCGCGCAAAGAGTTTGCCTAACCATTCTGACATAATTACCAGTGGGTAGAGAGATATGATCATTAATTGGATTGCGTAAGCTGAAAAAGGCAAAAGCGCTTTCCAGTGGGCAGCACCTATGGATTTGGGAATGATTTCTGACAAAACCAAGATAAGAAAAGTCAGCACAAACGAAACCACAGTGACGGCATCTTGCCCATATTGCACTTGGATTTGATAGGCAATCGCCGCAGAGCCCAGAGTGTGGGAAACCGTATTTAAAGTGAGAATCGCGGAAATGGGGCGGTCGACGTTTTCTTTTAAATGCTCTAGCAGCTTGGCGCTGCGGCTATTTTCTTTCGCCATCACGCCAATGTAGGCGGACGTCGAAGTCAAAAGCACGGCTTCGAGCAAAGAGCACAGAAACGAAATACCAATCGTGGATATAAAGAGGGCGATAATTATAGTCATAAATTGAGGGCAGAATCTGCGAATTTAAAATGAGCCGTAGTTGGCCTGTCATATTCCATATGTGAAAACATTGTATCACAGACAGGAAGGGCGCTGTCTATAACGCAAGAGGCAAGGGTCCTGTTTGTTAATAGTGCGTAAGGCCTTTGCCTATTTACAGGATGCAGGGCCTCTTATTTTGACGAAGGACGAGGCCTCTCTATAGACTTTCGTAAAGTAAAGGGAGTCCTTATGCAATCCTCAGGAAAAATACGGTTCGGATTAGTGGTTTTATCTTTTCTTACAGCGCTTGGAGCACGCGCTTCAATTAAGTCGGAGGTCGTGGAATACAAAGATGGCGACACTGCCCTTGAAGGCTTTATGGTTTATGACGACGCAACGATGGGAGCCCGCCCGGTGGTCCTGATCGTTCATCAGTGGATGGGCGTGGGAGAACACGAAAAGTACAATGCACAACGATTGGCGGAACAAGGCTATTTGGCTTTCGCTATCGATATTTATGGTAAGGGCGTTCGTCCCGCGGACTCAGCAGGGGCGGGTGAACTTGCTGGTAAATATAAATCAGACATCAAACTTTTTCGCCAACGTGAAAAAGCCGCTTTGGATTTTGTGTCTAAACATAAACTGGCAGATTCTAAGCGTGTGGTGATTATGGGCTATTGTTTTGGTGGAACTGGTGCATTGGAGGCCGCCCGGGCAGGTTTGGCAGTCGTCGGCGCAGTTAGTTTCCATGGTGGTTTAAGTACGCCAGCCCCACAAAATACCAAAAAAGTAAAGCCGAAGCTGTTGGTCATGCACGGAGCTGTGGACCCCTATGTTCCAGCAAAAGAGGTTGAGGGCTTTATGAAGGAAATGAACGAGGCCAAAGCGGACTACCAATTTATCGCCTATTCAGGCGCCGTCCACGGTTTTACCCAGAAGTCGGCGGGCAATGACGCTAACAAAGGGGCAGCCTATAACGAAACTGCCGAACAACGCTCGTGGAAAGCCCTTTTAAGCTTCCTGGGCGAGGTCGCCCCTGTGACAAAATAATACACTGAAGGCATGAAAAAAAGGCAACAAAACCCTCGCTGATGGCGAGGGTTTTTAGTTTGTGTTAAAGCCTCCTTTTGCAATCATTAAAGGAGTATTCATGAAATCAATGTTGCTTGTAGCAATCCTATCTCTATCCCTTGGCGTAAGCGCAAATGCAGCCATCAATCACAGCGATTCAGTTATCGCGAAAAAAGACAAAGGCCATGTTGAGCCAGCTCCAAAAGATCGCGACGAACGCAAAGGTGGCGAAGAAACACCGGATTCTCGTGAAGAAACGTACGAAGGCAACGACCGCACAGACGGTGGTCACCTTGACGATGGTGACGGTTACGGCGGCGGTGAAGGCGGCATGATCGGCGAACTTTTCTATGTTCCAGGTAAAGGTGGCAACACTAAGACGTACCCTGTAACAACAAATGTAAAAAAAGAAGATCGTGGAGACGTTATTGTTTACACAACAACAGTCCATGAAGACATCAGTGCTTCTGAAACTTGCACGACAGTGACTGTCACTGTGGTTGATAAAAAATCTAACAAAGTTATCAAAACGGACAGCAACGAATACTGCAACACTTGGCCGTTGTAAGAGCTCTGCTATTTCTTTAGCAAGTTCGTAAAGTTTAAGTACGATTAAAAAGGGAGCTAGAAGCTCCCTTTTTAATTTCTAAAATTCGAACACATTTTTTGAGAACCGGGTGTTTTTAAAAAACTAAAGACACTCCGTAATTTTAAGTTGGCTCAGCTTGGCGGTTTTCATTTTGCTGCTGTCGGCGACTTTGTCGTTCTTCGACAAAGTCCATAACCAACAAAGCCACAGCACTTTCCAAGGCACCACTTTTTTTCCGGGATTCCTCAGCGGCAGAGCGATCCGCAAAACCCATCGCCGCAAGCCAAGTTTTACGCCGTAGGCAGAAAGCCAAAAGGCCCCCAAAAACAACCGTCATTCCAAGATAAATCCCCAAGCTGATCGTAAACGAAAACTCTTCCGCAGCATCAAACTGTCCCGCCAAGCGAGATATAAATAGTGAAAGCCCCACGCAAGAAAGCGCCAAGGACCCAACACAACCCGTAAGCAATAAACTGATCGAGCGAATATGCAAAACCAACTGCTGCGTAAGCGCCTCAGTAGGCTCTTTCATAAAATTTTTAGCATTTCCTAAAAGAAAAGAAAGCAGAGGAATAAGAAACTTCATCATCTAGTCCTCCGATCTTTTATAAAGAAAGCGCGCAATCACAAAGCCCGCTAAAGTCGCCATAGTCACCGAAGCCCAAGGGTTTTCCTTAATAAAATCAGTCCCAGCATCTTTAAGCTCTTTGGCTTGCTGGCGCTGTTCTTCAGGAATCTTACTTTCCAATTGAGAACGATAAGATTTAAGTTCCTCATGAAGCTGCTTTTTAATCTCGGCAATCAAATCGTCACGATCCACGCTGTATCCCCCAAAAAGAGTATCATCCCGAAACATATCGGCTAAAAACCCCCAACAGTTAAGTGGGTTGGGGACTATGTCGGGCTTTGGTCCAGTGCTAACCATGAGTCTTTGCTTCGTTGATGTCGAGGCCAAGATTTTTAAGGACTTTTACTCGAAGAGATCGCCACGAAGTTCATGTTTTTTGTGCTTCAAAGGAAGAGCCTCAAAAACACCAACTGAATCGCAGAAATAATTCCCAAAAAATCCAAAACTAAAAACACAGCAAACGCCAGGGGCTCTTCTTTTGCCCAAAGAAGAATGTCGTCGTGCAGAGGCGGGTTAGGTTTTAGTCTTAGCCGAAGGAAGGCCTTTGTCGGCGCCACGACGGCGCGAACCGCTGGCAAAGCCAGCGGCGACAACCGAGCCCGGAAGGCGTGCCGCCCGAAGCGCTAAGCCTAAAACCTAACCCGCCTCTGCGCGAACCGAGAGCCGGTTAAAGGCAAAAAAAAGCCCCGGGTTCCCCCAGGGCTTTGAAGTTTGAAACTCAAACTAAAAGAATTACTTCTGCTCAGCTGCGCGCTTAGCTTGGTATTTCTTAGCAAGCTCTTCCTGGATATTACGAGGTACTGGAGCGTACTTCGCGAATTCCATAGAGAACTCACCTTTACCTTTAGTTGCAGAACGAAGATCTGTTGAGTAACCGAACATTTCTGTTAACGGAACTTCTGCTTCGATCACACAGTTTCCTTCGAATGCTGTAGTAGCAACGATAGAACCACGACGTTGATTGATTTGACCAACAGCCGCACCTTGGTATTCATCTGGAACAGTTGTCTCAAGCTTCATGATCGGCTCAAGAACTGTCGGTTTCGCAGCAGCGTAAACTTCACGAAGAGCCGCCATACCAGCAATTTTAAATGCCATGTATGATGAGTCGACATCATGGTACGCGCCGTCTTCAAGAAGCACTTCTACGCCAACAATCGGGAAGCCGATAAGTGGACCTTTAACAGTTTGCTCTTTGAAACCCTCTTCAACAGCTGGGATGAATTCTTTAGGGATACGACCACCGACAACTTTGTTTTCGAATTTGAAAACAGCGCCGTCTTCTTGTGGTGCAAGAGGTTGGATTCTTCCAACGATCTTAGCGTATTGACCCGAACCACCCGTTTGTTTTTTATGAGTGTAATCGTATTCAGCCATTTGAGAAATTGTCTCACGGTAAGCAACCTGTGGTTGACCGACGATAACTTCACAATTGAACTCACGCTTCATACGCTCAACATAGATCTCTAAGTGAAGCTCGCCCATACCAGAGATGATGGTCTCATTTGATTCCTCGTCACGGTGAACGCGGAAAGTAGGGTCTTCCTTACGGAACTTTTGCAACGCTTTAGAGAAGTTATTCGCGCCGGCTTTATCTTTTGGAGAAATCGCCAAGCTGATAACTGAATCTGGAACGTGCATAGATTGCATAGACGCATGGATGTCTTCAGAACAGAAAGTGTCGCCTGAAGCACAATCGATACCGAACAATGCAACGATGTCACCCGCAGATGCAACGTCGATATCTTCCATCTTGTCAGAGTGCATACGCACTAGACGAGGAATCTTGACGGATTTTTTATTCGTCTGATTCGTGATGAAAGCACCTTTAGAAAGCTTACCTTGGTAAACGCGCATGTAAGTCAACTGACCGAATGGAGTTTCAGCAAGTTTAAATGCCAAAGCTACAGTTGGTTTAGTTGAATCTGGGAACAATTCAAACTTCTCTTCGTTCTTATCAAGATCAAGAGCGTGCTCTTTTTTCTCTGCAGGAGACGGAAGATAGTAAGTAACTGCGTCCATCAAACGTTGAACACCTTTATTTTTGAACGCTGAACCGCAAAGAACCGGAACGATTTTCAAAGAGATAGTGCCTTTACGAAGAGCGGCACGAATTTCTTCAGTTGTTGGTTCTTCTTCCATCAAGAATTTTTCTTCAATAGCAGGATCAACGTCAGCCAATTTACCGATCATGATTTGACGGTATTTTTTAGCTTGTTCAACAAGGTCTGCTGGGATTTCTTCAACAAGAACTGTTTCACCGCTTTCACCATGGTTGATGTAAGCTTTCATGTCAGTCAAATCAACGTGACCTCTGTGCTGATCTTCCAAACCGATTGGGATTTGGATCATCACTGCGTTCAAGCGCAATTTTTCGATCAAAGCATCAGTAACACGGAAAGGATTGGCACCAGTACGATCCAATTTGTTAATGAAGGCCAAACGAGGAACGCTATAGCGTTTCATTTGACGGTCAACTGTGATGGATTGAGATTGAACGCCGGCAACACCGCAAAGAAGCAAGATCGCACCGTCAAGAACGCGAAGAGAACGTTCAACTTCAACTGTGAAGTCCACGTGCCCCGGTGTATCGATCAAGTTGATTGTATAATCTTTCCACTGAACCTGAGTCGCAGCAGATTGAATTGTGATCCCTTTTTCTCTCTCTAGATCCATGGAGTCCATTGTTGCACCGACGCCGTCTTTACCACGAACTTCGTGGATAGCGTGGATACGGCCTCCATAGAACAAAATACGCTCAGAAGTCGTTGTTTTTCCCGAGTCGATGTGAGCCGAGATACCAATATTTCTGACTGTATCAATATTCCATTTTTTGGACATATTCTTACCTCTTAGTTGGTCTTAAAGTGATTTTTTACGCTCCAAAATCTGGAGAAGTTTAGCCACTGGTTTTTGTTACTTTTATGAAAGCAATCGAATTATCATCAATTAGAGCTGAGTGCAAAAGAAGATTCTAGGCTAGATTGGCAACGCGCCGCACACTGAACAATTTCCAACTCTTACGGAAGCATTCCTAAGCTAGCCTGCGCTCAGACCTTGGATTAAGCTAGGTGGCATATGAACCTCCATGAGTTATTGACCACGAACTTCAAATTTACCGCTTTTCGGGGCGAACAAGAAACTATTTTGCGCAAAGTATGGGCAAATGAAAATGCCCTCGCATTAATGCCCACGGGAATGGGAAAAAGCCTTTGTTTTCAGTTCCCTGCCAAGGTTCGCGACGGTCTGGTGGTGGTGATGTCACCGCTGATTGCTTTGATGCAGGACCAGGTTTTTAAGGCGCAAGAGCTGGGAATCCGAGCCACATTCTTAAGTTCGACCCTCACCCGCGATGAACGCGACAGCCGCCAAGACCGATTGGCCAAGGGCGAGTTCCAGCTTTTGTATGTGACCCCAGAGCGTTTTCGTAAGCCCGAGTTTTTGGCCGCCATCAAAAATCGCAAAATCCAACTTTTGGCGGTCGATGAGGCGCACTGTATTTCACAGTGGGGGCATGACTTCCGCCCGGATTATTCGCGTGTGGGCGAGTTCCGCGCGCTGTTGGGAAATCCACCGACGTTGGCTTTAACCGCGACGGCAACGCCCGAAGTGCAGAAAGATATTTTAGCAAAATTAAATATGCCCGATGCTGAAATTATCTCGGCCGGGATTGAGCGCCCGAATTTAGCTTTGCACGTGCATGACGTCTATGGGTTGGACGAAAAAATCCGCGCCATCGTGGCCTTTCGTCATCAGCAAACGGGTGCTGCGATTATTTATTGCTCGTTGATTCAGACTTTGAAAAAAGTTTCTTCAGCTTTGCATCGCTTAGGCATGGAACACATGGTGTATCACGGCGATTTGTCACCACAAGATCGTAAGCGCAATCAAAAACGTTTTATCTCCGAGGAAAATCCTTTGATGATTGCCACTCCGGCTTTTGGTTTGGGAATTGACAAAGCCAACGTGCGAACGTTGGTGCACGTAGAAATGCCGAATTCTTTAGAATCCTATTTTCAAGAGGTTGGGCGGGCCGGCAGAGATGGCATGGAATCGTTATGTCATTTGCTCTATGACCAAGATGATGTCACCATTCAGATGGAGTTTTTAAAATGGTCCCATCCTGGGCCGGACTTCATTCGTAAGATTTATCAGTTGATTGAAGAAAAGCGCATGCAAGTGGACCAAGGTGGTTTTGATTTCTTGCGCGAGCAAATGAATTTTAGAAACCGCCGCGATTTTCGTTCGGAAGCCGCAGTGAGTATTTTAGAGCGCTGGGGTTGTCTTGAAAAATCAGACGATCCCTTTCCATACACGACAGTACACGAACCGACAGAAGAACAGTTCGCTGCGGAAAACGGAGTGGAAATTTTAAAAGCTCAGAATACGAAGCTTTTAAAAATGGTGCAGTGGTCGACACAGGATTCAGAGTGTCGCTTAAATCAGGTGTATCACTACTTCGGACATGCTCATACAGAGCCTTGCGGGAAATGTGACATCTGCCAACGCACGTAAATTTAACGGAGGTCGCAAATGAAATTTGCAGCGTTATTGTTTCTGGGTTTGTCCTTTGCTGTGTCATCTTTGGCGGCTAAAAAATTACCTTTAGAAACTTTGAAAATGCCAAAAGGTTTCTCGATTGCGGTGTGGGCGGAAGTGCCGGGGGCGAGGTCTTTAGCGCAAGCTCCAGATGGACGAGTTTTCGTCGGGACTCGCAATGGCGATAAAGTGTATGTCGTGCAAAATGGTAAAGCGGAAGTCTTGGCACAGGGCCTAGATACTCCGAATGGCGTGGCTTATAAAGACGGCAAGCTTTACGTTGCACAGATCAGTCGTATTTTAGAGTTTGATGTGGCGGACACTAAAAAATTGCCTTTAAAACCTTTGCGGACTTTGGAAGTTAAGTTTCCTTCAGACACGCATCACGGTTGGAAGTTTATTCGTTTTGGCCCGGATGGAAAACTGTATGTGCCGGTCGGAGCAAACTGCAATGTCTGTGACGCGGGAACAGAGTATGCGCGCATTTATCGTATTGATGTGAACGGGAAAACAAAAGACGTCGTGGCCGAAGGCGTACGCAATACCGTGGGCTTTGATTGGCATCCGACCACGAAAGAGTTGTGGTTCACGGACAATGGACGTGATTGGATGGGCGACGATTTGCCTCCTTGCGAGGTCAACCGCGTATCGAAAGAAAAAGAGCATTTTGGTTTTCCATACTGTCATGGCGACGCAAATCTAGATCCGGAATTTGGTAAAGGTAAAAAGTGTGCGAACTTTACTGCCCCCGCAGTTGAATTGCGCGCCCATGTAGCTCCGTTAGGAATGCGCTTTTATACGGGCGAACAGTTTCCTGCTGAATATAAAAACAATATCATCTTGGCAGAGCACGGCTCTTGGAATCGCTCCAAAGCCCAAGGTTATCAGTTAACATTGGTGAAACTCAATGGCGCCAAAGCTGAAAAACCTGTGGCCTTTATCGAAGGATGGTTGCAAGGGGATTCAGCCTGGGGACGCCCCGTGGATGTCGAAGTTTTGCCGGATGGTTCGATGCTCGTGTCTGATGATAAGGCCGGGGTAATCTATAAACTGACATACAAAAAAGGCTCTTAGGTGGTTAGTAAACGCCCGCACTCTTCAGTAGATTTTCCAGATCCTCGCGAAACTTTGGCTGAGGGAATCATTGCCGTCGGCGGGAAGCTGGATGTGGGGACGTTGTACACCGCTTACACCCGCGGAATTTTTCCGTGGCCGCAAGAAGGATTTCCGATGCTGTGGTTTTCACCTGAAAAACGCGGCGTCTTGGACTTTCAAGATTTCAAAGTGCCAGAAAGTTTACAGCGCTTTCGTCGCCGCCACCCAGAAATTGAATTTTCCGTGAACAAAGACTTCCGTCAAGTGATCGAAGAGTGCGCGAAACAACCGCGCCCTGGGCAAGAGGGCACTTGGATTCTGCCAGCCATGAAAAAAGCTTATATGGATTTTTTCGATGCAGGTTATTGTCTGTCCGTTGAAGTGCGCGAAAATAATATTCTGATTGGTGGCATTTACGGCGTTCTTGTCGAAGGCGTTTTTAGTGGTGAAAGTATGTTCTATAAAAAGCCCAACGCTTCAAAGCTAGCCCTCTGGTATTTAGTCGAACTTTTGCAGTCACAAGGGCACGAATGGATGGACGTGCAAATGGTCACACCCGTGGTGGCCAGCATGGGCGGGAAGTACATAGAGCGCGAGCAGTACCTTGAAATGCTTGAAAAGCGCCATGCGGATTTGGGTTTTGTTGAGGTTTAGTTAGGTAAAAAGTCAGGGTCAGAACCAGTGGTATTTTGGCCCAAAATTGTTATTTGTCCAATCTATAGACACATGAAAAGCGGCTCATTAGGCTCAGGTCAGGGCATAGGGGTTGCATTGGGGAACTCCGATTGTAAACCAGTATGTTTCCGGAGGACCGATGTCTAAGGTGAGCTTAATCACAAAAAGTCTTATTGCATTTTCCTTGCTAAGTCAGAACTTGGCGATGGCGCAAAACAAGCAGTCTGTGATGGTGGAAAGACCACAACAGTTCGTGTTGTTTGCGTTTGACGGTTCATATAATAACGACGTTTGGCAATACTCTCGTGATTACACTCGCCACAAAAAGAATAATGGCATTGATACTCGCTTTACGTTTTTTATTAACCCGGTCTATCTTTTGAGCCCGGGGACAAAATCAAACTATAAAGCCCCCGGCGGCAAAAGTGGTTCCGCGATTGGCTGGGGGGATCACAATAGTGATATTTCAGAGCGTATCGACCAAATGAACGACGCCTATGCTGAAGGTCACGAGATCGGTTCTCATGCGGTTGGTCACCATGACGGTGGTACGTGGACGGAGCAAGACTGGGATTCAGAATTTTCACAGTTCAACTTTATCGTTGAAAACGTATTTTCTTTAAACCGTTTGCCGGTCACGCGTCGTCAATATAGCCAGTTGAATTTTTTGAAAGACATTGTGGGCTTTCGGGCCCCGCAATTAGGTGTGAGCAAGGGGCTGTGGCCCACTTTGGCTAAGTTTGGTTTTAAATATGACACTTCCAAAGTTGATTTTGAAAACTATTGGCCGAAGCAAAATGCCCAAGGTACTTATAACTTCCCACTAGCACAGGTGAAAGAACCAGGTGGTGCGCGTCGTTGGATTTCCATGGATTACAACTTTTGCGTGCGTGATTCTGCGCGTATCTTAAGTGAAGACCCGCGGGCTATCGACATTATCGCGAAAGATCCTAAAACGGGGAAAATCATAAAGAACAATGATAAATTTTGTTTAAAAGCGATCACCGCCGAACAAAAGGCCCGCGTAAAGAAAAATATGATGGACATCTATCGTTCCTATTTTACTACCAATTATTATGGCAACCGTGCGCCGGTACATATCGGGCATCATTTTTCGCCGTGGATGAGTGGGGCATATCTTGAAGTGTTTTATGAGTTTGCAAATGAAGTTTGCTCTCAGCCCGAAGTAAAATGTGGCACTTATGCAGATCTTTTGAAATTCATGGAAGGTAAATCATCATCTGAAATTTCGGCGTTGCAAAACGGCAATTTCGAAAAATTACCTCGCCCTAAATCAGCGATATTGGCTCGTCATTTAGACTTGAATATCAACATGAATGTGGATAAAGACGCGATGAGATTCGCTTTCGTAGGCCGCGATGCTAAAATGGCGGGCTTGCAGAAATTCGTTTCTGTGGGTGGCGTGACAAAGTCGTTGAATAACGAAATTCGTCTTGAGGACATTCGTAAGCTAGTTCCGGCTGGTCAAGGGGCGATGGTGCGTATCTCGGTTAAAGATCGTATGAATAAAGAGATCGCGACATCAACGTATAAAATTGACCAAGTTGGCACTGGTAACGAAGTTGTCGGTACTGAAAACATCGAGCTTAAATGGTTGGAAGGTCATCTTGAAGGTGCCCATTCTGAAGACAACGACACTCGAGGACACTAATGCGTTTTTTTAAAGTTGTTCTTCTGGCATTTCTTGCAGGACAATTATCTGGGTGTGACGGCAACGTCGCGCCCAGTTCTATTTTTAGTGATCATGGACTTCAAGGTGTCATTTATGGGTCGAACTCAATTCAAGAGGTTCCAGTCGGTCACCCGAACGCTGATTCTAGCGTGATGTTGGTTCTCACTGAAAAGTTTCAAGATTATAAAGAAAAGAATGCGACGTATTTAGTTTCTGAAGTTTATGGCCTCGAAGGTTTTTCTTGGAGTTCGCAGCCCTCGTTAGGCTTCTGCTCCGGAATTTTGGTGGCGGAGGATATGGTCTTAACTGCGGGGCATTGTGTGGCTCAAGCAGACATTTGCAGTAAAATGCAAGTTGTTGCAAATTACGATACAAGTCGTTTGGTGACGGCGATGGTTTCAGTATCTTGTAAAGAGGTCTATAAAGTTAAAAACGATATCGGCGGTCAGGGCTTGGACTATGCTTTGTTGAAATTAGAAAAAAGCATGGGATTTCAACCTTTAAAAATTGCTCAGACTGCTTCTGTGGTTAATGAGAAAATCTATACCCTGGGTTATCCCTTGGGCAGCTTTAAGAAGAAAGCGCGTGGTAAAGTCCGCCAGATAGTCGAAGGAAAAGGTACTTACGTGGCCAGTCTTGATGCCTTTGAGGGCAACTCGGGTTCGCCGGTTTTTTCAGAAAAAACACACGAATTGATTGGCGTTGTCTCGGGCGGTGAAGGTGATTTCGTCACAGATGCGAAAGAGGGCTCTGTTTTACGCGTGAAACGTTGCCGTAATACGGGCTGCACAGGGGAATTCATCACCCCTATCCAGAAAATCCTAGCCGACCTAGAGAAATAGACGTAGTTTAAGCCCATGCTTTTGATCAGTACCTATAAATTAGAAAAATCTTTCGCCGGTCGCACACTTTTTCGCAATGTCAGCTTAGGCATTGAAGAAGGAGAGCGCGTGGGCCTAGTGGGCCCCAACGGTGCCGGGAAATCCACATTGTTGCGCATTCTGGCCGGACAAATGGATGCGGACTCTGGCGACGTGACTGGGAAAAAAGGTTTGCGTCTGGGGTTCCTAGAGCAAACTCCTGTTTTCAAACCTAATGAAACCATCATGGAAGCGATCTTAAGCAAATGTCGCGATCAACAAGAATCGCTCGGGCCGGCTTACGAATGGATGGCGCGTTTAGAACTGTCTCAATTTGGTGAAGACTTCTTAGTGCAAGATCTTTCGGGTGGTTGGCGCAAGCGCGTGGCTTTGGCGCGCGAATTAATTTTAGAGCCTGAGTTATTGATGCTCGATGAACCGACGAATCACTTGGATGTCACAAGTATCATGTGGCTTGAAAATTTCCTAGAGCGTGCTCCTTTTGCGACACTAATTATTACCCATGATCGCTTGTTCTTGCAGCGTGTGACCAATAAGATTTTTGATCTAGATCCAAAAAATCCGAATTACCTGTTAGCTATTAACGGCGGGTACTTGGAATACTTGGAAGCCAAAGACATTTTGCTGCGTGGGCAAGAGCAGCGAGAACTGGTGATGAAAAACACCTTACGTCGCGAAACCGAATGGCTGCGTCGTGGCGCTAAAGCCCGTCAGACCAAACAAAAAGCGCGTATTGAAAGAGCTGGCACGTTGAAAGACGATGTCGCAGAAATTTCTTCTAAGAACTTAGCGCGTGTTGCAAAAATTGAATTCAAAGATGCTGAAAGAAATCCGCAAAAGTTAATGCATGTCGAAAATATTTCGAAAGCTTATGACGGACGTGTGCTGTTTAACGATTTTACTTATTTAGTAAATCCCAAAACACGCTTGGCCCTTTTGGGCGACAACGGGACGGGAAAGTCCACGTTGATTCGTATTTTGTTGGGACAAGAGCTGCCGGATTCTGGCAAAGTTTCACGCGCAGACAAATTAAAAGTGGCATACTTTGAACAAAATCGTGAAACTTTAAAACCGAAAGAATCTGTTTTAAAAAATATCGTGTCTGAAGGGGACTATGTTCACTATCAGGGACAATATGTTTTTGCGCGCAGTTACCTTGAGCGTTTCTTATTCAGTCGCCAGCAAATGGATCTGCCCGTAGAAAAGCTCTCCGGCGGGGAGCAAAGTCGTTTGCGCTTGGCTCAGCTGATGTTAAACGAAGCGCAAGTTTTGATTCTGGATGAACCCACCAATGACTTGGACGTGGCTACTTTGACGGTCCTAGAAGAATCGCTTAAAGATTTTAATGGCGCTGTTATTCTTGTGACCCATGATCGTTATTTTATGGACCAAGTGGCTTCGCAAATCATGGCTTTCCATAAACGTCCCGACGGCAATGTGACGATGGAAAATTTCGCTGGTTACTTGCAGTGGGAAGAATGGTTTGAAGAGCAAAAAGAACTTGAAGCGGCTGCACTTCGACGTGAGGCTGACGAACGCAAAGCGGCAGCAAAAGCCGGTGGTAAACCAGGCAAGCTGTCGTTTAAAGAAAAGTTTGAACTTGAAAACATGGAAAAGACGATTTTAGAACTTGAAGAAAAATTAGGGGCTGCTCAGTTAGAGTCAGGTAAACCTGAAGTGGTCAGCCAAGCCAGTCGTGTGCAAGAGCTTTATAAAGTGATTGCGGATATTCAATCCCAGCTTGAAAAGCTGTATGCGCGTTGGGCTGAGTTAGAGAAAAAAGAAAAGGGTTCGTAAGAACCCTTTTTTTTATCAATCTTCTAAGTAAGATTTTAATTCCTGTAAGTGGTACTTCCAGCCCAGTGAAAAGTCCGACATCGTTTTCTTCTTTTTCTTTTCATCTGTGAAGGTGTTCCAGCCATCGTGGGTGACGGTGACCACCGAATGCTTGCCATCTTCAGCAATGGTGATCGTGCAGAGTGTTTGTTGATTCTTATCCCAGTTCTTCTCTTTCCAAGTGAAAGAGATCTCTTGTTTCCCTTTTACAGAGACGACTTCCCCCGCTGCCAGTTGCTTTCCGCCAGCATCATCGGTCCACGGTTCGCGAAACTTACCACCTTTTTTTGCTTCTAATAATACGTCTTCGCTCCACCAGTTTTCAAGCTCGTCGCTGTCGGTTAAAGCGCCCCACACTTCAGCAGGGGACGCATAGATCTTGATGGATTCTTGAACCTGATCTGCCTTCACGCTATTTCACTTTCTTCAAAATGAAATCGCCTTGGAAGCCACGAGTGCTATTTCTCCAAGAACCGTGATAGTTTCCATCGATAAATACACCGCTAAAAGAGGCTTCATAAGGAAGATTGCTGTATCGTCCCACTTTGCCAGTCATTATAAGTTTCGCGGGAACTGCTTCAGGTTGATAAACGCTATTTAGGATAAGGAGTAGGTCATTGTCTGGGTCATCACTGCGAGAAAATTCAGCCATCAATTCAGGTCTTAGCTTTTTTGTAGCTGGTGCCGGTGTGCCGCCGTTAGAAGAGCCAGAAGAGCCAGATGAACCCGGCGAATTAGGAACTTCCTTTTCCATCACATAAAGTACCAACGTACCCTTAAAGGTCACTTTGCCCTCAAAGACATTGTCCCCGACATAGGTTCCAGCAATCGCTTCGTATTGGCGGCGCAGTCTTTCGTTGAATTCGCTTTCAGAGTTACCAGGCTTGCTTGATGCATTTGAATACAACGTAAGATCAATTAGGCCCACATCGCCAGAAACCGTGATTGATTGGCCGGTGATTTTTTCACCACTGACGATGGCATTTACCGTGTGAACGTCATCTTGGTTTAGGTTTTTGTCAGCAACGTTGGATAAAATCAATTCACCAGTTTCGTTGATATAGCGAACATTAAAATTGTTGCTCGGGTCGACAGAGTTTGTCTTTCTAAGGTTGCCTTGCAAAACCTTTAGGTAGCGGTCTTCGCCATTGGCGTTTTTGCCATCTTTAACTTCCAGTGTGAACAGGCGCAGTTCCACGGCTTGTTGGAATGAATCTGTTGTGATCGTGCCACGATAGACATTGTTCACCAGAGGTTTGTAAGCTTGCTCCAGACGTAATCTGTCGGCCGTGTCTTTGGCATTTACTTTCGAACTGTCTTTATCAAACGCACAAGCACCTAAACCCAGAACCGTTGCGAAAAGAATTAATTTTTTAAACATGATAGGCCCCTTTATATATTCTTTTTAGTTTTTGCCTGAATCATCAGGGATTAGCTCGTCACGAACAGCGGCCCACTCGTTCAGGGCTACGGCATAGTTGCCCACAGCCTGGCTGTATTGAACCTCAGAGTCGAAAAAGTTGTTCATAGCTGTAATTAAAACAGAGATGTCAGTGCGGCCTTGTGTGTAAGAGCGGTTGAGCTCTTGTGAAGCTTTTTCGCGGAAGCCTTTTTGTTTTTCTGCGCTCAGTACGATCGCATAAGTCGCATCGACTTTGCGTTGCGCTTGGGCTTCTAGGTCAGAAGACTCTGAAAGTTGGCGACGCAAGCGCGTGTCTTCAAGATCCTTAGTTAATTTTTTATTGATGATAGTTTCGTTTTGGATATCAGACCCAAAGTTATACTGCAGTTTAAGTCCGGCATAGTATTTTGGACGAGATCCACCAGTGAGTTCAGAATAAGATCCACTAGCTGTTTCATCAGCGCCGGAAGTGTACATCTTGCCGACAAAGTTCAAAGTCGGATAACTTAATGACTCAGCGGCATCCAAGGATTCTTGTGCGGCTTCCACTTTCAGTTTTTGTGAACGGATCGAACGTAAATTTTCGACATTTTTTGCCGGCAATTTAGGTACTGGTGGAATTTCCTTAGGCACTTCGAACTTAATTTCAGTGCCAGGATCCAAGCCCAGGATGGTCGTCAGGTTTTCCATGCTTTTAAGATAATCCGTAGAAGCCGTTTTCACTTTTTGCACGCGTGTTTCAAATTCGGCTTGAATCTGTGGCAAGTCTCCTGGGTTTGAATAGCCCAAAGATGTTTTGCGTTTTACAGCGTCGACAAGCTTTTGATAGCGCTCGCGCGAGTTGACCGACTCCTTAAAGTTTTCTTGCGCCACATAGGCAGTCCAGAATTGGCGAATAGCACTTAATACGACGTCTTCAAGCTCATTGGCGCGTGCCACGGTGTTAGCTTGGAATGTTAGTTCAGCGGCGTTGACGTTACCACGATCAGCGGTTCCGAAGAAGTTGCCCAGCAAGGTTTGTTCAAAGGTGAATCCAGCCATATCCAAAGTTTGCTCTCCAGGAGGTGGCGAAGTGGGTAAGCTTTCAAATTCAACTTTTTGAGAAAGTCGGCTTAACTCGAGGCCCAAAGTAGTTCCCGTAGTGAACGGCTTTGTGAGGCTGGCAGTCGTTCTGTAGCGTTCGTATTTGGCCTTGTTCGAAGTTGTTGAGGTCAAAAGCGAAGCTGATTTGTCGTATTCAAATCCTGATTCGACCAAAAGCTTCCAGTCGTACGCTGAAAGAGCTTTTACTGGATCCAGACGGTATTGCTGGTATTTCAAATTCACTTCAGCAGTTTGCGGGCTTTGTTTTAAAACCAATTCCGCTACTGTTTTTTGATTCAACGTGATTGTCTTAGGTGCTGGAGTCGTCTGGGCCCAAGCCGTGTTCAGAGACGAAACGCAGGCCAGAGTTAAAAATATTTTTACCATACGATTTTTGTTCCTATTTCAAAGTTGTCTTTCTGAAGAGCAATTTCATTGTCGTTTTGTAAATTCTTTTGCGTCCACTCTGTGAAAAGTGACCAGGTGGGGCTTATCGCCACATCCAGTCCCAAACCCAACGCATCAAAAGTGGCTGACTTCGAAAAAGAAGCGAAGTCGCTAGCGCCAGTTTGTGTGTAGTTCACAGTACCAAATTGTGGTGACAAGGTTGCTGACAACCACGGTAGACCCGTCCACTGCACCAAAAATAACGGCCCAGCGGCAAGGACTGTGGTGTTGAGGCGAGCATCGTCGATGGTATAGCCAGAGCTTAATTTCACGTCCGTGGATTGCGATGCAAACTGTGCTTTGCCGCGCACACCGAAGCTCCAGTTAAAATCTTGCAGGGCGATTTTTTTTGAAAGTACACCGAATTCAAAGCCCGGCATGACGGTGCTTGAGTTTTTGCCTAAATCAAAAGTGCTTAGGCCCTCTTTGTCAGCCTGGCCAGAGCTTTGAAATGTTTGCGCGGAAAGGCCGGCGAAATAACGCCAAGACCGGGTGATTATTTCTGGACGAGGATCTTGCAATTTAAGCATGCCAGGGACTTGCGCATCGGTGGCACTGGTGCTGGCCACGCCAAGATGGGTGTTTTCAGCCAGGGCTTGGTCTCGCAAAGATATTTCTGTTGTTCCTTGGGCGTAACAAAGGGCAGAGAAAAGAAAGACTAAAATAACTGCGAATACTTTCATTTTTACCTCGAGTAGGGCCTAAATTCTATGCGGCGTCAGGAATAGTCTGACCCTGGGGGAGTGTCAATCAAGTTTGCCCTGTTTTGGGGCCCAAATAACGCATCATTTTACGAGGGTTTGCTGGGCGATGTGTTGAACGAAAATCGTAATGACTATTCCGGGTGTTTTGCCTAGAGTGTCGAGATCTTTGAGGGGTGTTAAAATGAGAATTTCGGATGTATCTATCAAGAATCCGGTCTTTGCTTGGATGTTAATGTTTGGACTGATGATTTTCGGTCTAATTTCATTTTCGCGCATGGGCGTCAGTCAAATGCCAGACGTGGACTTCCCGACAGTGAACGTCAGTGTCACCCTTTCGGGTGCTGCCCCAGAAGTCATGGAAACCCAGGTGGTTGATCCGATCGAAAGTTCACTGATGACGGTGGAAGGCATTCAATCCATCAAATCATCGAGCAAAACGGGATCAGCCACTATCACGGTCGAATTTGACTTAGATCGCAACATCGACGTTGCCTTGCAAGACGTGCAGGCGAAAGTCGCAGCTGTGCAACGTTTGTTGCCTGATGATGTCGACCCTCCGACTCTTTCAAAAACCAATCCTGATGACCAACCAATCATTTGGTTGGCGCTGACTTATGAAAAAGAAGATCCTGAGTTTTTGATGCAATATGCGCGCGACTATTTGCGCGATCGTTTCACCACAGTTGAAGGCGTCGGCGATATTTTCTTAGGCGGTTACACGGATCCGGTGATGCGTGTGCGCGTTCGTCCTAAAGATTTAATGCGTTATAATATCTCGGTGAATGACGTGATGGACGCCATTCGCACAGAGCATTCAGAGCTTCCTGGTGGCTATATTGAAACCGATAAAAAAACGTTCAATGTGCGCACGATGGGCGAAGCGAAATCTGTCGAAGAATTCCGCTCTATCGTGATCAGTCGTCGTGCCGGCAGTCTTGTGGCGGACCCGACCAACATGGTGAAGCTGTATCAAGTGGCTGATGTCAGCATGGGCCTAGATAAAATAACGCGTCTTTCGCGCTTTAACGGAAAAACAGCTTTAGGCTTGGGCATTCGTAAACAGCGTGGCACTAATGCCGTGGCGGTGGCGACAGCGGTGAAGGCAAAAATCAGCGAGGTGCAACCGCAGCTTCCTGAGGGCATGAAAATTCAAGTCAACTTTGACAGTACAAAATTCATTGAACAATCCGTCGGAGAGCTAAATAAGCATTTGATCTTAGCGGTGATCTTAACTTCTTTGGTTTGTTGGTTGTTCCTGGGCAGTTGGTCGGCTACGTTCAACGTGTTGTTGTCCATTCCAACCTCGTTGTTGGGAGCCTTCATTGGTTTGTACTTTTTGGGTTACACCCTTAATATGTTCACCCTTTTGGGTTTGACCTTAGCGATTGGTATCGTCGTCGACGATGCCATCATGGTTCTTGAAAATATCTTCCGCTATAATGAAAAAGGGCGAGGACGTATTGAGTCCGCGATCCTTGGTGCGCGAGAAATTTCTTTTGCGGCCATGGCAGCGACAGCAGCCGTTATCGCGATCTTCTTACCAGTGGCTTTCATGAAGGGCATCATTGGCAAGTTCTTCATGCAATTCGGTGTGACGATTTCTATCGCCGTATTCCTGTCTTTAGTTGAGTCCTTAACGATCACGCCGATGCGTTGTGCAGGTTTCGTTCATCACGGTGAACGCACGACAAAAATCGGACGTGGCTTTGAAGCCTTTATGGAGTCCTTAAAGGTCTCTTACGAAAAATGGTTGAAAGTCAGCCTGGAGCATCCTTGGAAAGTCCTGATGGCGTCGATAGTGTTCGTCGCGATTTCTTTTGTCTCAATCAAATTCATGAATAAAGAAATGAGCCCGGCGGCCGATCAAAGTATTTTCATCGCAAAGTTGATGTTACCTGTGGGAACGTCGTTGCCTTATACGGATGTGCAAACCAAAAAAGCCGAAGCGTGGTTGCTAGCTCGTCCAGAGGTTCAGCAAGTTTATGCGGCCATCGGTGGTTTCGGTGGTGGGGTTTCTGATGCCAATTCGACGATGATGTTCGTCACTTTAAAAGATCGTAAAGATCGCGGCAAAGATCCAGAAACTGGTAAAACTTTATCGCAGCAAGAATTCATGCAAGTCGCGCGGAAGGGACTGGCGTCTATTCAAGATGTGCGGCCGGTGTTGATGGATTTATCACAACAAGGTTTCTCGGGCGGACGTGGTTATCCGATCGAGTTTACGATCTTGGGTTCTGACTGGGAAAAGTTGGCGAAGTACACGCAAGATATCATGAAAGAAATGGAAAACAGCGGCTTGATGGTGGACGTGGATTCCAATTATTTGTTGGGTATGCCAGAAATTCAAATTCGCCCAGATCGCACGGCGGCAGCTCAGCACGGTGTGAGTATCAGTTCTATTGGTACTTCAGTGAATGCGTTGATTGGTGGTGTGAAGGTCGGAGAATACCCTCAAGGCGGACATCGCTATGATATCAAAGTTAAATTGGTCGACCAAGGCAACCCGATGGACGAGATTAAAACCTTATTCATCGGCAACAGTCGCGGAAACTTAATTCCTTTGCCGCGTGTGACGAAAGAAGAAGTCGGTTCAAGCTTGCAATCTATTTCGCGTTCAAACCGTCAGCGTGCGATCACTGTGACGGCCAATTTGAAGCCAGGGGCGTCTCAGCAAAATGCGATGAACTTTATCGAAACTGCCGGTAAGAAAATGTTTGAGCCAGGTTATATGATTGATCAAGCGGGAAGCTCTAAGACTTTCAAAGAGTCCTTCCAAAGTTTGATCTTTGCCTTGGTGTTGGGTTTAGTTATTGCGTACATGGTTTTAGCAAGTCAGTTCAACTCGTTCATCGATCCGGTGACGATCCTAGTGGCCTTGCCGTTTAGTTTTAGTGGCGCCTTCTTTGCCCTGTTAATGACAGGTCAGTCGTTAAATATTTATTCAATGATTGGTTTGTTGTTGTTGATGGGTATCGTGAAAAAGAATTCCATTCTTTTGATCGAGTTCACGAACACCGTCCGCGATCGTGGAACTCAAGGTGCAAAGAACGCCCTTATCGAGGCCTGCCCTGTGCGTCTTCGTCCGATCTTGATGACTTCAATTGCCACAATTGCAGCCGCGATTCCTTCAGCGACGGCAACTGGCGCGGGTTCAGAGACCATGCGTCCGATGGCGATTTGCTTAATTGGGGGCGTGTTTGTGTCGACGGCTTTAACTTTGTTCGTGGTTCCTTGTGTTTACGAATTGATGGATAAACTTAAAACTCGTGATGAAGTTCGTGCGAAAACCAAAGAAGCCTTCGCTGCCGTGGGCAACGAGGCGATGGAGTAGTTGGTGAATTATTTTGAAAAGCAAACCTCTTTAATTTTAGAGTTAGGATTTCGTCAAGCGGCTTTGCCGAAGCTTAAGGCCTATATTGATCTTTTGTGGGCGGCAAATGAGGAACTTAACCTAGTCAGCCGTAAAATGACGTTTGAGGAGCTGATCGACAATCATGTGATTGATTGTCTTTTGCCTTTAAAACAATTTCCCCAAGGAATCAAAGAGGCGGCGGACTTCGGTGCTGGCGGCGGTTTGCCGGGAGTTATCTATGCCATTCAATTCCCGGAAATGGTTTATCACTTGTATGAAAAAAGCCCGAAGAAACAAGAATTCTTAGAGCGCTGCAAAGTCATTGCGCCAAATTTGCAAATTCACGGTGAAATTCCCACAGACTTGCCGGGTGTCAACTTAGTCACAGCCCGTGGCTTTAAACCCGTGGATGTGATTTTGGATGTCAGCCGCGGGTATTATGTGAAGAAGGGTAAGTACTTCTTATTGAAGGCGCGCCAAGAAAAGATTGATGAAGAACTTGTCCTAGCTCGTAAGAAATTTAAAGACGTGCAGGTTTCTGTTCTGCCGCTCAAGTCACCAGTATTGGACGTTGAACGGCATTTAGTTTTGCTCAGTAAAAACTGATTCATTGGTTTTGTAAGGAGCTAGATCCTTTACGCGACCAGGTAAACACCATCTAAAAATGAAATAAAAAAACGGCAAAGTTTCCTTTGCCGTTTTAAGTCGAGTTATCTAACTAAAGAGCTAAACGTTCATGGTAATTCTTTTGAAATTTACTTTTTAGCTACGGGTTTGTTGGCTTCGATTTTGATGCTCAAAGTGATTTCGTCGCCTACAACCGGACCGGCTTCAACCGCTTTTGACCATGTCAAACCGAAGTCTTGACGATTGATGACTGTTGACGCTGAAAAGGCAATTTTGTGATTACCAAATGGATCGTTGACGTCACCAAGGTATTTCACGTTCAAAGTAACTTCTTTCTTTTTACCTTTGATCGTCAAGTCGCCGATAAGTTTCAAATCGTCTGCAGTGCCGACAACCTTTTTAGAAACGAAAGTGATTTTTTCGTGTTTTGCCACGTCAAAAAAGTCAGGGCTTTTTAAGTGATCGTCACGGTCTTTGTTGTCCGTAGAAATACTTGCCACGTCGATGTTTAAATTCGCTTTTGATTTTTCAAGCTTTGAATCGATTGTGATGTTGCCATCAAATTTTGTGAAACGGCCTTCAACGGTCGCGATCACAAGATGTGGTACTTCGAAACCAATTTTTGAATGGGCGGTATCAATAGCGTAAGAGCCTGCCGGAATTGTTTTTCCAGCTGCAATCGCAGCGACGGATGCCAAAGTCACAAAAGTGCTTAGAATAAGTTGTTTCATAATGTTCTCCTTTTAATTGTTTAAGCAACGGGACTAGTATCGCCGTAAATACATTATTGCGAAAGGTGACATATTTGCGATATACTGTTTCATATATGGAACAATTAGATCTTAACCAAGTGCGTATATTTGTGAAGCTTGTGCAGGCTGGCAGTTTTACCAAGGCTGCGGAGGCTTTGCGCCAGCCAAAATCTCGTGTCAGTCGGCGTATGGCGGCTTTGGAGCGTGAGCTGGGTGTACAGTTAATTTATCGGACCACGCGGCAGTTTCAACTGACAGAGATGGGGCGCGTTTATTACGAGCGTGCAAAGGGATTGGTTGAGGGGTTAGAAAGTCTTTCGACAGAAGTTAGTGACACAACTGCGGAAGTTTCTGGACTCATTAGAATCACAGCCTCTGACGACAT
>JABWCO010000040.1 GCA_013360185.1 Bdellovibrio sp.
CTTCGCTTGAATTTTTCTTTTTCATGGCCAAGGACCTTTCTAGGGGTAAGGGTGCGGAAACGTTTGCAGACTTCTTTGCTGCAGATTTGTGGTTTGGATTTTAGCATGCCACAACGGGCGTTGCGAGTGAGCCCCCTCCATGGGAATCAGTTCGGGCGCCGTGACTCGGGCGACAGAACAGCCTGCCATTTTTGCCATGGGTGGAGTCATGTCGAAACAGAAGGTCTCAGTCAAGGGCCGCGAAGGAGACGTCGCGCGCAGGTCCTCCCACGGAATTGACTGTGCACCTTCAAAATAGGGATCGGTGACGCACGCTGATTCTTCATTCTGATAAAAACGAATGCGATCTGCGGGTGACTTAATCACTTGCTCGAAATCGATCGTCGTTCCTGGTGCCGAAGTTTTACCTCTGATCAAGACGGAGTTAAGATTCACCAGAACTTCTAGGAGGCCCGACCACAAAGCCTCTTGGGGATCCGGGCGACAGGCTCCGCCAATTAGAAAGGCGGGGCCCTTTGCTCCTTGGTAACGCCAGCGAGTAAAAACCGAAACAAGACCGGTCATGGGATCCGTTTCGCCATAAAAATCAATATACGCAAAAAGCCCGCCGAGATAGAACACTAGGTCCTGGTAAAGGGATCGAGGCAGAGTGTGTTTTTCAATTTTAAGAAAAGGCGTTCTTAACCACCAGTGGGACAGAAAGCAGTCTCTCTCGATGAGCTCTTGCACGGAGTGGAGAATCGCGCGGTCTAAATTTTCGTGGCAAGAAAATCCAGAACTGTGTCTTTCCCAAAAATGTTCTGTGTTTTCATTTTTTGTAAACGAGTAGGGGTGCCAGGTGCGCACTTTTGAGTTTTTATATTCAACAGATTGGTACCACAGTATGTCGGTCTGTGGATTAATATTTTTATGGAGGTGCCAGTTCTCTGGTGCCAAGTACATATCTCCGCAAGCCTGCATTTCCCGTAAAGACATTTTGCGTGAAATGGACCGCGGGGGAGGTGAAAATGCGACCCATCTTTCCACGCCCTCCGAGAGCGCTTTTAATTTTGCTTCTTGCGGGTCGAGAGCCGTGCCAATACCAAACGCCTTGTCGCGAAAGGCCGAGTTCTTCGCAAAACCGGTAAAATAGATCGACAGCCAGCTAAGCTCTTGAATGGTTGGGACGGGCTCTGGTGCGCTTAAAAGACCATAGGTTTTGGAACACAAAAGATCTTCCAGGAAGGTATTTTTTTCTTTTAAAAAGATCGCAGACTCACCGCAGAGGTTAGTCCCAAACATAAAAACACTCACACGATGAATCCGGCCAAATGATATGCGAAGTGATAGACGGTGTGATCAGGTCGATGTCTAACAGACGATTGGGGCGAGAATTGTTTTCGATCACCGACTTGAAAATTTCATTTTGTGCAAAGTGCTCGATCATGGCGACATGCGAGGGCAGGAGTTGGGAGTCTTGGGGACCCGTCCCGGAATAGTTTTCAAAAGGTGATGTGTATTGAAGATTTTCAACATGTGAAAGACGTCGTTGGGTGACGCAGTTCCAGCAGATTTTCCAGTGGGGTCCGAGAAGAGGACCCATTCTCGCCCCGTGCGGAGTGAGAACTACAGGAAGCCAACTCTTTTTTTGCGCTAGCATTTTTTGCGCGAAAACTTGCAATCTGTGCGCTTCCCAATGATGGGCGACAAATAACGAAAAAGAAGCGTCTGGCTTAATTTGCAACCCAAATTTTTTCCCGAAGGAGGCTAGGCTTGGGTCTTTTGGCAAGTCGATTTCCAGTGTAAAAGCCATTAGCTTTTCTAGCGCACCAAGTTGGGCTCGAAGCGAAGAATAATAGTATCTTATCAAGGGCAGCCAAGGATGATTAGAAGGGGCTTCGGGGAAAGCGACCTCGTCGTGATTTTCAATCAGTCCCTGGCGCTCTAGGTGCCCCAGAAGCTGAACCGTGTTTTTCTCTGCATTTTCAGACGCAGCTGTAAAAGAAGAAAATATATTCGGACTTTGCTGTTCCAGATCAGACCATATTTTTTGCAACAAGGGGCCGTCGGAGGTCTCAATAAGGATGCGTTGGCCAAAAGAGCTAAAAAAGAATTTTTCTTGATCCCGGGCGACTAAAAATGTTTGGGGGCGAATACGAAAATTCAAAAATTCTCCATAAATAATTTAAAGGACTAAGTGATGCTCAAATGAAGGTGGGTCTGAAGCTCATGATCATTCTTGGCGATTGAAAACTTCTGACCCGAACGCAGACCTATTGTTTTAGTTTCAGGACAGAGCTGGTAAAGGGCCCATTGGAATTGCTCTTCGATAACGTGAGCAGGTAAATGATAGTCGTGTGTCCTTTTTTGTGGGTCTGGATTTGAATTTCCGACAAGGCCCACAAAACGAGGCTGAATATGTGCGACGAGACGTGCGGTTTGCACGGGAGTCGTCGTCAGGAATTCCTGAATTTCTATCTTTTTATCACCAACAATTTTTTTGGTTTCCCCGGGACATTCAATAAAAAGAAAATCAGGTTTGGCTCCCGCGAAAGGCTCATAGCAAATATCCAAAACCAAAGGATCGGGGCCTCGATTGTATGGGGTTTTGGGAATGTATAATATTTTAAAGTCGTCGCAGCGCACTTCCCAAATCAGATGTTGGGGATGGGGATGAAAGTGGGCTTGAATTGTGAAGGGGCCTTTTTGAAAGTGTTGCCCAGCAAGGCAAAAACGAAAGTCGACACGATCGAATGCCTGCGGTTTTAGTGCGGCTAAAATCAGTCGACCTTGATTTAGATCGGGTTCGGGAAGTGCCAGGCACAGGGGCCGAGTGGCAATCCACGCGGCGATTTCTTCAAAGGGGCTGTGCGTGAATTCGAAACCAGAAAGTAAAATGAGTTGAGGTTGAAAGTCACTGTGTTGGTCACCTGAATCGCGAGGTAAAAAGCCCATGCCTTGGTTGGGTGGGACAAAACCGTTTATAACTGGTTTTGTTAAAGTGCTCGACCACAGCCACGGGTCGATGAGCAACTCGAAGTTATCTTTTTGTACGGCAATCCCAGCGTGTCCCATAAAGCGTATTTGCCCAACTGATTTCATAAGGAAAGAGTTCATTTCTGGCTTTGCAATGTCAATAGCATTGAAGTTTCTCAACCGCCACGGGAGGGGTGGATACTGGGGAGAAATAGAGCGATGGCCTTGCGGAAAAAAAGGGGTCATGAAAAAATAGAAAATGAGCACTCTTAGCAAAAGGTATGCATTGGAAAAAAAAGACAAGAATAATTTTTTTCAGGTGACGGAGTTGGATTCGCCAGATCCTTTGTTGGCAGCCATCAAAGCCAGTGCGAAAGAAGAGAACCTGCCCGAAGAACCGTGGCAAGTGCTTATAGCCTCAGGCTGTGGCTGTGGCTGCGGTGGTGACGGAGGATGCGGCGGCGATGGTGGCGGCGCAGGTGGTAAGTAAATACTTTCGCTGGGTTCGTCGGTTAGAGTTTTTTTTTATTCCCTGCGTATTTAGTTTAGATTTGTTTTTAATGTTATGGCGTCTAAATCCTCTGAACGCCACTTGGTATCTTGCCTCGGAGAATTCTCACTTCGACTATTTCGGCGTGGCTGGAGCGATTTGGGGTCCTTTTGTTCTTTTTTGGGTGACCATATTTATAGTCGTTTTCTGCTTGAGTCATTTTTTTAAGATTTCCCAAGTGCTTGTCGCGATCCCTTTGTTGTTATTTTCCACCTTAAATGCACTCGTTTTAACGCCAGCTCTTTTGGGAAGTTTAATTTTAGAGCCCGGTGTTCTGCGCGAAGTATTTGTTTATGTATTGAAGGGGGGACCGCCCCTTGTAATTTCATTTTTAGTTTTGTGGACCCTGGGTTTGCTCTTTCATAGCAAAAAGAATTTTTTTGGCAGGCAAAGAATCTTGCGCTTTGGTGGAACTATATTTATTTTTTTGTTCCTTTTTTTCGTAGCAATTCCCCCGGTGTATTTGGAAAATTTATTTGTTCCCGAAATACCCGATTTGCAAAAGCCTATGACACTTCTGGTGGGTGTGGATGCCTTGAATGCAGATTCCTATGTTAATGAAGACTGGATTCTGGAAAAATCGCATCCGTATCTGGAATATGAAAGAACGAAATTAAAACCCCGTCGTGTCTATACGCCCATTGCCAAGACACAACTTACTTATGTCTCTCTTTTAACTGGAAAGTCTCCCGAAGACGCAGGGCTAGATACGATTTTTGCTAGCCAGCTGCAAAGTTTCAAAGAGACCCTACAAGATTCAATGGCCCTCCGACTGGCTGCACATCGTCAGCTCAATATTCTATATTTAGGAAGTGACCAAGAATACGCCTATTTTCCAAAGGTGGGCTCGTATTTTCTATCGAAAGGGGCTTCGCCGGGTGTTCAGAATATCTTGGGACCAATTTTGTTACGGAGTCCCTTCTTTTTTGGTTTGCTGAACAACTGGCTGGGGCTCTTTTTATTTCCTGAAATTGTTGGTAACAGTTCTTATTCCGATACCTATTGGCCGGTATTTTTTGTTAAACAGGTCGTCGACAATCTTCACGATAACAAAAGTGGAAAAGAAAATCTGATTTTATCGCACTTGGTAAAAGCGCACTGGCCGGGCTCATTGCAATGGCCTTATTATTTTAAGAGTGAACAGTATCTATCAGGGTATGACCTTTTAACTGCCAAGAATTATTTACCCCCGATTCGCCGAGGTCCGGATTTAAGTCGTAACAGAGTCGTCTATGATCAATTGAAAAAACAAATTTTGTATGAATATTTAGATCCCTTATTTAAACGTGTGCTTGCGCATCAGGATAGAAACTTAAAAGTTTTCGTTTTATCTGATCACGGAGAAGACTTTTTTTCTGACGGTCCTTTGCCCTTATCAAAAACTCCTCGGCACGGCACCAGTGTTCTATTTGAAAAGAATTCGAATGCTCTGTATTTCCGGTCGCCTCTTGATTTCAGCGAAGATCATTTTGCGATACAGGATCTTTTAAAGGCGGTGTATCAGTTCGATAAAACTCACTTTCCGAAGAAAATTGTTGAGATGGCCTCAGACCGTTGGATTCATCGTTCCCATTCTTTTCAGCTTTTTGGCGGGCGCTGCCCAGCGTGCACGATTAGCTTTGCCGGCCGCGTCCCGATTGTGAATAAAGAAGGAGAAGAACTCATCCGTGTCACGCGGGAACGAAAGTGGATCGTGAATGATAAAGTGATTTCGCTTATTCCCAATGACTTTGGCTACTTTCTCGGGACGGAAGAGGATCACCTTCCTGTGGTCCTCACGGCACCTTTTAAAAAACTTAAAGCACTAAACTATGTACCCCATGCGTACCGAGTAAAGGCTTGGAAGGGCTACTTTTATCTCGATGATTCAGAAAATCTGGCACGTCTGGACAGAACAGAAAAATGGACCCATGCTGACGTTTTTCAATATGTGATTGCCACCAAGGCCCAACTTTATCGCAACTTAGATTTAAAAAAATATTTAGAAAGACTAAAAAAACTTTCAACTTTGAAGCGTGGATATATGGAACCTATTCTCGGGACGATGCTTCTGGAAGTTTGCCCTTTTCTGGGGGGTGGCCCGGCAGAAATAAAAAACAAATGGGCAAACCTCATTGAGCTTCAATGCAATGAATGGTCAAAAAAACGTCCTTACCTCGGAGATGCCTACGCCTATCTCGAATCCCCCGCTGGTGAAATATTAAAAGAAAAAATCTTTAAATTGATGGCCCGCGATCCTTCGCAGATTTTTAGTGAAGTTCAAAAATTTGAAAGATCTTGGTTCGCCGATGTGCCGATTCCCTTTCTGGGAGCTCCTCTGCATGCGTTTGTGTTGTCCCAGTTAAGTCAGCGGGGCTTGCACCGGGATGCTGACATGTATGCGCGGGAACTCATTGGGAACTATCCTCTTTGTTGGCCCTTATTAAGAATTCTTTCAATTACCCAAACCGGGAAGCGACTTTTTTTCGAACAGAAGTTCATAGCACAAGTATCATCGGCTGCGTTGACAAGGGATCGGCTTTTAGCCTTGTACAAATAGGAACCTGGCCGCAGATCTGACAGAATCAAGCGCGTTTTCCTTAGGGCTCCATGGGTTTTTTCGCAAGAGAATGAAAATTGAGTGAAGATAGCTTAAATACTGAGCCTTGGGCGTTGACTCTAAGTTTTTCGTACGCATATTGAGTTATTGCTTGGAGATCTGTTTATGAGACTAAAATTGCTGGTTCTTGGGCTTTTGTTTTCTTGTTCTAGCGGCGCGGACTGGCGCACGGCCGATCGTTCTTCAGTCGGTTTAACTCCTGCGGCAAAAGATGAACCACGAGCGGTGGTGCAGATTTACTCAGCGCGGACCTATGGTTGGAAGGGGAACTTAGCGGTTCACTCTTGGATGGCGCTTAAGGAAAAGGGCGCGCGCGAGTATACGGTGTATGAAGTGATCGGGTATGGATCACAAAAAGGTATTCCGGTGATTCGTTCGCGACAGCGAGCGCCGGATCAGCGCTGGTTTGGCAACGAACCGACGCTGCATTTTGATTTGCGGGGAACCGCGGCGGAAGAAATGATTCCGCACGTGTTAGCAGCCGTGAAGTCATATCCCTATCCTGACAGTTACCGTATGTGGCCGGGCCCGAACAGTAATACGTTTGTTTCACACATTATGCGCAACACCCCAGGCATTGCAGTGGAACTGCCACCAAACGCGATTGGCAAAGATTGGATTGGTTCGGGCCAGCCCCTGGGTTTGACCGAATCGGGGACTGGAGTGCAAGTTTCTGTGGCCGGGGCTTTGGGCTTCACGATCGGTGCCGCAGAAGGAATTGAGGTCAATATATTAGGAATGACTTTTGGAATTGATTTATGGCGACCGGCTTTAAAGCTGCCTTTTATCGGTCGTTTGGGATTTGCCGATGCCCCTTTGTATGTGCCAAAGGGATTTTAGAAAAACCACCCCAACTTAGGCACTTTGTCTTGACGCCTTCGCCAGGGCGAAGGCTTTAAGAACTTTTTAAAAAGTTGAACACGTGTCGAATGCGTTGCGATGTCTGTTGCAAAGCAATACGCGGCAGAGCCCACTTAGAAATTATTTGCCCCACTTCTTTCGAGTGATAGGATGGGGTTTATCTTAAGAAAAAGAGGCAATATGGAAACTCAAGAATTGTACCGTGGGCGCTTAATTGATCATATTCAGTTAGTTGTTAAGGATTTAAGCGCCAGCAAAAAATTCTATTTGGCGGTTTTTGAAACTCTCGGGATTCCTTTAGGTGGTGAAGGTCCTGATTTTTTTTGGGTGGACGAGTTGTTTATTTCTTCTGTAGACAGCAGAGCCTCTGCCGGAAAACTAACGGGCCGCACACATTTGGCCTTCCAAGCCAAAGACCGTGCGATGGTCGAAAAATTCCACAAGGCGGCCTTGGCAGCGGGGGCCCAAGATAACGGAGCCCCGGGAGAAAGACCCTATCATCCAGGCTATTATGCCGCGTTCGTCATCGACCCGGATGGCAATAACATCGAAGCAGTTTTCCACGGCCCGGCAAAAAAATCTGCGGACGCCATTAAGATTACCTTTTAAATAATTTATTTTGTGTTGAAGCGCTGCCAAGTACCGTCAGCGTTCAGCACCAGCAGGCGGCCGGCGGGATCAAAAAAATAGGTCGGCCTTGCCGGCTCTTTGTCGTCCTGCAGATTTTTTAATTTGCGCGCCAAGGCCTCGGCACTTTGTGCAGAAGGTGTGGCGAAAGTTTTAAAAACTTTTTGGGCTTCTTGGGCCCCCTCTTGATAGCTTAAGAGGGCTCCGGCCTTGGCAACGATTTTAAGATATTCTTTTTCTTGGGCTGAAGTCAGTCCCTGGTTCTTTTCATAGATTTTTTGATAGCCTTCCAGTTGATGGCGCAGTCCATAGGCTTCAGTGTCCACAGCGCGGGGAGCGTAGCGCATAAGGCCCATTTCAGAGAGCTGCGCATCGACGGCCAGGCGTTCATTTAGCGCCAGCTCAGTGTTGTCGCGCTTTAAGTTTCTTTCTAGGTTGCGAAGATTTTCTTTACCGAATCCCTGCATTTCTTTTTCCGTCAGAATGCTGTCCAAAGACTTACCTTCACTGGAGGCTTTCTTAAGATCGTCTAGTTTTGGTTTGATATAATGAGAAAAAAGAGCGTGGGTCTTTTCGTGTTTAAAAACTTCATAAGGGGCTGTGGCACCAATGTTGATCACGCGGCGAGCCTGTGCCTGAGAGGTGTCATAAAAGAAAGCCTTTTCGTCGTTAAATGCTTTCATGGCGGGATCAATGCGTACATCCACGCCAATGCGTCTTAGATCTTCAAGGTCTTTTTGCATTTCGGGGTGTAAGATGGCAGGGGTGTTATACAGGGCCTTGCCTTTTGTGGCCGGAAGCTGGGTGATTTTTAAAACGCTATAATTTTCAACCGGGCCATCAACGTGCACACCAAAGTCGGCAGCAAAATCATGCAACACGGACATGGGTTTGTCCATCACGCGTTCTGGAGCTGCACGGATGTCTTTTTCTAAAGCGGCAATTTCTTTCTTAAGCAGTTTTATATTTTCTTCGCGGCTTAACGGTTGAGCATGGCTCAGAATATTTTCTAAAGCGCCATCTTCTCCCGAGTAATTTTTTGCAGAGTTACCAAATAAAGCTCCTTGCAGTGTTTCGCCCCCGGCCTTGTCTTCGAGCACATTCGCAGAGCGTTCCTGCTTTGCCAATTGCTCCTTGAGTTTTTTTAAGCGATCAATTTTTTTATTTTTAACAAAGTTAGGTAAGGTTTCCGTCGTGATTCTTTCGCTTTGTAAGCCGACGCGTTTTAAATACTCTTCGCTTTCTTGGCTGTATTTGGAAATATCAAGAGGTGAAACTTTTAAAAAAGTACCTTCTCGAGACAAAAGCTCATCGCCCTTATATGCTAAGCTTGAAATTAAGCCCGGGGGTTTAAGACCACGCAACGCTTTGCCGACTCCGGCGATCAGTGGCAGGGGAGCTCCGGAAAGACCGATAGCCAATATACAATTCCCTTGTTCTAGGTTCTCTAGCTCCGCGGTGGCTAGCTCCTGGGCGTCGCCTTCACAGAGCGACCTTTTGCTCACAAAGTCTTGTTTTTGACGGCAATTTTTATCGATGTCCGCAAGCGCGGCAGAAGCATTGAGTGCGAGGGAAGTTTTAAGCAGGATACCGCCGGCCTGCTCGGACACGCGACCCATCTGTACTCCGCGCGTAACGGTGGCCCGCAACGCGAACCCGGCGCGAGGTATCAGCGCCGATCCTCCTGACGCAATTAAAGTTCCCGCCAAGAACATATTTTCGACGTACTCTTGACCCTTACCATATTTACCCTCTAGACGACATTCCATACCTCGTCCGAGGTCTGCAGAGTCTGGAAACTGTGTTTGAAAAGAGTTCTGTTCTTGTGCTCGATGCAGAAGCACTCGCTTGCTTTGCAAAGAAAGATCCCATTTTGCAGGGCCTTTTCTTTGCGCCTCTAAGGTGCGGCGATTGCTTTCGAACTCCGAACGTAACTTGGTCAGGGTCACGGGAAGATCTGAACGAAGGCTTGTTGCCAATGTATCTTTATTCGCAGCTCCGGCACGGACGTTATCCATAAATATTTTTGCAATCGTGTGCGAACTTCCCATCCACAAGCTGGCAGTGATGGCCGCCAGGGATTGTTCTAAGTACGCCACTTTGTTTTCGGCCTGCACCATGATTTGCAGAGCGTGATTGCGATTGAGCGTGCGTAGGTTGTTACTGCCTTGTGACTGCAATCGTGTCAACTCTAGTTTCGCTTTTCTTAGCTCCGAATAAAGTGGCGCCGCTAAAAGGACTTTTTCTGCCATATCGACAGCAATGCCGTTCAAGGCGGCGGCATTTATTTTAACCGCCTGAGTGGTTTTGATGGCACATCCTAAACTTTGCAATTCGTCCTGGGCTTCCCGGGCAAAGAAAATTTCTTCGTTAATTTGCGCCAGATCAGAAACAGTCTCGGCCGAATTGCCAAGAGTGCAGGCCGCCGCTTTATTGAAGTTTTCGCTTTTAAGTTGGGGGCAGCCGTGCACAGCTTCATAGGTGAGTTTTGAAAAGTTCGCGTAAAGATCCGCCAACTGCGCCACCACTGGGATTGCCGCAAAATGGATCATAAAATGTAAAAAGAAAACGCGAAAAAGCATCAAGTATTTATCGGAAAATTCGCCCATTTAAGCACTGGGTCTAGGTCTTGATAAATAAACAAAATTCGTCCTAGGAATGAAGTCTAGGAAAATACTTTTTCAGAATGAAACAAGCCCTGAACCCTGCCGGTTTCTAACAAATTTTTAACGCAACAAAGTGTCGACCAAAATGGAAATCCACATCAGAGCCAAACACAGCCACCCAATACCGTAAGCCGTCATACGAAAAAGCAATTTGTTTGGACCAATATGAATCACGGCATGCGCAGCTCGTGCAAAAACATAAAGCCACGCTAAGGCTAAAAAGAACACACTTTGCAGAGGTAAGATCATACCCAAGAGGCACGCAACATAAAATAAGATCGGAGCTTCAAACAAATTGGCAAAATGGCGCGTCGACTTTATGACTCGCTCTGAAGGTTTAAGTTCTTCATTGTAAGTCTTGAAATAGCCGACTTTCATCGCACCTTTTTTGATCGCCGTCACGCGGTCGGTGAACATAATCAACATTACAATTAAAGTCAGAAAAAACATCGCGCACAGGGGATAGACAAGATTGATATTGATTTGCACAGGTTCCTCACTCGTTGCTTTATTTAAAACCAGAAGCAAAAGTAACGGAACAAAAAAACCAGTTGCAGTGCGCCTTATTTGACGGTGGGGGTTTTCCAGACCGTCATGATCCGTTAGCGAACTAAAACCCTAGGCTGAGCAGTTCCGCGCATCGTGCGCGGAACTCAGTGTTCTTGGTGAAGAGGTCACGAACTCCTAATTTAAGACCTATACTTTCTTAGCAAACTGTACATCTAAAGTGATCGTGACATCATCTCCGACTAAAACTCCACCAGCCTCGAGGGCGGCGTTCCATGTTAAACCAAAATCTTTGCGTTTTATCTTCGTTGTCGCAGACACGCCGATTTTGATATTCCCATAAGGATCCTTTAATTCAGCTGAAGGTCCTTCCACAGCAAAAACCACCTCTTTACTAACATCTTTAATCTTTAAAAGTCCCGTGACCTTCAAGTCATGGCCGTCGACGTCCACTTTCGTGGATTTAAAGGACAGTGTTGGGAACTTTTCAACATCAAAAAAGTCAGCGCTTTTTAAGTGACCATCACGTTGTGCTTCGTGTGTGTTGATGCTGGCAGCCTCGATCACCGCTTCGATGGATGCTTGTGCGGGGTTTGCGGCATCGTACTGCAAAGTGCCAGAAAGCTTTTCAAAGGCGCCGTGCACTTTGGCGATCATCATGTGTTTGATTGAAAAATTAGCGCTAGAATGTGCCGGGTCAATATTCCAAGTAGCCATAAATAAGTTCCTCCTAAATTATCCAATCGTAAAAAAGATGAGTTGGATTTGTTGCTGTTAGGATCACACGAAACTAATTGTTCCAAAAGGGGGCATTATTAGAAAACATTGTTGCAAATATGACCCCCTATCGAAAAGGGCCCTATTCGTTCTCATTCCATTTCGGCAGGGTAAAAAACAAAAGGAGCTTTGTCGTTAAACAAAAGCTCCCTCGTCATGTACTTTGCCAAAAAAAAATTAGCGCAAAGCCTTTAAGTATCCCACGATGTCGATGTCAGGCGGGACGTCAACACCGGCTCCTGGCATAGGGCCAGTTAAATCTGCCAAAGAATAATCCATGCGTGCATCATAGCGACGTTCAGACTGATAGCGCAGCCAACGTTGGGACTCGTACCAAGCATTCTTGTTGGCATCATCTGGACAGGCCGCCAACTCTTCCGGAATGCGTGCGCCCCAACGTTTCTCGACACAGTGGTAAGGGTCAAAGCTCATATTAAACAGACGCTGACGAGCGGCTTCAAGATTCATCGTCACGGTTTTGCCATTCGTCGTTGTGTAAGAGAACTGACACTCTTGTGCTTTTTGCGCGTAAACGTTCAGAAGGTCGCCAGCTAAGTTACCACCCGCATAGTTAATACTTGGATCGCGTATATTAAAGCGCTCAATATTGCTCTTGGTTTGCGCTAAAAGATCCATGAATGAAACTTTCAAACGCGCGTCACGTGACGGCGTCGAATAGCTTTCCCATTCTCCGTCTGTACCATAGATGTTTAAAGGAAGTCTGGCCGGATGTGGTTTTAAGTAAATACCTTTTGTGCGTGATTCATCCACAGCCGCGACACGGTCTTTTAAGCTGACGCAGATGTCTTCCGTTAATTGGGCCATGTCGACCAGCGGATCAATACGCATGTCACCGGTAGATAATTTCATACGCGTGTATTCATAAAAATTCACAGATTGATTATTTAGAATGAACTGACCTTTGTTCCAAACTCCGCCAGTATTTGGTTGAGTTCCATAAAATTGCTCTGTGCCGTAACCGGGAAGTTGAGTGTTCGGTGTGCCAACGATTTTACCGCCAACATAAACTCCATTTGAATCTTGGCTGGCTCCCACAACTGTCAACGGACGGAAGTTTTTAAATCCGGCACCTTGACCTGGGTTGCTGCGCACGAATTTTGGCGTAAACATCCCCATCGTCAAAGAGTTGTCAGGATGCGCGTCGATATAAAACACGCGGCCATCATCGGTGACCTTGTAAACAATCGCGACGTGTCCATTGGGATCATAAATTACAGTTCCGGGACGGATGCCAGTACGATCTAACTTAGACGGGTAGAAGTCAGAAAACAATTCCGCGTCCGCGCCGGGCATGCGGTACGTTGCGGAGTATGTTAGTGAAGGAATAATTTCATTTAAAATTTCCAACGCATTCGGGAACGTTGTTTTCATGAAGCCTGACTTGGCCACCACGTCATAGCGTTTAGCCACGACATTGCCAGAGTTGTAGCGCACGTCTTTATTAAAAAGTCCCGAAGACTCGCGCGCCTTCACTTCGCTCACGATCGACATTGGTAAGCCGTTCTTCCAGGCAAAGTAGGAACGAAGATAGTAAGGCAAATCAGCGCAGTCAGAGTAATATTTTAAACCCGCAGGATCAGCTTTGATGTAAGGATTCGCGACACTTTTCATGCAGCTGTCAACCTTGCCACAGTGACGTTTTTCTACGGCTTGACCAATGCTGGCGACGAACTCACCAAATTGGCGTTCGTGGCGTTCCGTCCATGTCGGTTGAGTGATTTTCCATTGGGTCGAAGTCGACTGTGCCTGGGCCGCAAGGGACCCCAAAACGAACCAGAGCGCGAGAAGTGAACGCATATGAAAACTCCCATTTTTTAGTAAATTCTCCTCTTAAATACCGATGAACTAAGAAGTTCTCAACGCTGCGCACCCAACCAGGTAAAATCTCCACCCCCTCTTGTTGGTGGGCACAAGCTTCCTTCATGGGTCTCCATGGTGGTGCGGACGGGGAAATCTTCCTCCATTTCTAACCTATGGCTTCCCAATAAACCAAGGCGCAGGATTCAGAGGAAAAAAGTAGAGACTTTATAGGCTTTGACGCAGCGTTGACCTAAAAAAGAAGCGGGAGCCTTTTGTGATTTTGCTTTTTATTGCCGATCTGGCATAGTTCCTGGGTTTGATCATTATAGAGTTTTAACACAGGCGGGGGAGTCAACCCCGACAGGAGTAGTCATGATTATCGGTGTTCCTAAGGAAATTAAAATTTCTGAAAACCGTGTGGGCATTACGGAAGCTGGCGTTCGTCAGTACGTAAAAGAAGGTCACACAGTGATCGTAGAGAAAGACGCGGGCGTTGGTTCTGGTATCAGTAATGAACAGTACGAAAAAGCCGGCGCGAAACTTATCGATACAAAAAAAGAAGTGTACGCGAAAGCGGACATGATCCAAAAAGTAAAAGAACCTCTTCCAGATGAATATGAGTTGATGAAGGAAAACCAAATCCTTTACACATACCTTCACTTGGCAGCAGAACCAAAACTGACAAAAGTTCTTTGCGAGCGTAAAGTTAAAGCGATCGCTTACGAAACCATCCAACTTGAAAATGGTTCTTTGCCACTTCTAGTTCCGATGTCCGAAGTTGCTGGTCGTATGGCAACGCAAATCGGTGCGTTCTATTTGCAAAAAGATCACGGCGGCAAAGGTATCCTTATGGGCGGCGTGACTGGTGTTAAACCGGCAAAAGTAACAATCATTGGTGGTGGTATTGTGGGCACTAACGCAGCGAAAATGGCTGTCGGTCTTGGTGCGAGCGTTACAATCTTGGATGTTCACACACCTCGCTTGGAATATCTTGACGATATTTTCCAAGGTCGTTGCATGACACTTTATTCAAATGCAAAAAACATCGAAGAATCAGTCAAAGACTCTGACCTAGTTGTTGGTGGCGTTTTGATCACAGGTCACAAAGCTCCAACTCTTGTTTCTAAAGAGATGATTTCATCTATGAGCAAAGGTTCAGTTGTTGTTGACGTTGCGGTTGACCAAGGTGGTTGTATCGAAACTTGCCGTCCCACTTCACACACGCAGCCAACTTACGAAGTTGATGGCGTGATCCATTATTGCGTTCCGAACATGCCAGGCGTTGTGCCGCGCACGTCGACTTACGCTTTGACTAACGTCACGGCGAAGTACGGTTCGATCGTCGCATCAATGGGTGTAGAAGACGCTGTTGCGAAGTTCCCAGCGTTGTACAAAGGTCTCAACACTTACGGCGGATACGTTTGTTACGAGCCAGTGGCTAAAGACCTTCACATGGAATACAAGCCTTACAAAGCTTAGTTCTTTAAAGTTTTTACTTTAATTTAAAGCCCGTATCGACAAGGTACGGGCTTTTTTTTTACCACGCATAAATCTTAACATTTCATTTATTGACAACATTTCAAGGCACGCCAAAACTTTGATCCATCAAGGGGGCCTTATGTCGACTGTGGTCGCAATGATTTTGATGACAACTTTGTGGGCCGCTCCTTTGTCGAGCCCAGAGCTAATACCAAATTTTTGGACGCCGGTGTCTACGGCGCCAGCTCTCGGCGCTTGGAAGATCGACAAAAAACAAGTATCTATCTCTGGAGTTTCTTCGGGCGCCTTTATGGCGGTGCAGATGGGTGTTGCCTATGCGAAAGACTTTTCGGCCGTGGGCAGTGTTGCCGGCGGGATTTATTGGTGTTCAGAGGGAGACTCGCAGGTGGCGCAAAGTCGTTGCATGGGAAAACCCGAAGGCATTGATGCTAAAGTGCAAATTGCCGGCGCCCAACGTTTCGCCAGCGAAGGACGTATTGATTCGACCCGCCACATCGCCCATCAAAATATTTATATCTTCGCTAGCCCCAAAGACAGTGTTATCCATTCGGGAAACTCTGAAAAGCTGTTAGAGTTCTATTCAGCTTTTGCCCCTTCCGAAAAAATCAAAATCGAAAAAAGTGTTCAGTCAGCTCACGGATTTCCGACGCTGAATGAAGGTATTGCATGTCACATGGGGTTTTTACCTTGGATATTAAAGTGCAACTTCGACACTGCGGGCGAGATTTTAAAATCAGCTTATGGCGACCTCAAGGAGCGTGGCACGGCTGCTCCAGAGAACTTGTTTAAGTACGCGCAAAGCGAGTTCGGAGACGCAAAAACCCCCTTGGCTAAGGAAGCCTGGGTGTATGTTCCGCAGTCCTGTCAAGAAGGTGCTGTGTGCCGCCTGCATGTGGCACTGCACGGCTGTCAGATGAGTCCGGACTTTATTCAGGATAAGTTTGCATCTTTGGCAGGATACAATGAGTGGGCCGAAAGTAACGGCATCATCATTCTTTATCCGCAGTCCGCGAAGGTCCAAGGAAGTAATCCTTATGCTTGCTGGGATTGGTTTGGTTTCACAGGTGATAACTACATGACTCGGGAGGGCGCACAAATGAAAGCCCTAAAAAAAATGATCGAGCGCGTTTCTCACTAAAATTTCTTAAAATCATAAATCGCCGTTTGTGCGATCCAAATGTTTCCCCAGTCTTCGGTGCGCAGGTTGGCAATCCGTGCGGCGCGCAGGCGGGCCAGCGTACGGCTGTGGGGGTGGCGATAGCGGGACCAGCGGGCCGAGCTAAAGGACATCCTGACCCGGCGTAAGCGCTTTAACAAGGAATCCGCAGTGCTGGTGGTGCTGCCGTGATGGCCCAGAATTAAAATTTGTGTGCGCGCCACCCATGGTAAATCTTGCCAAATCTTTTCTTCGTTCGCGGTGGAGTCGCCGGGAAATAAAATTCCCCGCTGCTGGGTGACGGAGCTGAGTCCATTCGACGAGCCTTTGAATGGCGACTCTGCAGCCGGTTGCCAGATGTTCACAGGCAACAGCGGCGCTGTTGCCGTACACTTTTGTATTGCACTTAAGATTCGCATCTTGCGCGGTGATGATCTGCCTAAAGGAGCGAGGGCTAAACACACATCTGGCAAATATTTCTTCATAGCGGGTTTGCCTAAAGCCCCGATATGATCCCAATCCCAGTGACTCAAAAACAAAAAATTCTTTTTTTGTTGGCACTGTAAAGCTATTTTGCGCCACGGAAAAAATTCGCCACCGGCGTCAAAATGATAACACTGCAAAGGTGTGACAACTGTAACCCATTGTCCCTGACCGACATTCCAAACGATGGTGTGAAAGCCCGCAGAACTATTCGCACCCAGGCTTGCGCTGAAAATCACCAGGCAGAACATAAAGTATTTCATCGCGCCTCCGCAGGGTCTCGCCCTTGCCACAGGGACACTCTTAGTAAGTGCATAAAACAGTGCCACGCAAAGATCCAAACCCATAGCCAAGCAGATGACGAAGGTGCTCCCCGCACAAGACTTACGGGCTCGGTAAGTAGTGGCATCAAACGCAAGAATAAGTCCATTGCCGCATCAAAGATCACGATTCCCCAGGAGCAAAAAACCGCCAGCGCACTTAAAGGCAAGAGTGCGTAGGCCACAATCGGGGCCAGAAAAAGGTTAAATAAAATCCCCAAGGGATGAAGGCTGCCGAAACCCCAAAGGGGAGCGGTCATAAGAAGGAACACTGCCAACTGTGCTAAAAAAATTTTTAACATCGAGCAGCGCACGCGCAAGAGCCCGCCCCAACAAAGCGCCAAAGCGGCACACCAGCTCATTTGTAACGACAAGGACTGCCACCAGGTCGGAAACAAGACGAGTGTCACCAAGCCCGTAATAAGAACTCCCAGATCGGGAGGCAGATGCAAGGCCCGAAGCCGCAAGCCCGCGCGGATCGCCAGACTTAAAAAAGCGCGCACGACCGGCGCTTGCCAGCTCGCGACCAGCGAGTAGAAAAAAAACAGCACGAATCTTACAGAAAGTGGAATTCGCAAAATGCTTAAAAGTTCATCAAGCAAAAGGAGGTGTGATCCCGAGATAACAAAGATGTGAATTAGTGAGGTGCGCTGCAAATTTTCTTGCAAGTTTACGTCTGTGATTTTTTCACCACAAAGTAAAGCGCGCAAGGCTTCGGGATGTTTCGTGGGCACGAAAGTTTTCTGTACACATTTTTCGTGGAAAAAGTTCGCGAGATATGAGGCATTTCTAAGCAAAGATGGCGGAAGTGACATGCTTAAGAAAAGAGCTAGGGTTAAAATAATAGTCATAGTTTTAAATACTTAGCAAAAAATGATGCGCGGCTAAGTTCTAAAATAATCTGTCTTGGCGTCCGTGCGTCCATGCCTTACGGAATTTAAGATCTGACATTCTGACGCTTTAATAAGCGGCATATAATCCGTTTTAGTGAATAAAAACAATATGTTAAGCCATGCTTAAAATTAAGGCAAACCGCTGAAAGCCTTGAAAAGCAATAGGTCTAAGGTCTAGCATTACAATAACTCAACATTTTATGTGGATAAGTCCTGCTTGTTTGCTCTTCTCAATGCGTGTCATAATGAGGAAACAGCATGAGGTGAGCAGAGATGAAGCAACTTAGACTATTGGCAGCAACAATTCTTTTCAGTATTCCGATGAGTGTTTTGGCAAAGCCACAAGCTCTTCCCAGTAAGCTCTCTGCGAAAGAAATCAAAGAACAAGCGCTGCTTGTGGAACTCACAGGAAAAGACCTTTCGAAAGAAAATGACATTGGCTTATATGCTGAAATGGTAAGCGCCTATCAGCGTGATGATGAAATCGCTTTCAAAAGTCGTCTGCAAGCATTGTTGACGCGCTTCCCACAAAGCTCTTATGCCGACAACGCCTTGTTCTTAGCGGGTCGCATGGCCGTGGATCACAACAATTATGCAGAAGCAGTAAAGTATTTCGCACAAATTGAAAAACAATACCCACGCAGCAACAAAGTGGCCGCAGCAAAATTTGCTAAAGCGATGACTTACAAAAAAATGAATCTTCCAGATTTTGCGGCGACGAACTTAAAAGAAGTGCGCACAAAGTACCCGGGCAGTCCCGAATCGTTCCGGGCCCAGGCAGAATTAAAAACGCTCAGATAACATTTTTTTGAATTGCAAGGATGCATAAGTGATGAAGAAAAAAGTGTGCTTATTGTTCACCGCGATTTTGTGTGCACTCGTAGCTCAGGCGCAAGAAGATGCGCCGGACTCAAGCCGTGAAGAAGAGTTTCATAGAATTTATAAAACCTATAATGAACAACCCACTTCCATAGAGTCTTGGGAAAGCGCCGTCAAAGGGCGCCCAGCTGAAAACTATCAAGTTCAAAAGGGTGATACCCTTTCGGACATTTCTGGGACTCTTTTTGGTGATCAGTTTTTCTGGCCGAAAATTTGGTCGTTGAATAAAGACAGAATTTTGAATCCTCATTCGATTGCTCCGGGCATGAATGTACAATTCTTTGCCGGCAGCTTGTTAGATGCACCTAGCTTTGGTGTCGCTCCTATTGAGCAAAGCGCGGATCCATTAGTGGCAGGGCAACCCCCTGCAGTCGAGGTGCCGGCGTCAGCGATTCCGACCGGAAAAAAAAGACAACCCCTGTTAAAAAATATTCCGCCAAGTTTGCCGGCTTATCGGACTCAGGTGAATGCCGAATCATCGGATGTTTCCATAGAATTGCAGCCCTCCAAATTTCCTAGGGCCTTAGAATATCTAGGGTACTATGTCGAAGATCAGCCGATCCAAGGGGCGGGCAAAATAGTCGCCGTCGAGGGCGATATGAAGACGGCGGGTGATTATCAGTATGTGTATGTGCAAATCGATGGTGGCGGAAAAGAGTTCATCGCACAAAAGAACGGCAATTTGTTGGTGGATCCTAATAACAAGCATCGCAAAGGCCAGATGATTGAAATTCAAGGCGAGATCGAAGTTCTGGGACGTGTGAATGAGCAAAAAAATACATACCGCGCACTTGTGAAAAAAGCCATCCAGCCGGTAGAAGTGGGTGCGGTCTTGGTTCCGGGGCGATTGCCAATGATTGACCCCTCTGTGGGGGAGCTGCAGTCCGGCGTGGGTGCAAAAGTCTTGGGTGGACAGTTTGAAAACAAACGAAATCTTTTTGGCTCAAACTCGTTGATTTTCTTAGACGGTGGTTCTGGTCAAGGGTTGCAGGTCGGTCAGTCCTTAGGAATATTTGCTGATGAAGATTTGCGTACAAAAAAAGCCAGTGCTTATATGAACCATCGCCAAATTGGAACCGCAAAAATTATCCGTGTGTCAGGGAGCTTTGCGACAGCATTCGTGGTGAAGGCTAGCGAAGGCATTCGTATGGGTGATATCGTAGGGAGCACCAGTGGCCAAGCGTCTTTGAGCGGAACGTCTGAGTTAACCACTGGGGACTCCGGCGGAGATGAATTTGATACGGATTTTGACAGTGTTCCCTCGGACTCATCCGATGGCTTGGCGCCGGATTCCGGAAGCGGAGACTCTGAATTCGATTTTTGACGTTAAAAAAAAGGGCTCTGTGATTGCAGAGTCCTTTTTTTATGAATGACTTATACGCACTTTCTCAGCTCATTAAAGCCCTGCCATTTTATTCAGTTCATCGGGATGAAATTCATCATCTTTATCGTTTGCTTGCGCAAAATAGCGAGCTGCACGCCGAGGGGCTTTTAAATAAATTAAAAGAACACTTCCCCGAAGTGTTCTTGATTTTGCAGAAAAATCACGAGCTGTTCAAAAAGCATTGTACTGAATCCCAGCGTATGAGCGAGCAGGGGGTTCGGCTTATCTGTTATGGTGAAGAAAACTTTCCTAAGTTGTGTTATTGGATGGCGGATCCTCCGTTGACATTAATGTATTGGGGAGAGCCGGCTTGGAATAAAGCCGAATGTCTGTCCGTCGTCGGCAGCCGTGAGCCCAGCTTTGAATCTGTGCAGTGGTTAGAAAAGGAATTCGCGCCATTCTGTGACTCCGTTAAACCAAATATCGTCAGTGGCGGAGCCCGGGGTGTTGATCAGAAGGCACACTCGACGGCATTACGGAAAAATCTTTCCACGGTCATTGTTTTGCCCTCGGGCTTGGGAGTTTTGTATCCGGATAGTTTGCGTGAGTGGATTGGGCCGGTGCTGGATCAGGGGGGAAGTTTTCTTAGTGAGTATGCCTTTGAACAAAAAATGCATAAGCACCTTTTTCATCATCGCAATCGCATGATCGCGGCCCTTGGTAAAGTCACACTTTTAGTAGAGGCTCGGCGGCGCAGTGGGACCCTGATCACCGCACAGCAGGCTTTGGCGTTAGGTCGTCCCGTGTGGGTGGTTCCAGGGCATCCTCTTGATCCGCACTTTTCGGGGAGCTTGGATTTGTTGACGGAGGGCGCCCAATTGATACGGGATGCACAAGACTTAACCATGTATTTTAACTCCGAAATGAACTCGATCAAAGCGTCACCAGCAGGGCTAGCGCGTGCAGCAACGGAACAGCACTACCTGTAGGGAGCGTCCTAAGTTGTGAAAAACTCTAAGAATAAAAGTGAAATCATCTAAAAAAAACTTTTGCAAGGACTGGCGATTGCACCTAACATTTGAGTCAGGGAGGGGCGATGTGGTCAAGGATGACCGTGGTAGTATGGATGCTACTGCATCGTCTCTAATTTTTAGGCGATCTGCCTCTGACAAAGTTAAGAAAAAATCAGTTCCAATTTCTTCGTAAAGTTTCAAATCCCAAAGCACCAAAAATAAAATTCGGCGTCCAGATTGCAAGGGCTGCTGGCAATTGCCCACTCCGAGCCATGCCTTCGGCGGCAACATACAAGATCCAGTAAAAAATAATTAAACCTATACACAAAATCATCCCGCCGGTTTTGGCGGCACGTCGGTTGGTTGTTGTGCCAAGGCCCACGCCGATCATCGCAAAAACTAAGCACAGAGCGGTGATCGCCCAGCGTTTATGATATTCGGTTTGCAAGGTGCGCTTAAGTTCGGGGTCTTCGATGTTTTCCTTCAAACGATTTCGCACTTCTTGTAAGGTTAAAGACGGTGGTGTTTTTTCTTTTTCGACTACGGCCTCTGGTTCAGAAAAATGTACGTCGTAAGTTTCAAAGCTGATTTTGGTATGAGTCTTAGCTTGACGATGGATCTCGCCATTTCTTAAGCGCAAGAGCAACTCATGGCCAGGGCGCTCTGGATCGGGCACGATCTCGCCTTCTTTGGCGATGATAGTTAAGGGAATGTCGCCAGATTTTTCGTCATAGATAAAAACTTTTTTTAGCTGTCCTTTTTTTGAATCCACTTCGTTGGCATAAACGACCATGTCAAAAAAGCCCTCTGAAAAAGTTCCTTCTTTGATCACAGCACCGGCTTTAGTGTTTGCCAGGCGTGTGTAAAAAACTTCGAATTGTCGATTGCCCCAGGGGGCGATGTTGAAAGACATTTGTGCGGAAATAATTCCAACTAACGTAGCTAAAATAAGGGCGGGCAAAAGTAAGGTTGACATGGGAAGGCCCGAGGCCTTCATGGCAACAATCTCTGAATCATTACTTAAGCGCCCATAGGTGAGCAGAACAGAGAATAACAAGGCCATGGGGAAGAGTACTGGCAGCATCGAGATAATCACATAACCAATCAGCTCGCCGATCATCTGCAATTTAATGCCATGGACTAAAGCAAACTCCGTCAAGCGCAGGACCTGAAACATCAAGATGATCGAAATAAAGACCAGCAAGCCTAAAATGAAACTTGGAAGCATTTCGAAGAAAATGTACTGCGCGGCTTTTTTGCCAGAGAAAATGCTCAAAAGGAACCCTTTCGCAAAATTCTTACGAACTTAAGTGTAGCCTTTTTTAGGTTAGCGAGTCATCGCGCCCAATGTCCAGAGCTGGCGTCAAATGACGGGGATATTGACGCTTATCGCTCCATGTCTGACAATAGTGTCATGAACAAGATACTTCTGGTGTACGAGGACTATGCAGATCTCATGTCGGTCGAAGGAACTTTGAAAAAAGTGGGCTTTGACGTCATTGGTCTTTCCAGTGAATACGCAATCACAGAGCAAGTTCTTGCCTTCAATCCGGATCTTGTGGTCGGTTCAGGTCGCGGCGGTAAAGTGAATTCCTTAGGTGTTGGTAAGCGACTTAAAGAAATGTCGCGCTGGCAGGGAAAGTCTGTGCTGATTTTTCCGGCAAATTTTAAACCCAATCCACAAGAGCTCATTCGGATTCGTGTCGACATGATTTTGGAAGCGCCAGTGCCTCCTCTGCGTTTGGTGCAGGTCATCGGCAAATTGCTTGGACATGATGAAGCCATTTTACTCGAGCGCTTAAATAAAACGACGCACTTTGAAAGTTCCAATAAAGGCCCGGGGCCCGCGGGTTCCGGTGCAAAGTTTAATACCGAGGAAGAGGCGATTTACGTTAAGGGGGCCATCGAAGGGTCTGAGAACCGTGATGGTGATCAGGCATTGCATTCAGAAAGAGTCGATGAATCTGCGCAGCAGTTCCCTTTAAATAACGACACTTCCGAAGGTAAAATGCAGTTTCGTTTCGGCGATCGTATGGCCGAGCCAGAGCGTACCGCTAAAGGCGGAATGAAGGAAGGCGGCGAGGAGGCTTTTCCGGATGTTGATTTGCGTGCGTTAGAGCGCGAACTGACCGGAGGCGGAGTCCCAGACGTTGAAACAGTTGAAGCATATGAAGAAGCACAGACTGAGCCCAGCTCCGAGGCCGCAGCGGAGTCCTTGCCCGAGGCCGCCGCTTTAAGCTTAGAAGAAGAGTTCGAAAAAGCAGCAGCCGCAGCACAACAGGCTGCTGAGATGGGCTCCTCGGAGGATGCGACTTCTTTGAGCAGTTTCGCCTTTGATGACCAGGCCGAGGTGCAAGCCCGCGCAGCAAGCGAGTTGAAAGCCTCTGCAGAAGGCCTGAGAGCCCGAGTTGCTAAATACAGCGAAATAGTTGCGGATGTGAAAGTCGCTCCGAAAAGTACCGTGACTCGAGTAGAGGCGCGTCGTCGCCTGCGCCAGATGTCGGCGGACTGGGATGAGGAAAATCTTAATAAACTCGATAGTTTACGTCGCGAGTTCACGAAAGCTCTGTTTAAGAAGTAAATGTTCCGTTTTGGCGACCTTGACGTTCGCCCTTTTGATGTTCAGATTAGTGTGAGAAAGTAGAATATACGGAGGCCATTCATGGGCACATTTACTAAGCCAGTTACAGACAACTCATTTGAAGCAGAAGTTTTGAATTCTTCAACACCAGTCCTTGTGGATTTTTGGGCAGAATGGTGTGGCCCTTGCCGCGCTCTAGCTCCAAAGCTTGAAGAAGTTGCTCAAGAGCTAGGCCAAAAAGTTAAAATCGTAAAAGTAAACGTTGATGAAAATCCTGGAACACCAGGCAAGTACGGCGTTCGCGGTATTCCTGCAATGTTGCTTTTTAAAGGCGGCAGCGAAGTAGGTCAATTGGTTGGCAATCATCCAAAAGACGCGATCGTAGATTTCTTAAATAAGAACGTTTAATTTTTAAACGAATTTGCAGAAAATCAAAAACCCACACTCCTTGCGGACTGTGGGTTTTTCTTTTTTATTTACTGTTAGTCATTTAAAGGCATTTGTTAAGACGGAACTTTAACTTTTAGTTCGCCGCAATCACCGTGCTTGAGTGATCCGAAATAAGCGCATACAGCTCACCATAGTTCTTCATAACGCGTGAATTGTACTCTTCAGGCTTCACGTTGTTGGCAATCAAGCGGCGCACGTTTTTAGGGCCCATGTTGTAAGCACTCACGTAAGTCACTGGTTGACCACGGAAGGTTGTGCGCAAGAAGTTCATGTAAGCCAAACCAATGCGGATGTTGGCCGCTGGGTTTTCTAAAGTCCTCTTACCTTGCCAAGCAATTTTATACTTCTTAGCAATCCACTCTGCCGTGTCTGGTTTGATTTGCATCAAACCGATTTCGCCATGACGGCCCACGACCACTGGGTCGAATTTACTTTCAGTTTTGATCACCGCTAATACGAACACCGGGTCCATATTATACTTTGAGCTTTCGTTAATCACGGCGCGGGCAATGGAGTTGGCTTGCGCTTTCCATTTCGGCGCTAACGAATTATTGACCTTATCATAGATCATTTCGTTTAAAGCTTTGCGACCTTCTAATTTGTGCGCATTAGAGCCTCTGTAGTGCCCGCCAAGCAATTCTTTAGCGTGAGCCACACGAGAAGCTTCATTAACAACTTCGATCGAAGCAAAAGAGCCCCAGTTGATAAAATCGAAGTTAGTAAAAAGAACTGATGTGAGTGTTGCGGTAACAATTACTTGTAGCGTTTTGAGATGTTTCGTTTTCATATCCGCGACCTCCTGTTACCAGACTACTAGTGCTAAGTGCGTGCCGAGTGGGTAAGCCTTTGAAATGCTTCGGGTCCTAGTTTGGGGCGACGATCAGAAGGCATTCCTTCGAGGTGGAGGAGGGGGGTGTCAACCAATGATTAGACGCTGTCTGATAGATAGTTAATCACTTCGGGAATGATTATCGCTTTGAGACAGTCGGAGTGGGACGGCTGTCTTCGGGTTCGCGCCATCGTGGCGCCGACGAAGGCCGTCGCTTCGACCTGAACCCAGTTAAAAGCCAAGACGGAAATCTTGCTTTAATTCGTTTTTGTTAAGTCGTGGGGAGATTCTAAAAGATGAATAAAAAAAAGCCGATCTTGCGATCGGCTTTTTAGTTTTTAAAAGTGAAGACTTGGATCTAGAATAGGTATCTGCGGTAGGCGACACTAGAGACAATTCCTAAGCCCGCCATGGTGGTGAGCATGCTCGATCCTCCATAGGACAGCAGTGGCAGAGGAACCCCTACGATCGGCAGCAAGCCGATAACCATGCCGATATTCACGAACATATGCCAGAAGATGTAACAAAGGACCCCGACGGTCAGTAGGGCGCCGAATTTGTCTCGGGCATTGGTGGCGATACGGATGCCAGTCAGGAATAAAAAGCAGAACAAGCCGAT
>JABWCO010000179.1 GCA_013360185.1 Bdellovibrio sp.
TGGCTGTTGATGATCGACAGCTCTCCGAGCCGTTTTTCATCCGGTGAGTTGTAGTCAGAAGTGTTCAGATAATAGCGCAGGCTACCGGCGTCATTGCGCACCTGCCAGCGGCTTGGTGTGAGCGGCGTCCAGCCGCTGGCGTTGCCGCCATCGAAATTGTCTGAGAACGTGGCGCCGCCGGAGCTATACGTGAGGTTGACATCGTCGAAGCAGGCCGTGCTTCTAAACGAGCCGAAGCCGACATAGCCGAACGTGAACGCGGCGTCGCTGACATCAATTATTAAGACCCCGTCGCCATGCGCAGTGATATTGTCGCCGCTGCGACGAATGGTAATGGTGTGAAAGCTGTTATCGCTGGCAAAGTCCAGCGGATGCGAAGCGATCTCGCTGCCACTGTTGGCGACGATGCGATAGAGCCTTACACCCAAGACGCCGAACTGCAGATAATAGGCATCGCGCTTGGGATTGTTGAGATCATTCACGCCGAACAGGACAAAGAAATTTTTATTGTCCGCTGCCGTGGCTTTCGCGCTCAAGGTGAGAGTGAAATCGTTCACGCGATGACTTTGCAGCACCGAAAACTCGTCACTGCTGGCATCCGGGACGTTTAAGACATACGCCGGATCGCCTTCCACATTGGCAACAATCCATTGCGAGGGCGTGTCCGGCTTCCAGCCGTTGGCATCGCCGTCGTTAAAATCGTCGGTGAAGGTTGTGGTTTCGCAAGGCGTAGTTGTTGTATCTGGAGGAATCACTCCGGTGCCAGAAATGGCAGAGGCGTTGTTAGAAAGTTCCGATTGATTGCCGGCTTCGTCACGAACTTTTATGGCAAAATAGTACAATTTATTTGACAAGGGTGCGCGGGCAGTAACCGTTTGTGTCGATCCCGACGAAACCGGTTGAGGCGGATTGGCGATTGTCGTTGAATTTTCCCAGTTGAGATGGGAGATGGGCACTTCGTTATATCGAATAACATAGCTTGTAGCCGTACCGGTTAAACCATCATCGCCCGTTGCCGTCCATTTCAGATTAATTTCGCCTTGACCTTGGCCGGTTGACGCACCCAAATCTTTGATTCGATCCGGCGGTATGACATCGCCAGAGGCGGCTCTGGCAAAAATAACATAGGTGCCGGTTTGATTCGTCCGTGCGGAAACGACATTGCGGTCAATATCTCCATGGGATTCTGCAACGGCGATCCAGCTTTTTGTCGCTTCATTCCAGCGATAGATTGCCAGAGATGTCTCATCCAAGCCGTCAACATCGCTGTCGGAGTAGTGAATATTGATTGCGGCGCCGCCATTTAAATTCGATTCCAATTCCAGGCTAACGTTGTACATTGCTGATACCGGGTACAAAGTCACATCGGCCTGAATATAAGGCTGAGAATAAGTCTCGCTAACAATGCCAAATTGATCGTTAATCACGTTGTTCTTGGAAAAATGAATGTCCATCTGGCCTTCAAAAGCTTGGTCGAATTCATTGTGGTTCAGATGAAACATCCGAAACGAACTGCTAAACGTGTTCAATTCTTGGCTCGAGTTAGTGGCTCTTACTTCAAAAGTGCCGCTCCCGTCAAAATCTGGGGTCTGCGTGTTAATATTAAGCTGGCCAACATATCGATTTGTACCAGATAGTGACAACGTTGTGCTGTCAGAGGTGTTTCCATAAAATAGCTTGATTTTCGGGTTGCCGGAAAGCGCCCCATCAGTATGCAGCAGGAGATTCAAGCGAAGTTCCGTGCCAGACAAAGTGAAAGTCGGAACAAAAACAAAACCGTTATTCTGCAGTAAAGTTTTTACACCCAACTGCCCAGTTTTTTCTGCTGAAGCTAGAGTTATTTTGTAGGTAGAGGCAGGCTCTTGAATTTGAACTGTTGCGCGCAGAAGGCCCTTGGGCAGCAAACGGTAGATTTGCAACGTCGTTCCATTTTGGAAGCCCGGCCAATAAACACGACCTTCTGGGTCGGTTTTGCCGAGAAGCATTCTCGTAGTTTTATCAATGACTTGGACTAACGCCCCAGACAACGGTTTTCCATCATACTGAAGGTGAACCTCACTTTCAGAAATCTGTGTCGTCGTCCGCGCAGCCATGATATTCTTGGTCCGGAAATCCAAGACCTGAGTTTGGGATTCTATAGTGGCATCAAGCGGACCTTCACGATCAATTCGAGGCCCCTCTGTGAAATTTCCTGGCGGGGGAAGTGTGATAGGCACATCTGGGAAATACCCCTGCAATTTTGTTTTGATCCAGTCCCACGTCGGTGCCTTTCTGACGTAATAGTGCCTTGTCACTTTTTCTTTTTCAACATTATCCGGATAGCTTTTGAGATAATCATTTGCTGAAGAAAATTCGGTGACATCATACTGGTGATCCATGACGCCGTAATTGCCCGGTGCCTCATTCTCGTGGGCCGCTCTATATTTTCCCCAAGCGGTTTTATCTCCTGTGCCATCTAGATATTCATCATATAATCCGAATGCATAGTGACCAAATTCGTGGATGATAGTCGTAAAATAATCCTCTGTGTCTGGCGTGCCTCCAGTTTCAGTACTGCCATATCGCGTCCAAGTCCTGCCAAAGTAGATTTTGCCTCCAGGCAAAAATTCAGTCATGGCCTGATCAATGCCATCAACAGTGGCTTGAGGATGTTGTGTCGCCAGAATTTGCATGTCAGCATCTACCCAGTGATTCTTGTTGTCGTAAATAGCTATTTTGTTTAACATCGCCTGCCCATCTGAAGCGTCATAAAGATATCTTGATGCTTTCTTGAAGCCAGTAACAAGTTGGTTGTAATATTCATCGTTTTTCGTATCCCCCCATTCGATGGAAACGACGAGGTTATACTTGTGGATTGCATGTCCCATCTTGAGTTCGAATGATGATGCGCGAGTATCGATACTGAAGGGCGAATACGTTCCATTTTCGGCCATGACATCGCTATCCGCCCAGAGCTCAAACATGATGTCATCGACGGCTTCGTGTCCGCCTTTGACAGCATTCTTGACATGCACTTTTTTGACAGCCCGCAGCTTGTTCCCGACGCTTAGCCCCGTTACACGCAAGGGGGTATTGGGCGAGGAGATTCTTCCTTCTGGAGCAGCAGGAAAACCGGCGCCACGGTCGACATAAATATCCACGTCTCCAGTTCGCTGATTGTTCCAAGTTGCCGTTATGTCGGCGGCAAAAGGAGCTTCGGGCACGCGAATGAGCCGCTTTCCTTCCTTCGTGCCACAGTTGTTTGAATTGAGGAGAATGCGGTAAATCAAGTCACCAAAGGGGGTACCCGTTGCCCGAACGGACCAGGTGACGGTTGTGCTCTGCCCACTTGCTAATGATGAAAGGTTTATTGTCGCTTGCCCGGATGCCAAAACGAGGCCGTTGGGCAATTCCAAAGTTGCCGAAATGTTTGAACAGGTTGAGCTTCCATTATTCGAAATTGTCGCACGAATTGCAAAAGGGTTGGGCAGGTAATTTCCATTAGCGTCTAGATTGAGCCCCTGTGGTGCATCAATAGTTAATGCCAAGGGCGGTTCTAATTCATTGTTCGGATAAAACGATCGTTCTGCCTTGTTGTTGGATTCGTTTGATTCATCAATGGAGTTTTGTTCGTCAGCTACGACAAAAATGCGGTGATGCCCAGGATTTTCTGGTACAGACCAATTTATAGATGCAGTTGCCTGAGCGGATGGGGCAATTTGAGAAATTTGATAGGGTTGGCCAATTAATTTTCCGTTTTGGAGTGGATCGCCGTCATAAAATGAGACCCTAACCAATGAGGCCGTTTGCGTGCCGAGGTTATTGATTACTGCACGCAAAGTAATCGGAACGCCGACTTCTGCAAATTCTGGGTCAACTGTGATTGCAGATGAAGTTATAGAAAGATCAGGCAAATCGGCTCCATAAAAAACTGGCCGAAACTCCCCACCAAAACTTCCACCGTAACTTACAACGCCGGCAAGCTTGCCCGTTCCTGTAATTTCGTATACCGAGCGCACAGTGGTTACAGACACACTTTGACCAGCTTTTAATATTCCACTCCAGACTTTGGCGCCCGTATCTAGTCGCCTGATAGAAACAGCATTATTGTCTTCAAATGATGAGAAATCAAGCTGGCCATTGATTGCCGGGGTGTAAAAAAGAGTGCCAATCATCGTGCCGCTTTCATCGACACAACCGTTAAGATGAAAATAGTTTTGAGTAAATGCGGTATAGGGAGAAACTGAAACAGAGACCCGACCGGATGCTTGCACATCAAAAAAAACTTCAGGCGCACTGCTACCCGTAATCGTAAGGCTTTTGATTTCTCCTTTATTCAAGGTGCCCGACCAAAGAGAACTACCGGTTCGTAAATTTCTCACACTGATTTGGGCTCCGTTTTCGTAGCTGATGATGTTTAAGTCCTCCGACCATGCGCCAACAAACCCCGCATATCCATAAAAACGCCGACCAAGCCAATCGCCGTTTTCGGCAGGCACAAGATAACCCTGATCTGTGTAACTCAATGCCGAAATTCCTTCACTGGCCGTGATTTCGAGAAAAGTACTCTCTAATCCCGAAGTGATATAATGACCTCCAGCATTCAAAATACCAGACCAGACTACGGTTTTTGTTGACAAATTTTTGATCTGTATTTGGGTTCCATCTTTATAAGCAAAAACGACGAAGCGCTCGGGACCATATTCGTCTTTCGGCATGTAAGTCAGTAATTTTGTGCTTACGCCTTTGCCACGCTCATCTGCTGCAAAATACCCAAGTACGCTGCGACTTATTGGATCACCGATTAACAAAGAAAATGGCTTCGTGCTCCTTACACCATAAGTTCCAGCACCTGGGGTTACTACGCGGAAGGAGTTTGCACTTAAACGCCCGGCAGCCACAATCCCTCCGCTTGCGTTCAAAACATCATATTCAGTGTCATCAAAGTAAGAAAAAATGATAAGATCTGCGAAGGTGTATGAATACGTCGTATACCTTCCTTGTTGAGCGACCGCGTCAGTCTGCAACTCTGATACTTTTGTAAGTTGAATATCTTTGTGGGTCTTTGCCATACCTCCATAGATTTGTGTATACCCCGATTGAGGCATGCTGAGTGCAAAGAGAATGGCAGAAATGATTCCGCCCCAAATTGTTAGATGGGATTTCATAATAACCTCTTGAGTGAAAGTTGATAATTGCGAATCCTGGGATTACCCCCAGGACAATTTTTATACGCATTTCAGCGGCAACTCTTTGCCGTTACTGAGTATTGCTTAGCAGAAAGCAAAGTTTAGTGGAGTTTTTTTTCTAACACTGGGTTTTACTGACAATCGCGAGTTGACTTGACACATTTTAGCCTATGAAATCAAGATTATTTTTGTCAAATTAAATGCCGAATATCAGTAGTAGACAAAGAATCCAAGCAGCAAAGTGCC
>JABWCO010000041.1 GCA_013360185.1 Bdellovibrio sp.
AAAGGGACGCCAAGGTTATATGGTCTTCCCACTAGTTGAGGAAAGTGAAAAGATTGATCTTAAAAATGCTACGGAAGAATATGAAAGTTTAAAGACACAGTACCCAGATATTCGTTGGGCTCTTTTACATGGAAGAATGAAACCCACGGAAAAAGAAGAAATCATGAACGATTTTCGCGAGCATAAATTTGATGTGTTGGTGTCGACAACAGTCATTGAAGTTGGAGTAGATGTTCCTAATGCCAATATTATGCTGATTGAGCATTCAGAAAGATTTGGTTTATCTCAGTTGCATCAATTACGGGGACGTGTGGGACGAGGAGAACATAAAAGTTTTTGTATTTTGATCATGGGTTATGCGGTTTCTGAAGAAGGCAAACAGCGCACCGAAATGATGGAGAAAACTTCTGACGGTTTTAAGATTGCCGAATTCGATTTAGAAATGCGCGGACCAGGGGAGTTTATGGGAACTCGCCAATCGGGATTGTCAGGTTTTAAGTTGGCAAATTTAATTCGCGATATGTCGGTCCTGCAGCAAGCGCGAGAAGCCGCTTTTGAGGTTCTAAAAAAAGATCCAAAACTATCTTATGTAGAGAATCAAGGTTTGCGCGAAGAACTTTTGCGTGAACACGGTCCCACCGCTCTTGCCGGAATCGCCTAAAAGAGCACATCCAGAAATTTTATTTTAACTTGTGTTGAAAATTTTTTTTTGCCATCCTGAACGCAGAACACAAGGATGTGCTCGATGAATAGTACGGTTGTCAGTTTTATAGTAGGTTCCTTTTTCTTTTCATGCGTCTCATGGGCGGCTCCGGCGAACTACAAGGTGAGTATGCGTGTCGGCCTTAAGGGTCAGTCACCGATTTCTATTAATACCATCGCCAAATCTGGTAAAAAAAGTTATGTCAGTCAGTTTTCTGATGATGGACAGACAGAAACTCTGGTTACTGTTTTTGCGAAAAAATCTCAAGTTATGAAGCAAGATGGTTTGTTGATGAATGTCTCGGTCACCAAACGTGTGCGTGGTGAAATGAAGATCCAAGAGAAAGCGCAGATGTTTGCCCCAGAAAATAAAGAAACAGAATTTGGTACGAATTCGCGCGGGAAAATTTCTGGTAATCTATCGCTAGCGGTGATGACCCACCGACTGTAGAGTAATCACTCACTGCGGCATAAGAATTCTTTGCACCCCGACTTCCGTCGTGATCTGATTTTTTCCGTAGAGGGGGAAATCATGAATCAACTGGTGAAACATATCACGAGTTCCGTTGTCTGTGCTTTGCTATTTGCAGGGACTGCAGAAGCTGGAACAGTGCTGAAGCTGAATGCAGGCTTCGTCGACACGAATAAGGCAGCGAATACCTATGCGGCATTGTGGTCTGCTGAATCTGCGCCCACTGAATTTATTGTGCAATTTAAAAAGGCGATCACTGAATCTGATAAAATCGCTTTGGCGAAAAACTTTGAGATTTTCGGTTATCTTCCTGATGACGCCTTGGTCGTGCGCGGGACTTATTTGAACCTGGTCAATTTCAAGAACGCCCATCCCGAAGTACAAGCAGTGGTGAAGTACCTTCCTTCTTATAAAGTGAGCGCGCAGTTTTCTGCCCTTAGCATCTTTAACAAAGACGCTGTTGAAAGTGTCTTAGTAAAAGCTTTTAAATCTTCCGAAGGTGCCGCGATCGCCCGCAGAATCAGCGCTCTAAATCCTCAAGTACAACTTCAAGTTGTTGATGGAAAGTATATTGCAGCCTTGCTTCCACGCGGAATTGTGCCTCAGGTGGCAATGTTAACGGGTGTCGAAAATATTCAGCCAACTCCACAGATCGAATCGTTTCATTTCGCGATGGACGATGAACTGACGGGACCGGTGAAAGCTTCAGCCGCCGGCGACTATTCGGATCTAACAGGTGATGAGCCCGGCACAAAAGTGATGAAGTTCAGTGCTGCTTGGGCCTTAGGTTATACGGGTCGTGGACAGACAGTTTCGATGGCCGATACAGGTTTAGACTCTGGAGACATCGCGACTGTGCATCAAGATTTTAAAGGCGCGGTCGTTTCAGGTTACCCTTTTGGTTTGTGGTCTAAGTCTTGGCAAGATCCCATGGGCCATGGAACTCACGTTGCAGGATCTGTATTGGGTCGTGGCACGGCTTCAAAAGGTTTACTAAAAGGTGGAGCCTATGAGGCAAATATGGTGGCTGAAGGAATGTGGTCGCCAATGCTTAAAAACTTAAGCGTACCTTCAAAATTAGGGGATCTATTTACGAAAGCCTATGCCGATGGCGCGCGTATTCACACCAATTCTTGGGGGGGCGCACGCAGCTTTGGGGCTTACGATAACTTCGCTGTTCAGGTGGACGAATGGCTTTACGCAAATCCTGATATGCTCGTGTTGTTCGCAGCTGGAAATAGTGGCGCGGATAAAAACAAAGACGGCCGTATCGATGCGGACTCGATGGCTTCGCCAGGAACAGCTAAGAACGTTCTAACTGTGGGTGCTTCTGAAAATAAAGTAGCAACAGGTGGAATCCAAGTTCCGATCAGCAAACTCAGAGCAGCCAAAGACGAGTGGCCAGCAGAGCCAATCTATAGCGACTATATTTCCAACAACGAAAACGGTTTAGCGATGTTCTCTTCGCGCGGACCGACAACAGATGGTCGTGTTAAGCCAGATATCGTGGCTCCAGGGACAAACATCTTGAGTGTGAAATCTCAAGTGAAAGATGCCTCTGAATTATGGGGTGCCTATAATCCAAACTATGCTTGGTCAGGCGGAACTTCTATGGCGACACCGTTGACAGCCGGTGCCGCAGCAGTCGCTCGTCAAGTGTTGGTGGAAAAGCTAGGTATGCAAAGCCCATCTGGAGCTTTGATGAAAGCCGTGATGATTCACACCGCTGTGGATATGTATCCAGGTCAGTTTGGTGAGGTGGGTGCCGCTCGCGGGCAAGAGATCCTTACTCGCAGACCAAATTCAGATGAAGGCTATGGCCGCGTCGACGTAGCAAATATTGCGAATTTGGGCTCACAAACTAAATTGATCGACAATCGCCAAGGTGTTAATCAAGGGGCTGAAATCGTTTACGAGTTCACATTAACTCGCCCAGGAAAGCTTTATGCGAACTTGGTTTGGACGGATGCACCAGCCTCTGCGAATGCGGCACAGGCCTTGGTTAACGACCTAGATTTAGTTTTGACTCTGCCTAACGGACAAACGCTCAGCCCGAACGATCACATCAACAACCTTGAGATGATTGAAAAGGACGGTTTGCCGGCCGGAAACTACAAGTTGGCCGTAAAAGGTTACAAAGTTCCGCAAGGAAAAAGCGGCGCCCAATCGTTTGCCTTGGCTTTCACGGCTCAATAGTTTAAGAAAAATAGCTAAGTATATGATAATAATGAACAAGGCTCAGAGTGATCTGAGCCTTGTTTTTTGAATAATTGCTCTGAAATTATTTCCTTACACGCTGCTCCTGTTTGATAACTCGTGTCAAATTTGATAGAACTAGCTCGGTTGCAGCCCTATCAATTTCAGGGGAGGTTCTTGATGCAGACGTTTAATATCGGTGATAATGCAGTTTATCCCGGCTACGGCGTTGTTAAGGTGGTTTCTATTGAATCCAAAGAAATGATGGGAACTAAAACCACATTTTACAATATGCAGCTCGTGGATACGGGTCTTAAAATCATGATTCCGACGACAAACGTTAAGTCTGCAGGTCTTCGCCCGATCATTTCGAAAATAGAAGCTGCTCGTGTCGTAGGCATTCTTAAAGAAAAAGACATCAAAATCGACAATCAGACTTGGAACCGTCGTTACCGTGAATACATGGAAAAGATTAAAACCGGTTCTGTTTTTGAAATTGCTGAAGTTTTACGCGATTTATTCCTTCTTAAAGCAGACAAAGAGCTTTCTTTTGGCGAACGCAAAATGTTGGATTCAGCTCGCACGCTTCTTTTAAAAGAACTGACGTTGGCGACAAGCCAAGAGGACCTTTTCAAGGAAGAAGAAGTAAAAGCAATCTTCGGCATTACAGGCTAGTCGGTCGCTGAAAAAGGCCCAATCGACTGCGTTGTCGGGCCTTTTTCTTCTCTCCAGCGTACTTAAAGTACGCCTCCGTTACGAAAAAGACCCTCCGCCTTGCGCTTGAACCTTTTTGAGCGACCTTGGAGTGGTTAAAAATAACTTGGAAGCTAGACGAAGTTTAAAAAAGATAATAAGTTTAAGGCTTGGTTTTTACGACCAGGCCTTTTTTATTTGGAGTTTCCATGACCTCTCAAAATTCGTCGGAAGTTCGTGTTCGATTTGCCCCTTCGCCAACGGGTTACTTGCACGTGGGTGGCGCAAGAACAGCGCTTTATAATTACCTCTTCGCCAAAAAAAATGGCGGCAAATTTATTTTGCGCATTGAAGACACCGACGAAGCTCGCTCCACGGAAGAGTCTTTGCGAGGCGTGGTTGATGACTTGGCTTGGCTCGGACTTAAGTGGGACGAAGGTGTTGATCCGGTAACACTCAAGGACTTCGGTCCCTATGGTCCGTATCGTCAAAGCGAACGCTTAGAAATCTACAAAAAATATGCAGAGCAGCTATTAAAAGACGGCAAAGCTTATTATTGCTTTTTGACCGACGCCGAAATTGAAAAACAACGTGAAGAAAACAAAGCGGCCGGAAACTTCCATGTCAATTCTCCGTACCAAGATTGGTCCTTAGATAAAGCCTTAGAGCATATCAAAGCCGGCAACTCAGCCGTCGTGCGCTTTAAAACCAAAGGTTTACAAAAGGACTATATCTTGCACGATCTGGTTCGTGGCGAGGTGAAGTTCCCATCTGACATGGTGGGAGACTTCGTTCTGCTTCGCTCGGGCGGTATGCCGGTTTATAATTTCTGCTGTGTGGTGGATGACTATTTGATGAAAATGACCCACATTTTTCGTGCAGAAGAACATTTGCCGAATACGTTACGTCAGTTGATGATTTATCAAGGGCTTGGTTGGGCAGCGCCTCAGTTCGGACATATCTCTTTGATTCTAGATGAAGATCGTCAAAAACTATCTAAACGCAAAGGGGCTGTGGCCTGCGGAATCTTAAAACAAGAAGGGTATTTGAACTCGGCTGTTTTGAATTATATTGCCTTGCTGGGTTGGTCCCATCCTGAAGAAAAAGAAATCCTTTCTGTTGATGAGATGATCAAGGCATTTGATATCAGTCGTTTAAACCCTTCGGGAGCAATCTTTGACCGGGTGAAGTTTAAGTGGATGAACTCGATGCATTTGCGTGCTTTGCCCAATACGGAGTTGTGGCAAGCGATTCAACCCTACTTGGCAAAAGAAAACATGCAGTTGCCGCAGGATCCGACCTGGCAAGATAAGTCTTTGAACTTGTTTAAACCGTACATGGAAATCTTGGCTGACGCGGTGGAGTTGTATCGTCCGTTGGATGATAAATCTTATGCGATTTTACCAGAGGCGGATGAGACTCTTAAGTGGGAACCCACCAAAGCGGTTTTAACTGCCTGGAGTGATCTGGTGAAAGCTCATCCTGGGGATTATATGAGCGAAGAAGAATTTTTGAAATACCAAGATGAAGTGAAAAATAAGACGGGGGCAAAAGGTAAAAATCTTTTCATGCCGATTCGTGTGGCGGTGATTGGTAAGCCCCATGGGGCGGAGTTAAAGATTCTTGTGCCGCTATTAAAAAAATCTTCATTAGTGGCCCGTGCGGAGCAAGCCCTTTCTAAAACATAGGTGAGTAAAGACATGTCTTTGAAAATATACAGCACTTTAAGTCGACAAGCGGAAGAGTTTAAGCCTCTGACTCCGGGTGAAGTGAAAATTTACGTGTGCGGTCCGACGGTTTATAATTTTTTGCACGTAGGAAACTTTCGCGGTGTTGTATTTTTCAATCTAGTTCGTAACTGGTTAGAAGAGTCCAGCTATAAAGTTCAATACGCCCTCAACTTTACCGATGTGGATGATAAGATCATCGCCAAAGCCAATGAACTGGGTAAATCGGCCAGTGAAGTGTCAGAGTTATATATTGCCGAATACAAAAAAGATTTTGCAGCTCTAGGTCTGCGTCCTCACGATTTTAATCCCAAAGTCACAGAGCACATGGATGGCATTCGTGCGGTTATTGGGAAGTTGCTTGAAAACAAAGTGGCCTACGAAGTGTCAGGTGATGTGAACTATTCGGTCAGTGCTTTTGAAGGCTACGGAAAATTAAGTGGTCGAAAAATTGAAGACCAGCAAGCGGGTTCGCGTATAAATGTGGATACAAAAAAGCAAAGTGCCGAAGACTTCGCACTGTGGAAGTCGGCAAAACCTGGCGAGGTTTCTTGGCCTTCGCCGTGGGGGCCGGGGCGACCGGGCTGGCATATTGAGTGTTCAGCGATGATCAAAGATATCTTTGGTGAGCAAATCGATATTCACGGTGGCGGAATGGATTTGATTTTTCCGCATCATGAAAACGAAATTGCGCAATCCGAAGGCTGCACTCACAAACAATTCGTCAGCTACTGGATGCACTGGAATATGATCAACTTTGGCGCACAAAAGATGTCGAAGTCTTTGGGCAATATTGTGTCGTTGCGTGAATTCTTAGAGGTGAACCCCGCCGAAGTTTATAAGTGGATGATGTTAAGTGTGCACTATCGCAGCGTCAGTGATTTTTCGGACGATTCGATCGCTCGCGCGGTGACGGGGCTAGCGCGTATTTATTCAGCTTTGGCTGTGGCGGAAACTTATTTGACAGGGGCCGCTGCCGATGTAGCTGTGGACCCCGGATTTGCTAAAGTCACCGGCGACGCCTGGGATAAGGTTAAAAACGCCTTGAATGACGACTTTGGGACTCCAGAAGTTTTTGCGGCGTTGTTTGAAGTGACTCGGCAGTTCAATAACCAGGTTCGTCGGGGACTTAAAGTGAACCCGGCCATCTTAGGTAAAGCGGCGGCTTACACCCAGTTTGTTCACCGTGTGGGTCAGTTATTAAGCTTGTTCCAACAACCAGCTCAAGCGTTCTTGCAAGATCTGGACACGCGTTTACTTGCACAAATGAAGTTAGAACGTGTTACGGTGGATGCTTTGGTTGCCGAGCGCACTGCGGCTCGTGCGGCAAAGGATTTCGCCAAATCTGATGAGCTAAGAAAGAAACTCACGGACCTTGGAATCTCCGTCAGCGACACGCCTGATGGAAGCTTCTGGGAAGTTACAAAGTAAAAAATCAGGAACGCTTCAGTGTCTTGTTGGGCTCCTAGGATTTTATTTTTTTGAGCAGGTTTGCTTTCTTTTGCGCGTCTTTTAATAAGACGCCATATCAATAGGGAGTTTGTCATTGCCAGCCGGTGATCTGGTGTTTTTGCTGACGACTCCAAAAGGAATATCTCCCCACCATTTTTCGACCAACGTGCCATCACTTAACTTGGCGGTAAGTTTGCAGGTCTTATAAGAACCGACGGTGGTTTCAAGATCCTCTAAGATGCCGCCTTGATCTGCACATGTCGCTAAGACTTTTTTGAAATGGGCCGGAGTATAAAGGTCTCTTTCCTCGAGAACTTTGCTTTCGGTTTTAGCTCCGAGGGTGACTTTGTATTGCACACTCCACAGGCTTTGGCGGGGGTCGAAGGCGATAATTTCTTTTGAGATAACTAATGGTTGAGGTGATTGATTTTGAATCTGCGCAACGCCTCGCCATTCAACGCGGTCGCCGACGTTGGGATAGGCAAAAAGATTTCCAGAAAACGAAATAAGAATAAGAAGCAAATAGGTTTTCATGTCTTCCCCTTTAGCACCTCTTTGATGTTTCCATAGGGTGCTATGTTTGATGAAAGACTTTTGCGCTGACTGCAAAGAAGCAGTGTGCGCATTCGGTGAAAGCTATTGCAGGATCAGTTGATGGGTGGCGGCCGCGTGAATATCGTTGTCATCCATCAATTGCGGACGATATTTTCCATCCAGGAAAAGCTGGACCTGGTCTTTATAAAATGGCGAAAGCATATGACCCGAGTTGCCGATGGGGTTAATTCCCCAGCTGCGTTGCGGATTCGCAAAATCAATAATCCGCCGTGTGGATGGGCCGGCGACGACTTGGAAATTGTCTCCCAGGGCTTTCATTTTGTTGTTATTGATTTCATTAAAGGCCCCCGGCATTGGGTAAGGGCCCAGGTTAAATATCTTACTTAGCGGAAAGCTACGACCCAGCGGATGTTTATATTCAATGGTATGCAGCTCGCCCCAGGCGGGACTGTGTTTAAGTTTGTCGGCAGCGCGTTTGAAGCCTTTGCTGATTAAGGTGCTGCGGTCGAGGTTTTCCCACCATGCAGATTGAGGATCTAAAAGAGTGCGTTCGTAAAAGACCCAGGCATAGGGAGTATTCAAGTACGCGTCCTGAGTTTCCTTATCAAAGATTTCCAGCATCAAACGCACGTTTTCATTATTCCATTGGTGGTACAGAGCGGCTTCCACAGAGGAAACTTCAGAGCGGAGATCCCAGTTTTTTAAAGTCTTGAGTTGTTGCGAATAAATTTTTTCGTCTTTGGCATCCAGCTGCAGGTTTTCTAAAAGAGCTGTCAACAATTCGCGATTTTTCAAATTGAGGTTTTCCGTTTGCAGGGACTTTAGCTCTTCACTGTTCCAGGTGTCTTTTTGTTCTAAGAGAGTTGTGATTGTTTGAAAGCGATCATCGGATTGCCAGTCGCCACGCAGAGTGTCCGGCAGCCCCAGGGGGCGCGAGTTGGCTGTCACGATAAAACCCGCTTCGGGATTTACCAAATGCGGTTTTTCTTGCCAGGTTAGCAGTCTCACATACTCATCTTCACCCGAGCTGCCTTCAAGAACCATATCCGAATTTGGATTTTTCTTGATGGCCATATCGCCAAAGGTCCACCACGCGATATTTTCGCTATCGGCGTACATGACATTCAAACCAGGGGCCGTGGCATATTGCATGGCCGATTCAAATGTTTGCATGCTTTTAGCCTCAGCCATTTCCATAAGCGCGCGCATCGGATTGTTTTCGCGGCGGTGAAAGGCCCAGGCTAAGGCCAGATCTTGGTCAGCTAAAACTTGGTTCAGTAAAGGACCGTGGGGTGTTTCGATCATGTTTAAAACCACGTCATCTTGATTCTTTACCTTAATGACTTCTTGCCACTCTTGGTACGGTACCGGTTTGTTTTTATACAGAACCGTTTTATTTTCGCGATCTAATTTTTCACGGTACAAATCCATATCATCATTGAGGGACATGGTAAAACCCCAAGCATGGTGATGGTTGTGTCCTAGAACTGCGAATGGAATCAGTGGCAGGTAGTGGCCATACAGTTCAAACTCTGGCGTTTTAATATGCGCTTCAAACCACACCGCGGGCGCGCTGAAGCCGATGTGCGGATCGTTGGCAAAGAGGCTTTTCCCGGACTGGGATCTTTTGGCGCTAATGAGCCAGGCGTTGCTACCTTCAAAAAACGGAAAGGCAAAAGTATCGAACAGCGTCGCGACATCTTTAAAGGCCGAGTTTTCCACTATTTTCAGCGGTGCCTTTAGGGGGAAATTACGCAAAGCTTGAAACTGTTCTGCGGGTAACTTTTTTGCCAATTCTGTCATTAATGGATCCGCTCGCATGGCAATGGCGAAACCATAGGCCATGTGGCCGGTCATAATATAGGCATCGAGTGGGGAAAATGGACGGGCTTTGATCCCCAGAATTTGCATCTCATACGGCAGAGGATGATGTGTTTGATACTGATTAACGCCGTCAAAGTAAGCGGCCATCTCATCCCACGTTTTTTGATTGAAAGTGCCCTCGGCTTTTTCTTTGGCCAGCATTCGTTCCACGGATCGTTTCAACATTAAACTGCGATACAGTTTATCCATGTTGAGGGCGGCATCACCAAAAACTTCACTCAGCTCACCTTGAGTCAGGCGGCGTGACACCTCCAATTGGAAAAGTCTTTCGCTAGCTTGTACAAACCCCAGGGCGCGCAGGGCATCCATTTTGTTGTTGGCTTGAATATGCGGAATACCAAAGGTGTCACGTGTCACTGTTACGGGCGCTGACAAGCCTTGCAAGCTCAGCGTGCCATCCAGAGGCGCCAAAGAGCTGCGCAAAAAGAAATACCCCGCTACGGCAGCAAGCCCCATGACCAAAAACAATCCACTCAAGACAGCTATCAACTTTTTCATAGGAAAAGACTCTCAAATACCCTTGTCGTCAAAGCAACCAAAAAAAGTTCATCCAGAGATTGTCGCTTCTTTTTGCGGTCTATATTGCGGCATGTCCCTTAAGGGAATCCGTTGGTAAAAAAATGCTAATTAGATTCACAAGTTGACGCGCTGTAGACCCAAAAAAGAAGCGGGAACCTTTTTTCGAATGTGTTAGAGTTTAGGGGATGGGATCTTCATACAAAAAGAATTTTCAGTTGGTGTCCGATTTTAAACCCTCCGGGGATCAGCCGCGGGCGATTGCACAGATGTTGGAAAATTTTGATGCGGGCTTAAGGCATCAGACGTTGTTGGGTGTGACCGGTTCGGGGAAGACTTTTTCTATGGCGCACACGATTGCGAAGATCAATCAGCCGGCCTTGGTCTTGGCTCCAAATAAGACCTTAGCGGCGCAACTGTATGCCGAGTTTAAAGAACTTTTTCCTCATAATGCGGTTGAATACTTCGTCAGCTATTATGATTACTATCAGCCCGAAGCATATATTCCTTCGACCGACACTTATATAGAAAAAGATTCGGCCATCAACGAGCAGATCGATCGCATGCGCCACTCAGCGACACGCTCGCTGTTTGATCGTCGCGACGTGATCATCGTCAGTTCAGTGTCGTGTATTTATGGTTTGGGTTCGCCAGAAGCTTACGAAGGCATGATGATTCAAGTGGTTGCGAACACGGAAATGAAACGGGATCATCTTTTGCGAGAATTAATTCGCATCCAGTATCAGCGCAATAACGTCGACTTTTCGCGAGGTACTGTGCGTGTGCGCGGAGACAATGTTGAAATCTTTCCTCCCTACGAAGAATCTCGCGCTGTACGTGTAGAATTCTTCGGCGATTATATCGAAAGACTTTCGTGGATTGATTCTTTGACCGGACAAGTATTAGAAGAGCTCGATCAGGTCGGCATTTATCCCGGAAGCCATCACGTCACCAGTGACGACAACTTAAAGCGAGCGATTGGCACTATTCAGAATGAATTGCGTGAGCGCTTGGTTGTACTTAATCAAGAAATGAAATTTCTTGAGGCGCAACGTTTGGAACAACGAACTTATTATGACATCGAGATGATGGAACAAATGGGCTTCTGTCAGGGGATTGAAAACTATTCGCGTCACATGACCGGACGGGGGGAGGGCGAACCACCTCCGACGTTGCTTGAATACTTTCCGAAAGACTTCGTTACTTTTATCGACGAGTCCCACGTCACTGTTCCGCAGATTGGTGGTATGTATCGCGGCGATCGCGCCCGCAAATCCACTTTGGTAGAGCACGGTTTTCGTTTACCCTCAGCCTTAGACAATCGTCCTCTGAATTTTCAAGAGTTTGAAAAGATGATGGATAAAGTCGTTTATGTGTCTGCGACACCCGGAAACTATGAACTTGAAAAATCCGAAGGCGTGATCGTGGAGCAGATCATCCGTCCAACAGGTCTTATTGACCCGATTGTCGAAGTGCGTCCGGTCAAACATCAAGTTGATGATCTTTTAAAAGAAATCCGCATTCGTATTGCTAAGAATGAACGTGTGCTGATCACCACGTTGACTAAAAGATCTTCCGAGGATTTGACCGAGTACTATGAAAGCTTAGGAATTAAAGTTAAATACTTGCACAGTGATATTCAAACTGTGGAACGCACGGAAATTCTGCGCGATCTGCGTTTGGGTGTTTTCGATGTTTTAGTCGGCATCAATCTTTTGCGCGAAGGTTTGGATATTCCCGAAGTCAGTCTGGTCGGCATCACAGATGCCGATAAAGAGGGATTTTTAAGGTCGGAAAGATCTTTAGTGCAAACAATTGGCCGTGCAGCTCGAAATATCAATGGGCGAGTCATTTTGTACGGCGATAAGGTAACGGACAGTATGCGCAAGGCGATGGGTGAAACGGATCGCCGCCGTCGCATTCAGCAAGAATACAATGAAGCGCACGGCATTACGCCGCAAACGATCAAGAAGAAAATTAAAGAAGGTTTGGGCGAAGTCTTTGATGGAACCTTAGCCAGCACGATTTTAAGTGGTGAAGCGCGGGCCGGTGCCCTCATGGGTAAGTTCGCGAACCAGCCAGAGAAAATCAAGCAAGAGATCGATAAGCTACGTGATAAAATGAAGAAATACTCGGCGGACCTGGAATTTGAAGAGGCCGCAAAAATCCGCGACGAAATAAAGCGTTTGCAAATTGCTGATCTCACATTACGCAGTGGTGAGGTGGAAGCCGACAGTGCGGAGGTCGTGAAGAATGGCCTCAAGTAGGTTTGACTTGGTCCGTGACAAGGTGAAAGAGTTCCCCACTCAAAGTGGTGTGTACTTGATGAAAAATCTTGCCGATAAAATCATTTATATCGGCAAGGCAAAAAACCTGCGCAGCCGGGTGCGAAGCTACTTTACTGATAGCAAAGATCATTCTCCGAAGACGCGCCTGCTTGTGCAAAATATCGACGAGGTCGAATACATTCTTACGAAAACCGAGGTCGAAGCGTTTTTACTTGAAGCCTCGTTGATCAAAAAACACCGTCCCAAATACAACATCCGTCTGCGCGACGATAAAGCTTATCCCTATATTCGTTTGTCGTGGGCGGATGACTATCCCAGGTTGTATTTGGCCAGGAAAGTAAAAAAAGATGGATCTCTTTATTTTGGCCCCTACACCTCAGGCTTTGCTGTTCAGGGCACCATTCGTTTTTTAAACCGAACTTTTAAAATCCGTGACTGCACCGACATGATGTTTAAGACCCGCACCCGGCCTTGTATGACCTATCAAATTGGTCGGTGTACGGCGCCCTGTGTGACGTATATCTCTAAAGAAGACTATAAAAGTGAAGTTGAAGGTGCAAAAAATTTCCTTAAAGGTCAAAATCGCAAGGTCCTTAAAGCCATCACGGAAAAGATGATGTTGGCCGCTGCAGAAGAAAAGTTTGAGGTGGCAGCGCGGCTGCGTGACTCTGTTCAGGCCATCAAGGCGATTTTAGAAAAACAAGCCGTCATCAATGATACCTCAGAAAAGGATCAGGATGCGGTGGGATTTTTTGGTGATGAGCGTGGTTGTCTTGTGGAGACGGTGCACGTGCGCGCCGGTCGTGTTTTAGGCACCAGGTCTCACTATCTGCCGCACTTTGATCCGAACGATGCGATTGAAGATCCTCGAGAGTGGTTGGTGGACTTCCTGAATCAATACTATGATGACAACTTCATTCCGGATGATGTGTTGTTGCCGTTAGATATCGGTAACGATTTGACCAAACTTATGGGCGAGGTCTTGCACGAGCGTTCGGGCACCAAAGTGGCCGTGCGCTTTGCGACCGATGAACGGGGACGCAATTTAGTGGACATGGCCAATCAAAATGCTAAGGCGCATTTTTTGAAATATGTTTCGAAATCTGAAGAAAAATTGCGCGGTTTGGACGAGATCAAAGAAAAATTCAATTTGCCTGAAATTCCTCGGCGCATCGAGTGTTACGACATTTCGACCTTCCAAGGGGCCGAAACAGTGGCATCGCAAGTGGTTTTTGAAGAAGGTGTGCCGGCAAAAGAACACTATCGCCGCTATAAAATTAGAACTGTCACAGGCATTGATGACTTTGCTTCGATGTACGAGGTTTTAAGTCGTCGCTTTAAGCACACCGAATACGAAGACCCTCACTTGATTGTGATTGATGGTGGCAAGGGGCAGTTGTCTCAAGCTATGAAAATTCTAAACGAGATCGGTCGCCAAGATATTCCGGTGGTGGGCCTAGCTAAGGCACGCACGGAAAGTGATTTCCGCAAGCAAGAGGTGGAATCTAGCGAAGAAAGATTCTTTTTGCCGGGACGGGCGAATCCCGTGATTTTCAAACACAATGCCGAGGCTTTACATATCTTGTCCGGCATTCGTGATGAGGCCCACCGTTTTGCGATCACTTATCATCGCAAGTTGCGTGAAGGCACGTCTTTAGAAAGTGAATTGGATTACGTGGTTGGCTTAGGTGAAAAAAGAAAGAAAGTTCTTTTGACTCGCTTCAACTCTATTGATGAAATCAAGTCAGCGGTGCCCGAAGAAATTGCTCAACTAAAAGGCTTTAATCGAATTTTGGCCGAGCGTATTTTGTTGCAGTTAAATGAGCCCGATGAAGAAGACGTAGAAGTGGAATAGGTGTAACACAGTGAAGAGTCATGCCCTGCTGGTGGGTTTGGGAATTTTCTTAAGTCGTATTGCGGGTTTGGTGCGCGAGCGCGTGTTTGCGCATTTCTTTGGAAACTCGGACGCCGGTGATGCTTTTAAGGCGGCCTTAAAAATTCCTAACTTCCTACAAAATCTTTTTGGCGAGGGCGTTCTTTCGGCAAGCTTCATTCCAGTCTATGCCCAGCTCTTAGCAAAAAAACATGACGAAGAGGCTGCCAAAGTTGCCTCTGTCGTTGGCAGTTTATTATTTCTTCTGACTTCGTTATTGGTCCTCGGCGGTGTGTTTGCAACTCCGCTCATGATTGATCTGATTGCGCCTGGGTTTGCGGGCGAAAAGCGCGAGCTGACAATAAAAATTGTGCAAATTCTTTTTCCGGGAACTGGTTTTCTGGTGATGTCGGCGTGGTGTTTAGGAATTCTAAATTCCCACCGCCGCTTTTTTCTTTCCTATGTTGCACCGGTGATTTGGAACCTCACGATCATTGCGACTCTGGCAACGTGGGGCTCCCAGCAAGGGCAATTTGAATTGGCCGAAACGGTGGCTTGGGGTTTGGTTGTCGGCAGTTTTTTGCAATTCATAGTGCAGTTGCCTTTGGCCTTACGCTTAGGCAAAAAGATTTCCCCCTCGTTAGAACTTAGTTTTAGCCATGTGCGTGTGATTTTAAAAAATTTCGTTCCGGTGGTGATCTCCCGCGGCGTAATTCAAATCAGTGCTTATATTGACAATGTCTTGGCGAGCTTGTTGCCCACGGGCTCTGTGTCGGCCCTGGCCTATGCGCAAACTCTGTACTTGTTGCCAGTGAGTCTTTTTGGGATGAGTGTTTCCGCCGCAGAGTTGCCGGCAATGTCACAGGCCACGGGCACTGCTGACGAAATCAAGGATTATCTGCAAAAGCGTCTGAATAAGGGTCTTGAGCAAATCGCTTTTTTTATCATTCCTTCGGTCGTGGGATTTCTGCTTTTAGGAAATCTGATTGTCGGTGCAGTTTTTCAAACCGGCGAGTTTCAAAAAGAGAACACCAATTACGTGTGGATGGTTTTAGTTGGCTATTCGATCGGTCTATTGTCCTCGACACTGGGTCGTTTATACTCTTCGACGTTTTATTCTTTAAAAGACACTCGGACACCGCTTAAGTTTGCAATTATTCGCGTGGTTGTCGCGGCTTTGTTAGGGATTTTGTTTGCCTTTTATTTGCCAAAATATTTTGGGCTGGATGAAAAGTGGGGAACGCCCGCGTTGACAGCGGCGGCAAGTTTAGCGGGCTGGATTGAGTTTTACTTCTTAAGAAGATCTTTAAATAAAAATATTGGCAGCACCGGCGTGTCTTGGTCTTTTCAGTGGCGCGTGTGGATGATTGCATTTTTAAGTGCCGCGACCGGAGCAGCCGTTGTACACTTTTTGATGAGCGAAGCACAACACGTGATCCTCAGAGCGATCGTCGGCTTAGCTATCTACGGTATATTATACTTCCTTTTAGGTTACCTATTTAAAATTGAGCAGGCACACGTCTTAGTGCGAAAAATTCTTCGTCGAATCAGATAAGGAGGCCCGTGGCAGCGGGTCTAAGGCCAGCGCGAACCCCATCCGTGCAGATCGACGTAAATATTTTCGCTGGTAAAGGCAAAACGCAATCGTCCGTTAAAGTAACCTTCATAAAGAGGACGGAACTCCACTTGAGTGCGACATATTTGTCCTTGTCCTAAATAGGGTGGACAGTCACTCCATGCCCAATAACCTGCACCCGCGACAAAAACACCGCGAACAATCAAGGGACCCGGCCCCTTATTGCGTAAAAATATATCCGTCCAGCGCGTCGTATTCACGGCGACGTGACCGAAATTATAGTAATAGTGTTGATCAGCCTGAATTTCCAAAAAATCTGGAGCTACAACAATATCTAAATTTTGCGCTTTCACCAAAACCGGGGGGCAGAGAAAAAGCAGAGCGAGCAGACGTGATAGGTGTTTCATGGGAACCTCCTATGTTTTTATTTTTTCGCAACTAGGGCTCGCTCGCAAAGTCTTTCCGTAGTATGCTGCTCTTGTCATGAATGAGTCAGTCTGGTCTCCTCTAAAACATTCCGTTTATCGGTCCTTTTGGATCTGTGCTTTTTTGTCAAATCTAGGCACCTGGATTCAAGACGTGGCGGCAAGTTGGGTGATGACACACTTAAGTACTTCTCCTCTTGTCATTGCGCTCTTATCTTTTTCAAGCAGTTTGCCAGTTTTGTTTTTAAGCATTCCCGCGGGTTACGTCGCGGACCTTGGGCATCGACGAAAAATACTTTTATTTGCGCAAGGTCTCATGTTTTTTTCTGCCAGCCTTTTGGGATATCTTGTCTGGCAAGAACAGATTTCAGAGGTCAGTTTATTAGGACTTTCCGTTTTAATGGGTGTCGGTTTTGCGTTAACCAATCCGGCTTTTCAGTCTGTGCTGACGGACCTTGTTCCGACACCGATGCAGGCGCAAGCCGTGCTGGTTTACTATATGGGAATTAATATTACCCGTGTTGTTGGGCCCACTTTGGGTGGGGGGCTGCTCAGCGGCTTCGGACCCGGCAGTGCATTTCTTGTAAACAGTTTGTCTTTTCTTGGTTTGATTGTTTTCTTCTATCGTTGGCCGGTCAAAGAGGACCTTACCGAAAGACAAAAGATAAAGTTATTACCTGAAGATTGGTTGCCGCTTTTTTCTTTGCACAATTTAAAGTTGTGGATCGAAATTTTTTTAGTCACCTTTTTTGCCTCGTCTTTATGGGCACTGTATCCAACGCGAGGACGGGTGGAGCTGGGTTTGAATTCTTGGCAGTACGGTTCACTGTTAGGCTTTCTTGGCTTGGGGGCTTGTGTCAGCGCCTTTTTGTCCGAAAAAATAATGTTGCCAGGGAAAACGCATAAGTCTTTAGCGGGTTCCTATCTGGTCTATGCGACGGGTGTTGTCTTGTTAGGAATCGCACCGGGTTACACGGTGGTTTGCCTTGCGATGTTTTTAGCAGGCGCGGGTTGGTTGGTGCTTGCGACGCTCATGAATATGAGCTCGCGACAGATCACCGGTAAATCACGTTTAAAGGCGACGATGCTGGGAGTTTTTTTAGCGGTCTTTTACGCGGGCATGGCTCTGGGCGCGGTGACGTGGGGGGCCCTGGCCCGCTTTTCCAGTCCCACAATGGCCTTGGTGTGTGCGGGCATCGGCTTGGGATTTGTGGGTTTCGCTAAACTTTTGCGTGAGACCTTCAGTAAAACGCAGTCAATTTCCTGATGGGCACCGCATCAGGGGGAGTTCTATTTTATCTCCTCGGTGATCTCTGTTAAGGTTCCCAGCATGAAAGACTATATTCAATACCTCCAGGATGTCTTAGGTTTGCAGCAGGTGATGCTGGCTCCCCAATCCACGGGTGAATTTAAAACGCAGTTTTTTACTCAGCAAGGACCTTTTCAGGCCGCGGAGTCACGCCATTTTGAATTGGTTTTTTTGAACATTTTGACGCAATCAAAAGAAAGTTTTTTTCTGCCGGAAGTGCGCGAACTTTTCGATAAAATGAAAAGTGCGATGAAGCTAAAAAATCTGCAAGTCCTAGAGTTGGATTGTGCGGTGGAGGATCGCTCCCAATTGCCGTCCGAGTTCGCAAAAATTTGTGAAGGAAAAATTGTCGTAGTGTTTAGTTCCTTCCCGAAAGATTTGGGCGAGTTGATTTTCAAGGGGCCTGGAAAATGGCTTGAGACCTACAGTCCTGCCTATTTGCTTGAAGATCCGGGTGCTAAGAAAGTCGTTTGGAATGATCTTCAAAAGGTCATGAAAGAGCTGGGCCTCTGATTACATGTTCCGTGGCGGGGCTCTTGAGCGCTGCCAGTTGTCACATTTCCATTTTTCACAAAACTAGACTTTCATCCTCGCGGCCCTGTGCGGTTTAATAGTGTGAGTGCTAAAACATGATGTTTTGGCCTGCAACTCTTTGGGGTTGTAACTCTAGGACGGGGTGGCAGTGAAACTGATTTGTGCAGCGATGTGTTTCATCTTAGTTTACGTCAGTTTTCTTACCGAAGCCCACTCCGCCATATTTAAAGACAGCGATCTTGTGCGGGTACGCCTCAAGACGCTTGATGGTCGCATTGAAATTTCCGGACAAAGCTTGCGCTTTCAAAATTTGGAAAATCCTTTCCGTCCGGTGGCGATTCCAGAAAATACCAAAGCCGAAGTTCGACTGCTTGAAAAATCCGGCAAAGTATTTTGGGCCCTGCGGGTGAACGGGCGGGAACAGGAGCATCTGTTTACTAATCAGTTTTTACTCATACAAGGGGAGGGGTTGCGTATCGGTGCTCAAGCCTTGCCTGAGCGGATATTGCTTAATCACCAGAAGAAAAGTGTGGACGTGGTTGGTGTGATTCCTTTGGAAGATTATGTGGTCGGGGTTCTTGCCAGCGAAATGCCGTTGGCGTGGCCGCTTGAAACTTTGAAGGCGCAAGCCGTTGCCGCCCGCTCTTATGCGCGCGCGGTGATGGAAGAGCGTAAAGACAAAGCTTATCATTTGGAAAGTAGCATCATGGATCAGGTGTTCCGTCATGTTTTGCACGAGGACGAAAATGATCCTCTTATAAAAAAAGCTGTGCAGGCGGTGCGTGAAACCCAGGGGCAAAAACTGTTTGCGGCGAATCACAAAGTTTTAAAAGCATTTTTTCATTCCGATTGTGGTGGCACAACGACGACGGCCAAGAATGTGTGGAAATCTGGCGTGAATACGGGGACGGCCATAGACTCCTCTTGTCCGTTAAACCCTCGCGCGCAGTGGAAGCTGACCTTGAGCAAAGAAGAACTGGGGCGTCGTTTGCGTGTGCCAAATTTTTTAAGTTTGGATCTAGTTCATTTGGGGAAAGAACGGCGCGTGCAAGCGGTGCGGGTTGCTCAAGCTGATGGTATTAACAAAAATATCCCGGCAAATGAGTTTCGCCAGCTTCTAGGTTTTCAAGAGCTACGTAGTTCCATGTTTACATTAAAAGATCAGGGCCACAGTTTTGTCTTCGAGGGGCAGGGGTATGGGCATGGTGTGGGATTGTGTCAGTGGGGCAGTCGTTCGTTAGGTAAGAATGGGGCAAACTACAAAAACATTTTAAAGCACTACTATCCGTTAGCGCGCTTAAAATAATTTGCTCGTAAAGCAAAATTTAAAATCAGTCTAAAACTTAGAATCCTATAAATACGCGGGCTGCGAACACGAAAACCGCGCTAAGAATCAAAGCATTTGTAGCAGTTAGAGTCATGACTAGTTCCTTTATGAAATAGGGCTTATTCTCACTTCGGTAAACTGAGGGAAAATCTTAAATTTTTTCTTTTTTGAAGAACTTTTAGCCATCTCAAAATTGGACAAAGTGCCACTTTTGCGCACCGTCTGATAACGTTAGACGAAAATCCCCTTGTGTGTCGCCTTGAGAATACCCACAAAAGCCCAGTCATTGCTTATATTTGCCAAGCTCTTCGGGGGTTGGCACAGGCATAGCAATAGAGTCTCTGTAAGAAGCTCCCCAACTAACGGGCTTCTTAGGAGAGGTTGATATGAAAACAATGAACTCAACACTAGTAGTCTTGGCGGCGGCAATGTCTTTGATCGCTGTGGGCTGTGGTAAGAGCGAAAACTTTCAAAGCAACACAATCACACCTATTAACAGTGATGGCAGTGTGCCAGTCTCTCCAGATGGTTTGGGCTCACCTACGGGCGTAACAGGACCTAATCAAGTGGATTTTGTTCCCGTGTCGATTCAAGAGATGAACTCTTACGTGGCCATCCATCCATTGAATGATCCAAAGAATTTCAAACTGACAGTAGACTTGTCAGACATTGGCAACGGTCGTTACGGAGGTTCTGTTAAGATCTCTTATTACGACACAGGCGTGTTTAACGAAGCGACCTTTCAATCAGGTTCTTCAGTGAACTCAGATGGTTACGATTTGCTTTATAAGAATGTGAATGAAGCTGAATACAATCGCTGGTTTGTCATCAACGGGAAGTATTACTTCTCAGCTTTCTTCCAAGATACTTACGGCGCGATCGTGCTTGTGTTTGATAACTACATCAACCAAGGTGATGCACAGGGTGCAGGAACAGTATCAGGTTCTGTGTACTATAAGAACTTCAGACAGACTTACGCAACTCAATCCGGTGCTAGAAAATGCTGGTTTATGGGTTCCATCAGTCCTTGGTATTGCCGTGCTTCTGCTGTGACAGAAAAAAATGCTATCTATCCTGCCGACGGTTATAGAAAGCTTGGGACATTCAGTGGTCTTTCAAAAACGGCAGCGATGAAATAGTGCGGTCCATGGCAAGGTTTGCTGGGCAAACAGAGAAACTGAAAAATTGGATTTTTAATTATAAACGAACTTTTAGAAAACTTAAACAAGGAGAATAAAAATGGAAAGGCTTAATAAAAACTCTTTAAGATTTCCAGCGAAGCTTTTCACATTCGCATTTGCATCGCTGGGCTTAATGCTAACACTAGCAAGCTGTGGCAACAAAGGCGGAAACGATTACGTCGCTCCTGTCGTACCACCTATTTATGGAAACGGTTGTACCAACTGTGCGGGTTCATTTCCTTCACCGGTTGTTTTAACGACCTTTGAAATGCAAAGCGGTGACGGTAATATTAAATTTACTGGCATGCAAATGACAGCAGAGTCGACTAAAATTTCTCCTAACTACTCAGGCAACAACTATCGTAACTATTCAGGCCCTATCGCAATCCAAGGAACTATGACTGTGGCAAGCCAGGAGACGGACTATACGACAGGTTGTGTTTTGCAACCGGGTTCCTATGCAGTTAATACTTACTCGGTGGGACAGATGGGATTTGCTGGCGGTGACATTGTAATTCCCACAGTTGTTACAGCCGATGGTTTGACAGAGATGCGAGTTGATGAAGGGGTACTGACATCAGCGACAAGATTGTATGCTTACGTTACTTTTACACGCTTAAACGGAGTCGCGTGTGCGATGACGAAGTTGTTTAATTAAAGCCAGGCAATTTAAAGTTTAGATTAAAACCTAGGGTTCATCGCCCTAGGTTTTTTGTTTTGGTAGCCTTTATAATAATTCTTGCCCTCAGCAAAAAGTCTAGGTCTAATGGATCCATGGAACTACCTCTTTGGATCGACTTCTTTGATGAATTACAAAATGTACGTGGACGTTCTCAGAATACAGTGATGGCTTATCGCCGAGATTTAGAACTGTATTTAGAATACGGTAAGACCGGAAAAACGATCGCGGGCTTTTATGAGTTCATGAAGAAAAACAGTCTTTCGACACGTTCTCAAGCGCGTGTGATTTCATCCTTAAGGACTTACTTTAAGTTTTGTGAGACGCGGGGAATGAAGTCACCGGAATTGCGTGAACTTCGTCCACCAAAAGTTAAAGTAGGACTTCCAAAGGTTCTGACTCCGCAAGAGTTTCAGCAGCTTTTTGATGCGGCAGAAATTAATGACCCGATCAAAACCGCACGCAATCAATTGACGTTATTATTTTTATACGGCCTAGGTTGTCGTGTGTCTGAGTTGATCTCTTTGAATGTTACCGATTTCAATGCTACAGATCGTTGGGTTAAAGTGTTAGGTAAAGGCAGCAAGGAACGTCTGGTGCCTTTGACTGAGCGCTTAACTGAAAATCTGACGACCTATTTAAAAGAGCATCGCCCACATTTGGTGAAAGAAAACTCTGCCGCGATCTTGATCAACGACCGTGGGCATCGTCCTTCTCGTGTTGACGTGTGGAGATGGTTGGCGGCATGGTCTTTAAAGGCTGGATTCTCTGAGCCTGTCAATCCTCACAGATTCCGTCACGGTTGTGCAACGGCACTTTTGGAAAGTGGCGCGGACTTGCGTTCTATTCAAATGTTATTGGGTCATGCCAGCATTCAGACGACACAGATTTATACCAATGTGACGACTAATACGATGTCACGCACGATCGAAGAGCATCATCCCTTGTCGCAGATGCCCGAAGTTGAAAAGTAATTTGTCCGAATTCCGAAAGGGCTTTTCCTCAAAAGCCCTTTTTTTTGTTTTTAAATTTGCGCCACTTCTTGCTTTGCCCCTGAGGCATGAAAATACACTCACTCATTCGCGAAAATGACCGTCTTGTTCCTGTCGAAGTTGAACTCAGCTTTCTTCCGGGGCTGCCGCAAATCCAATTCTTAGGCCTGCCAGATCAAGCAATCAAAGAAAGTATTCATCGAATTAAAAGTGCCATCCGCGCGCAAGGATTCGAGTTCCCCAAAGCACAGCAGATTTTAGTGAACTTACGTCCCTCACATCTTAAGAAAAGCTCTCGTGGCTTAGAGCTCGCCGTAGCCTTAGGACTTTTGTGGGAAAGCGAACAAGTCGCCAGACCCACTGAAGACTCGGTGATGGTGTACGGAGAGTTGTCTTTAAGCGGAGAAGTTTTTGAGCCCACAGATTTAGGCGAAGACTTCGAGCCCTCCGAAGAGATCACAGTGTGGACGGGGAGGTCCACAGAAAGCGTGACGCCCTTTCATCGTAACAGCTTGGTGGAGCTGCAATCCATACGCAGTCCTGAATTTATTCCCGCACAAGCAAAAGAGCACATTATTACCAGACCCCAGTTTGGAATGAACCTGCAGTTTCCTGAACGCCAAGCCGAAATGCTAAAGCTTGTAGCTTTAGGAGAGCATTCAATTTTGCTCGCAGGGCCTGCGGGTTCTGGCAAAAGCACGATCGCAAAAACATTATTGTCTCTCTTACAGGAACCCTCGATGGAAGACCTCAAAGAGATTATAAAAAACAACAAAGAATTTGGCGGCGAGCCCTTAAGTTGGCGTCCGCTGGTGCAACCCCACCACTCAACGTCGCCCCTCGGCTTGATTGGTGGGGGGGTTCCTCCTTGTAAAGGAGAGATCACTCGTGCGCACAAAGGACTTTTGATTTTAGATGAACTGCTAGAGTTCCATCCGCGCGCGCAGGAGGCATTGCGCGAACCGATGGAGGAATTTTGCATCCGCTTAAGACGCGGCCGATTTATCGAAGAGCACCCCGCGGAAACTTTGGTGGTGGCGACGACAAATCTGTGTCCCTGTGGGGATTGGGTTCCTCAATGCAAAGTGCTTTGCGGGCGCTCCTTGAAAAGATGTCAGTCTTATCTCGAGCGTCTTTCCGGCCCTTTGGTGGATCGTTTTCAGTTGATATTTTATACGCAAAGGCGCGAGGTCGGTGCAACGGTTTTGGGTCAAGAGATCTTGGCGGAGTTGAGTCAAGCCCGGCGCTTTCGTCGGGAGCTTTCCGAAAAAGACTCACGCTTCCGCAAGGTTTCTGCACGCTGGTCGTGGGAGGAATTAAGTCGTGATTTACCGAGTTTTTACATGAATGAGCTCTTTCCGAAAGAACTGATTTCTCGCCGAAGAGACCTTGCGACGCTGCGGGTCGCGAGGTCCTATGCAGACCTTGAAAGCAGCCCGCAGCTTGAACCTCGGCACGTAGAGAAGGCCTTGCAGGTCACATTTACGCCATTTGAGTCCTTGAAAAGGCTGGGTGGTTAGCCTCAGGCCTGGTCTTTCACATTGACTTAAACTCCCCCAAAGAATAGATTAAAAGTCCTTTCTTTGGGTGAGTTGGCCGAGGGGTTAGGCAAGGCTCTGCAAAAGCCTCTACAGCAGTTCAAATCTGCTACTCACCTCCAAATTGATTAAAAATTTTTTCATATTTTTACATTCAAAGCCATTGCTTCTTCATTTTTATTGCAGCCACGACAATTTTTTTTGTTTATAGAAAGTCGCTATATCTGCCGTTACAGAATAGTAACGTGCTTGTAAGTATTAAAGTGTCCTTGTTTGAGACACCTCTGGAAAGCACATGAAGTTCGTCTTATGGGCGACAAGGAAAGTATGTTCCAATGAATAATATGAGGCTTGAAATGGCAGATCCAGTAGAAGACATTGTTGAATCCGGAAGACAGTTGGTAGAGCTTTTGGTGCGAGGTCTAGTTGATACACCAGAAACAGTTTCTGTGACGGTGGAGCAAGGAGATCGAACGACAGTCTATCGGGTGCAGTGTCAGCAGAATAGCATTGGACAGATCATCGGCAGCAAAGGTCGAAATATCAATGGTGTCCGAGCTGTGATCACAGCAACGATGGCACGCAAAGGTGTTCGTGCCATTGTTGAAATTCCGTATTTCCGCAGTAACGAATAACAAAACAACTATTAAGAGCCTTAAGGCGTCTTGAAAGTGTTTTGTTAAAAAAAGCGACGGCTAAAAAAAGCAGTCGCTTTTTATTTAAGGAACATCGACGTTGAACTCATTTTGTTCTGAGTCGACCGTAAAACGAATGCTCCAAGCGCCAGGCATCACGAAATATGCCTCAGAAATAAAATAGACTCCCTCGCTTTGCTTCACAACCTTTACAGGGGCTGAGCCATGTCCGTGGCCACCCATGTTCATCCACAAATCAATTTTGACGTCTTGGGGATCCACCATCACATGTTCGCCGTGGGCCGAGGAGTGTTTGAAAAAACTCACCATAAATTGTGATTCATCGTCGCTAA
>JABWCO010000180.1 GCA_013360185.1 Bdellovibrio sp.
GCTCGGTTGCAATTCCATTTCATTGGTGATACAAAATCATTCCGCTTCCATAGTTCCGGAAGATGTAAGGATGATAAAGCCTGTCAATCCTTCGCTTCGATAAGGTCGCAGTGTGGTGTCGAGCAGTTCAGGCGTGGGCTGTTCTTCGGGGATCCCGATCAGACCTTTTAACCCTGTATCTGTGAGCGCAATAAAAGGGTTTTTGGCGTAGAAATGAGCCAGCGCTTGCTTTGAACCCAGGTTGATAAAGTATACCCATGTGTCAAAGTCGTCACTTGGAGAAACGACCGCACCCCATTCCCGTTTGGTCATATATACGCCATCGTTTAGGAATGGATCGCTCATCATGGCATCTGCGGTACGGAGTCCTTGTTCATTGGCGTATTTCAACCCAAAATAATAGAGGGCAGTCTGTGCGCCTGCTTCCACATGAGAATCATCACCATCCAGCACACCGGCTCGTCGGAGCACTAGCGTATCACCTTCCACATGGCACAAATTTCCGGCAAGGTCTGTTCCATCTTTGGTTACGAATAGCAGGAAACCTTTTTGGAAGAATTCCTGCATCTCGTCGACAGATTCAATCTCAGCTAGATCCCCGAAACGTTTTTTGATCAAGGGCGCAAACATGTGTGTATGAAAAGTCTGGAGATCATGCTTATCCCGCGAGATGCGAAATCCCAGCCCGAATTTTTTTTCGAAGTTGTTGGCGATACGGCGCTTCTTGCTCGAGAATTTTTTTCGGATGTATTCCCAGTCGCCGCTCGTATTAATTGCCTGACGTACCAGTTCAGTACCTTTATAGGAATATATATTCCCGAGGATCGGCTGGCTTTTGGGGAGGATGGCCACACACAGATCGGCTGTGTACGGATTTTGCGCCACCGCCTGTTTGATTGATTTGATCGGAATGCGCCACGTTCGCAACACGTTGGGTTGTTGCTGATACATTCGCTTTTGAAGGTATTTGGTGAAAGCAAAGGCTCTCCGCCAGTGATTCTGAAGACCTTAAGTGTGGGATAAAGTTCCGGCCACCATTGCCAAAAGGATTCTACGTAGGGGTTTCCCTCTTCTGAAGGCAGTGGTAGCAGTTTTGATCTCTCCAGATACTTAAGGCTGTTGTGCCTGTGATATGTTGGGTAGGGTCCGTACTCTTTGATCTCACTCATCCACTTCGATGAAATATGTGGAAAGCAGTAAGCGCATTTGAAATTGCAGGTGTTTGAAAATGAAACTTCCACATAAGTGGGATTGATGTTGCTATCCCAAGGTAAATTTGCAACTTGCTCCAAACTTGGCAAGGCCCATTCGTCATTTGATTTTATATGCCGATCGCTGACAATGTGGGAACCTAGTTTTTCCATATTCCAACAGTATTGGCACTCTTTGGGCTTTTCTCCCTGCAACATTTTTTTGCGGATTTTTTTCTTTAGTCGCGTATTGTGTAAGGCTGTTTTGTTTTCCCTTAGTTCGGAAAGTGTCACCTGATGTGTCATCGGGTGATGACAAGAGTGAGTTTGACCATTTTGCAAGTGCATGGTCACTTGCAACCACTTGGCGCTGCAAAAGGAAGGTGAAATAGCATCCAGTTTCTGGCGCGTCGACTGAATATTTTTATCGATCTCTTGTGGCTCAGAGTTGCTCATAGGCTTCGACTTTCATTTCAATGGAATAGTTTTTTGAAGCTTCCTTCAGCGGGGCTAGCAGCCACAGCCAATCTTTTAGTTTTTTGAAGCCCGTAAATGAAACCGGATATCTTCCCGTGTAAATGACGTCCCCTTTGGGGTCGCGATAAATGACTTCGCGATCTGCGTAAATAAGCTTTTGCCCTTGGCAGGCGCTGAAGTTTTTAAGATGCAGCTCTGCGAAAGCGGTGCAGATAACATCTTTTTCTTCGATCGTCAGTTGGCGCTTGATTTTCTTTTCGACGGCTTCCATGGGAAGTAATGCCAGTTGCGAAAGTAAATTTGAAGAAACGAGCAGATCCGCCTTAAAATCGAATAGCTTTTGGGTTCCTAGATTTTTAATCAGCGTGTGCAGGTCCTCAAGATTTTGCAAGGAATCTAATTTATCTAAGCTCTGCGACAGGTCTTGGGTGACAAGTTTGACTCTTGGATTGCGCTTAGCAGTCCAGTGGTGTTTCAAAGGATGAATTAAATCCACCAAAGTGATGGACTCAAAATTATCTAGCAACAGGTGCATAGGAATTTCGTGCAAGTGTGCACTGCCTAAAATCACCACGGACTTCTTTTGTGGAACTTTTTTAACGGCAGCAAGAAACAGATCTTGGCAGTTTTTTAGATGAGGCAACCACTGCTTTTTGCAGCGTTCATAGCGATGCTCTAATGAAACCGATTGATAAAGAAACCCATATTTCTTCGCCAAAGGGGTTGTGGGTGTGAAAAAGTAAATTATAGCTTCGCGAATCATGCTTGGAAAAGTAACAAACAAACTCTGCCGGCGTCACGGTCTTTTTGGTTCTATACCAGGGGCAAGACTCGGGCTGCGCGAACATTGATTAAGGATCCCACCATCTCGACATGACCCTGGATTTCCAGAAGGGATTTTCCGTAAATAGCCAAACGATCCTTCTGATAAACATCAGGATGAATGACAATATTGATAAAACCGAATTCATCTTCTAAGGTGATGAAGCACATACCCTTGGCGGTGGGCGGACGTTGGGTGACTGAAACTAAACCTGCGACGCGAACCTTTGATTTATTTTTCATGCGCGGCAGGTCGCCAGAATTAAAGTAAGGAACATAGCGCTTGCTGATCAGCTCTTCACTTTTGCCTTTCAGATAAGAACGTAAAACTGATAGGGGATGGGAATCCACCGAAAAACCTTTGCTGTCGTATTCTCGGCGCAGACGATCCCAGTTCGATTCAAAGGGTAACAAAGCTGAGTCATCAGGGTTTTCTTCTGGGTCGTCGGAACTGGTCAGCGCGAACTGTTCTTTCGGGTGTCCCCACAGAAAGCTTTGTTCGTCTAAACTGAGGCTTTCCAGGTGCCAAATCAATTCGCGCACGTTCGTGTTAAAGCAAGAAAACGCCCCAGAAGCTGCAATTTTCAGTAAAGCACTGCGGGGCAGCTTTGTTCGTTGAATAAAGTCAGCAATGTTTTGAAACTCGTCATGCTCTTTGCGTGAATCTTCGATCGCTGTCAGCAATTTTTCAGGCATACCATACAAAGATCTTAAGCCTGTTCGTAAAGCATGGGTGCCGTCGTCTTGTTTTTCTAAAGTATAGTCATAGCTTGAGTGTTGCACGCTTAGAGGCAAAACAGTGACACCATGGCGTTGCGCTTCGGCAATCAACGTGCGAGGAGCATAAAACCCCATGGGTTGGCTGTTTAGCAGTGCGCACGTAAAAACATCATGATGATGATGTTTGATATAACAGCTGGCGTAGGTCAACAAAGCGAAGCTTGCCGCATGACTTTCAGGGAAACCGTAATTGGCAAAGCCTTCGATGGTTTTATAAGTTTGTTCGCCGTATTCATAGGAAATTCCGTGTCGTGCAAAACCATCTAGGATGCGTTTTTTAATTCCGTCCATGGTGGATTTCTTACGCCAAGCTGACGACATGATTCGGCGCAGTTCATCAGCTTCCCCTGGCGAAAAGTCTGCAGCAGAGATCACCATTTTCATAACTTGCTCTTGAAAAATAGGTACACCATGGGTTCGTTTTAAAATAGGTTCCATGAGCGGGTGCACATAGGTGACTTTTTCTAAGCCCTGACGACGGCGCAAGAAGGGGTGCACCATGCCCCCTTGCAAAGGCCCGGGGCGAACCAAGGCCACTTCAATGACCAAGTCATAAAAGTTTTTAGGCTTCATGCGCGGCAAAGTCTGCATTTGCGCACGGGATTCAATTTGAAAAACGCCCACAGTATCTGCTTTTCCGATCATGTTATAAGTGGCTTCATCATCAGCTGGAATGGACGCCAAACTAAAGTGCAAACCTTTATGTTTTTTCAAAAGATCAAAACATTTGCGTAAGCACGTCAGCATGCCCAAGCTTAAGACGTCGATCTTCATCAATTTTAAAACAGCCACGTCATCTTTATTCCATTGAATCACGTAACGTCCATTCATCGTCGCTTTTTCTACGGGAACCATTTCGGTGATCGGATCATGGGTAATTAAAAATCCTCCGGTATGGATACCTAAGTGACGAGGAAAGCCTCGCAGCTGTTGTGCAAGATGCAAAAACATTTTCCACTGCTCAGGTTCTAAGCCAAAACGTTGTGCCGAGGCGGGTTCAAGCAAACGGGAAAAGCCATCACGGCCCATAAACTTAATCATCGCATTCACTTTGACTAACGAAACGCCAAAGACCTTTGCTGTTTCACGAAGAGCCATGCGTGAACGATAACGAATCACCGTGCAAACCATGGCTGCATGGCGTTCGTTGTATTTTTCGTAAATATGTTGAATCACCTCTTCGCGCCGACTGTGCTCGAAATCGATATCAATGTCGGGGGGCTCTCGGCGTTCCCGGGAAATAAAGCGTTCAAATAATAAATCCACTTCATTTGGATTCACTGAAGTTAAACCAATGCAATAGCACACCACTGAGTTAGCCGCTGAACCACGCCCCTGATAAAGAATATTTTTGCTGGCCGCAAAGTCGCAGATTTCTTTTAAGGTCAAAAAATAGTCTTCGTATTTAAGTTCTTGGATTAAGTCTAACTCATACGTAATCATGCCCATAATTTTTTCAGGGATGCCATCAGGATAACGTCTATGCGCGCCTTCAAGAGTGAGTTGTTTTAGGTGTTCCGAAGGAGTTAAGCCCGTGGGAATATTTGAGGCGGGATAACGGTAGCGAATTTCTTCAAGAGAAAAGGTCACACGTGCCGAGATTTCCACGGTTTTTTCCACAAGATCTAAGCGTTCTTGCCAAAGCACAGAGATTTCTTCGATGCTGCTTAACGATCGCTCGGCATTTTGAATCAGTTTGTTCCTGGCGTCTTCTAAAGTTGTGTGATGAGAAATGCAGGTCAACACATCAAACAACTGTTTGCGTTCTTTGGAATGCATAAAAGGTCGTTGCGTGACAAATAAACGGGCCTGATGGGATTCTTCCAAAGCAAAAGCCTGATTAGAAAAATCCAAGGATTCCCAAGTCAGATCCCGCCACACCGGTAAATACAAACGATCATCAAAAATTTTCTCTAGCTTTTCATACCGTTCGGCAGTCCAAGGTGGCAAAGCAAAACACAGCAGACCCTCATTGTGTTTTTCTATCTGGGCCAGAGTAATTTTGGAAAAGCCTTTGGTTGCCTGGCGCTTGCCTAAGGTTAAAATTTCGCAAAGATTGGAATACCCCGTTTTATTCATAGGCACCAACGTCACTGCAGTTTCATCGGTGAGGGTCA
>JABWCO010000181.1 GCA_013360185.1 Bdellovibrio sp.
TTCCATCGCTCTAAAAGTGACAATTTAAATGTCTTCAATTTAAAAATACTAACAAGTCAGGAAGATAAGTTCGAAGTTTATTCAATGACCGCAACACAAGACGCCTTAGAAAAGGCTTTTTTTGAAAGTGTTGTCGACATATTAGAAAATAGACTCTTTCTTAAAGAAAGTGATGCTAATGCGTGGATGGAAACACTTGCAATCTACGAAACCACGGATGGAATTGTGATCCAACTAGTAGACGACCAATTCTCTGGTCTGCTCCTAGAAAGCTCAAGTGAAGAATTAATTGATAAAGTTCATCAGCTTCTTTTGCAAACGCCACTAAAGGCTCCTGAATCATCTATCAAAATTTACAAGGTTTCATCTAGTTCTACTGCGAACGAGGAAGGAAAATTCGATGTAACCTATATTGTAAATGAAGTTTTTGGTGGTAAGGAACGCTACCCGAAAATGTATGAATTAGCGGCTAAAGGCTTCTTAGAAGCTGCAACAAATGCAATTGAAAAAAAGCTTCTTTTAAAGAGATCTAAGAAAGTACATCCATCATCGCAAACTATAGCGCTTTATGAATCCTCGAATGGGGCCAGTATAGAAGTTCTCTGCGATGACAAGGGAATTATTAAAGTCGAAAGCACAGATCAACAGGTTCTGGCTCAGATCCTAGAGTTGCTATCCGAGCCCAACTGGCGCGTTTGGGTGTAGTCTTACGGGATTCGAAGCACCTGAACCCAAGAAAACTCTCCAGGGTCCGATGAGCGGCCCTGCAAATAGTCCTGGTCGTGAGGGTAAGCAAAAATCACTAAGTATCTTTGCTGCGCCTTTTTCAAATTTAATATTCTGCAAGTTTGTAATTGGTCATGGTCTCTAATCGCCGTGTGCGCATAGCCGAAGCACCCCTGCATTTCGACAACGGACTCTTCACGCAAGTCTATTAATAGGCTATTTAGATCCGCACAGTATTGAGGGACTATTTGATTTTCCCAGCCACAGCTCTTCGCGGTCTCTAATTTAGAAATTTCGGCGTTACCGGAAATCATTTTAATAAATTCATCGCGGTGGCGCAGATAGTTCGCATACCCTGGCTCTTGTTCAGATTGCTCCTCGGGAATCACGCGAAGACCTTTAAGCCTTACAGTATCCACATTTTCAGAATATTCTTTCTTATTTGTTTTAGCCTTAAAGACATCTACGTAATCGTGGCATTCTAACTTAAATGTCGCAGTATTCGATCCTTCAGTGATCGACACGGATCCGGCTCTTAAAGACACAGGAAGTTCGTGTCCCTTTTTAAGCTCTGGATTATTTATGCCCCTCATGATTTCGACACCATCGTATGCATTCATTTTTAATGCATATAACTTTTGTGGAAGACTGCCCAAAAGATCTGAGTTGTTTTTAATAAAAAATTTGACAGGCTTGCCTTTTTCTTTAGTTAAGATATTAGAAAATAACTGTTCAATTTTTTTAAGCTCACCACTCCACTTTGGCAAACCCGTCGGATAAACTCCGGCTGCCATTCCTTCATCAAGTTCTTTGTGAAGAGCGTTTAAGGACGGTAACACCAATTCGCGTCTTCTGGCTTCTGAAGAACGCATCAAATCGCCAAATATTCCTAAAATAATCTGATTATTAATTGCCCGAACCAGCTCATCTTTAGAAAGAGATTGAACTGACTCTTGCGCTTCGTCGCGCTTAAACGCTGGACTAAACATTTGGATTTTCGCAGATTCCGAACGGCTTTTCACTGTCCATGAAACTTCTTCGTCGCGTGCTGAGCCTGAAACCATTTCCAGAATTCTATCTTTATACTTTGAAATAGATGAATCACCAAGAGAGGCATCTATGAATGTTTGATCTCCATAACGAGCACTCAGAAGAGGCAATTCATCAAATGCCAACAGAAAGCTTCCTTCATTCACACTGCCCAAAGATTGTTTATAGTGAGATACAGGCAGCAAAAGATCCGTCAAAAATGAAACCTTATGGTGAGTCTCTTTAGAAAAAGTGACGTGAGCCACTTGAAAGTCACTAAAATTTACGGTGTTGGATTTTACAACCGGGAAGACAATATGTTGCAATTGATCTTTGCCTTCGTATTGATACATTTGAAGTTTGGCATTTGGATCAGCTTCCGAAGTGCCGGTACAGTATTTAAATCCTGTTTTCTTTTCAGGCAAAACATCTTTAACACGAGAATCCTTTGACGGTTCCCATTGTTGAAAGATGTCTAAAAGACCTTCTTGTGAAAGTAGGTGACCTACTTTATAGCGAACAAAATCCGAGTTTTTATAACCGGCTTTGCGAGCTTGTTTGAAATAAAACTCATGCGCTAAAAGTGCAATTTTATTAAATTGATCTAGCTGCTTCCAGGTCTTTTTATCGACATATAAGGTGCCGTCCTCTACAGGACCCGAAGACTCATCCCAATAGGCAATTTGCACAACTTTACACCCTTCAGGCAACGCTAACGGAGAGTTCGCATCCTGACTTGGGTGAAGAGTGGCATCTTCTGGAATGAAAGAAATGCTATCAGCAAACTTTTTCCAATATTCTGTATTTACAAAATCTAGGTTGCCCGATGCTGGGCCGTAATATTTTCTTAAAACTTCTACGAAATGTTTGATCGCGCTTTCATCAACAGTATCAGTTCCACCGGCCCCTAATTTTCCAGAGGGCATTGTCCGCTTGTGATTTTTGATCGCTTCATAAATGTCTCGAACAAAAAGCTTACCTTTAAGGTTCTTATCACTGGTTGTCTCAGAACAATACACTCCCTGACCGCCACCGCCGTCGCCAGTTCCACCCGTGGTTCCTGTACTGCCAGGGCCACCGCTTTGAAGTCCCTGTTTTGTTGGGTCTCCGGCAGGACTAGCTGGCTGGATTGTTTGATTATAGTTGGTCGTCGAAGGATTACAGCCAGCAGAAACAATCAATACGCCTAAAAGGCTATAGGACAGACTTAACTGCAAAATTGTTTTACACCCGTCAAATAACCGGGAGCCCAACGAGCCTATAGTGAATGTGTGCCTTTTGTTCTTCATCATGAAGAACTATGATCCAAAGGACGTACCAGTAAGTCCCTAGTATTCAAATAGGTCTATATTGAGACAGTATGAAACTTCCGGATCCCCGGTCATAGATTGGTTTAGGTTTTTGATACTTTCTAAAAGCTGTACCCTTAACAGGTGCGCAGCCTCTTTCGTAATAGCCATCGGACAAGTATAGTGCAAATGGTTCTCGTTATAGTGATCCATTCTTTGAATCGCTCTTTGTCGCCAGTTTTGGTGATGGCGAAAGATCAGGGGATGCCCAGAACTTAAATGAGTGTATCCTTGCACCCAATGTAAGCCGTCATCCTTCTTGGAAATTAAACCGTAGTCTAACAACAACTGAATGGCGCTTTCAATTCTTGGCTCTGGCACATTTAAGTGTTTTGCAATCAGCGCCGTCGAAAGATGTCGAGCGGTGGGAATTAAATTTCTAACAGCAGAGTAAATCCAGTTCGAATAGTAAATTGCTTTTTGCTCTTCCGTAAGATGTATCGTCGAGTTTACTTTCGCAGCGACGGTCATTGCATCGCTTTGCAGTTGACGGATTTTCCCAGTGATTCGTTGTTGCAGTTTGTGTGAACCTGCGCGACCTAGTTCAATTAGCAAAAGAAAATAGTCGGTTTCTTTCTCAGTAAGTCCGACATAAAGAGCAATCTCATAACCCTGATCAGACGATAACTGTTTGGTTTCTGCTAGAACTTGCGTAAGAAAAGAGCTGCTTATGCCCGTGGCACTTAGTAAATTTTTTCTGACTGTCGTTTCTTTAGACAGATAAGCGCGCAAAAACTCTCTGTAATCCTCGAATTCGAATATGTTCACAGGTCTTTTTCCTCACTAAACAATATGAAAATTCTAACATCCCGAATTAAATAAATATGTTTTAAATCAAATACTTAAGACTTATGGCGAGGCTTGAAATTTACTGTCAGTAAAAAAATACCCTCGATTCTTTACCCTCAGTTACTCGAGAAATTTACCGCAAATCACTATCTTTCATTTCAACCAAAGAGTGAGGTTTTAATGAGCAACAACGCTTCTACAAATTCAAAAAGCCAACAAAAGGTCCGGGTTTCGACAAGCTCGGACGTGCAGGGTACGGCCTATGACTGTTCAACCTCGCGCAGTGTTCGCAAAGAACCCCTACCGCCAACAAAGGAAATCAAAGAGCAGGAGAGCCTCATGAAAAGAAATGGAATTAACCAAGAAATGCAGAGCAAAAGCCTTTTCCGATCAAATGGGGCAAAAACAATTTTGTGCGCCATTTTAGGTTCACAGATGCTTTCTCAATCAGCCTTTTCTCAAACAAAAGGTACTGAAATTGAGACAATACTTCCTAACCTTTATAAATTCGCGAAACCTCTGAATCAGGAAGAATTCGATTTTTTAATAAACCCGATAGTGGGTCTTCTGTCGACCGAGTGTGTGCCAAAAAAAACAATTGCCTTAAAACACAAAGAAGATCTGCAAAGTGCCTGTACTCTTCTGCCTGCTCTTAAGTACTTTAAAATGCAGACTGAAACACTTAAAGATCCAGAACTTTCGCCAGTGCAGCTGACCCGAGCGTCTGACAAATCTCACCTCGAATTACTTTACGCCGGAGCATGGGGCACAAGCTTTATCGGCGATGCACCTAAAGGCCAGCCCAGAGATCAAGCAGAGTTTACCGCCGAGGTAATGCTCACAAAAGTGATCTTGCAAAAAGCTCTCTTGTCATACGCAAAACTATCAGTTTTTTGGTCATACAATGAAAATAATGATGCAAAAACTTATATAGTACCAAAGCTGATTCAGTTTCTTGAGGGCAGAACCCTGCTGGGTGGACTATTTGAACGCTATCGTAATCACCGGTGCTCGATTTCTCAAACCTTAGCTAAGCTAGGCACAAGCCTTTGCCAAATTGAAAAAACAAGATTGGCAGCAGTAGTCCAAGCTCTTTACCAAGAAAGCTCTAAGGACATCACAAGAATGCTAAGGGCCGTATCATTGCTTGAAAGTCAGAGTGTTAAAGAAAGAATTAAGCAAATTAGTATGCTTCTTCCACTAAATGAAACACTAAGCCAGGCCTTAAATAGTTCTGAAACTGCAAATAACATGTGGATTGATTTCCGCAATGGAAGCTCTTTAGTTAAACAAAAAATTCAGCAAGACGTAAACAACTTAACCAAAGTACCAATTCAACTGAAAAATGAAGACCAGGTCTCTTCATATGTTTTTACTTCAGCTGTTTTGGCCCTTAAAGACCTCGAAGAAGTCTCCTTCCAACT
>JABWCO010000042.1 GCA_013360185.1 Bdellovibrio sp.
CTTGTCGAATTTTTTCAAAGTAATCAACTGGCCACGGTCAAATTTCGCAAGAGCGTAAGGACCTGCGCAAACCAATTGACGGTTCATTTTTTTAGATTTTTCAACATCGCTGTAAATCTTTTTAGGAATGACAGTCAAAGTCGCTGCTGATTCGAAGTTATTGAAATAAAGATCACGTGCCGTGAAACGGATTGTGTGAGCATCAATAACTTCTGCTTTTGTCAAACCTTCGTAATAAGGGCGCAAGTGAGCCGCTTCATATTTTGGTTCGAAAATCGCATCGAAAGAAAATTTAACGTCATCCGCAGTCACTGGCGTGCCATCATGAAAAACCGCGTCTTTACGTAAGAAGAAAGTGAAAACTTTGTTATCTTTGGAGATTTCCCACTTTTCCGCTAAGCGTGGCTTCCAGTCATAGGTCTCAGAATCACGAGTTGCCATGCCATCACAAACGTAATTTTGAACCGCACGAGAGTACGTGTCCGTCGATGTGATTGGATGAACCGTTGGAGGCTCGCCACCAAGGTTGAAAACGAAATTGCCGCCCTTAGGAGCAGACGCGTTCGGTGCTGCTGCAAAAGCGGGCGCTACAAAAGCTGAGCTCAAAACCAGAGCTAGGAGACCCTTCATATTCATTGTGTATCCTCCAAAGAATTTCGCTGGGAATTTAAGTGGTTCCCAAAGTGGGGTTAAAATCGTTTAAGCCAGTAAAATAATCAAGTTATTGCTCGATTAACGCCATGCTTAAATGCTATATAACCATCTCTTTTTAAGGAGAAAATAAATGTCTGAAAAGACGGTGAAATTCGACCCAACCACGACCATCTCAGCTGAATTTGGCATCTTCGGAATTCCCATGACGGAAGAGGAGTCAAAAGTAGTTTTAGTCCCTGTTCCTTGGGAGGTCACAACCTCTTATGGCGAGGGCGCTTCGCGCGGTCCGCAAATCATCCGCCAAGCCAGTGAACAAATTGATCTTTTTGACATCGAAGTCGGCAAAGCTTACGAAGTCGGCTATTTCATGCGCGATTTGCCCCAAGATCTTTGTGCCAAAAATGACAAATTCAAAGCCCTTGCCCAAGAGCTTATCGGAATGCGAACAAATCTCAGTCAAGACGAAGGCAAAATGAATTCTTTGGCCGGCCAAGTAAACACGGCCTGCGAAGAAATGAGCCAATGGGTTTACGATCAGTGCTCTGACGTTCTGAAAAAAGGCAAACTTCTGGGTCTTGTCGGAGGCGATCACTCCACACCTCTAGGCGCCATCCGCGCTGTCAGCGATCAGTACCAAGAGGACTTTGGCGTTTTGCACATTGATGCCCACGCTGACTTACGCAAAGCTTATCAGGGTTTTAAACAGTCCCACGCCTCAATCATGTACAACGTGATGACTGACACAAAAAAACCTAAAAAATTAGTCCAAGTGGGTATCCGTGACTTCTGCGAAGAAGAATACGACTTCAGCAATTCACGCCAAGATATTTCCACGTTCTATGATTTGGAATTGAAGCGTCGCCTGCTTAAGGGTGAAACTTGGGAAAAAGTTTGCCAGGATATCATCAAAGAATTGCCGCAAAATGTTTACATCTCGTTTGATATCGATGGCTTGGATCCAGCTTTCTGCCCGCACACGGGAACTCCCGTTCCAGGCGGCCTCAGTGTGGACCAAGTTTTCTTTTTATTCCGCGAAGTCCACGCTTCAGGACGCAAAATCATCGCCTTTGACTTGAATGAAGTTTCCACTGGCGGACTGTCTGAAGAAGAAGTTGAGTGGGATGGTAACGTCGGCGCGCGTATTTTATATAAAATGTGCGGGTGGTTGGTAAAAAGCCATGCTTAAGGTTTACGAATACGCAAAGTGCTCAACTTGCGTAAAAGCTTTGAAGTTTCTTGATGGGAAAAAAGTAAAGTACGAAAAACTTCCCATCGTCGAAAATATTCCCAGCTTGAAAGAGTTAAAGGAAATGCTGGCTGCCCTAGAAAAAAATGGCGGCAGCATTCGCAATCTTTTTAATACCTCAGGGGTGGTTTACAAAGAGATGAAGCTGAGCGAAAAGCTGCCTTCGATGACGGACTCTGAAGCACTGAAGCTGCTTGCTGCTAACGGAAAGTTGATCAAAAGACCTTTCGTTATTTCTGACAAAGTTCATTTAGTGGGCTTTAAAGAAGACGATTGGAAAAAAGTATTTTAAATACAAAATCTCGTGGGGCTTTTCCTTACGAGATTTTTCTTTTCTTAAAATAAAAAAGTAAAACAATCCCCACCGACATTATCAAAGAGCCCATGTACTTCCACACACGTCCCGGATCATGATTCACTGACAATATCGAAGCACGGATGCCGCCATTGGGATTTTCCTCATAGCTAGCTTGATACATATAAAACTGCTTGTACTTTAAAGGTTCATTCATCGATATCGTGGTGGTGTTGTCACCGTCATATTTCACCGAACTTTGATAGGCCATCGCGCGCATTGTCCCGGGATAATGCGTTTTCTGAAAATCCAAGAGTTCTAGATCAAACCCTAGTGGCACGCGACGATTTTGATAGGCCACCAGATACATGCGGTCTTCGGTAAAAACTTTGACATAGTCATTTAAGAACAAATAGCTTTCTTGCCCATTGTAACGAACGCGAAGCGAAGGCAAGCTATTCGGCTGAGGTCGTGCCAAACGACGGATGTCATACTTCTGCACAGCCTTTGGCAAATAGCGCAAGATCCTGATTTGCAGTCCCATCCAGTTTGTTTCAATAAGACTTCCTTCCGATGCCCCCCCTTCTTTGGCCGGCTTCTTTTCGTTTTTTTGGTAAAGAGCATAACTCAACTGCCCCTTATCACTAATCGTGAAACGCACTTCATTCACTTCCACCGTGCGATCCCACAAGCCCCCCATCGTCACTAAAACGGGTCCAATTTGCTTTTCGACTTTCTCAAAAACATTTCTTTGCACCAGCCAATCTATTTCACTGACGTTTTGATTGCTGAGTTGAAAGCGCAATCCCGCACCACTTTGCTCCTGCTGCGAAGGCTCCACCTTCATCTGAGCCAGCGAATACGGTACTGATTCAAGAATTTCGAAATTGAGATCCTTGGCTTTGATCAGAAAGGGTTTTCCTTCTTTGACCGGGGATTTCAAAAAATTCACTTGTTCATTATAGACGCGCTCATAATCGGCTCCATCAAAAGACCGATAAACATTGATTTCGGTCTCTTGCACAGTGACCTCTTTGACCGGCCCATCAGACTTTGCAAGCCGTAACGTTCCATCCACACCAAAGAGCTGAGTCAACAAAGAGCCATAAAGAATAATAATGATTCCAACATGAGCGAAAATAAAAGAAGCATGACGGGGTTTCCAAGGCCAGCGATCAAGAATCACGGCAATCAGGCACACGACGAGCAAGCCCATCGTGAAATACATCCATATCGAACTGTAGACCAAATTTTTCGCTGTCCACGCATCATAGCGCGCCTCAACGACAGTACCCACCGCGATGAGCACTGCCAAAAAGGCCAGAATCAGGACGGCCAACTTCAATGAAGAAAGGGCCTTAATAATCCGACGGTACCAAGGCATTATTTTTCGACCTTAAGCTCTTTTCTAAGGTCGGCAACAATTTTTTGTCCCTGACGTATCTTTTCAATCGAAAGACCCAGAACGCGTGCCGATTCCTGCGGCGCATGGAAACCGGACGAGTTTTCCGCCTCGACAAAGTCAAAAAGGAATTGAGCCTGCTTTTGCAAATCGCGAGCTTCCGCAAGCTTTGCGTTCGGTGTTTTTTCTAGGTCTATACTTTTAAACTGTTTTAGATCTTTGATGTAATCCACAAGAGCATCGAAAGCGACATTCCTAAGTTCCATATGACGATCCTGAATTGTTTCTGCGCGTGCGCGCAATTCCTTTTCCGGAACGTTATGACAAGTTTGGCAGGCCTTGTTTATATTTAACAACGGACTTTGCACTTGATGATCTGTCACCTTCATTGCGCCCACACGTTGATAAGGCATATGACAATCGACACAAGCCACGCCCGCGCGGGCATGCGTTCCTTGGTTGAACATTTCAAATTCTGGATGCTGGGCCTTCAAAACTTTGGCACCAGTTTCCGCGTGCACCCAGTCTTTGTGTCCGTCCTCTTTATAGTAATCTAAAATTTGATCTGCTTTTAAACCCTTGGCCCATGGATAGGTCAGACGCTTACTATCGCCCTTAAAGTAGTACTCCACGTGACATTGTCCGCAAACAAAGGTGCGCATTTCTTGGCGAGTAGCCATTTTATTTACGTCGTATTCTTTAATGCCTTCTTTGGCCTTCACCGCGCGAATGCCTTCGATGAATGCTGGGCGAGTTACACGCAAGGACATGTTTGCTGGATCATGACAGTCGATACAAGACACTGGGTGCTTCGCCATGTGTACAAGCTCTTTGTAAGGGATCTTGTTCATCTCTTCAAAGCCCTTTGTGATATCGCCATTACCTAACTTTTTATAAATATTGTAAGTAGACGCATGGCAATTCATGCAAGTTCCCGGCTGCTTCGCCACATTTTGACGTTCCGTAAAAACTTGGTCGACCAGCATGTACGCGTGGCCACGCTCTTCACGGAAGTCAGCAGCGAATGCGTACCCGGCCCACATAGTTTTAAGCCGAGGGTCCTCATCTAATTTTTGTTGCGATACGGTTGCGCGCGGATCTTTATCGGTCGGCACATGAGGTAACGCCTCTGAACCGCCGTATTTAGTACGCGACATGTCGGCCGTTTTTAAGTACGAATCATACTGGTGGGGAAAATTCTTTCCCCAGATTGCCGGGTCATCGGTTTCATCGGTAATTTCAACAACACGGTAAAACACATTTTTAGATTCACTTTTTCTTTCGAAAATGTTTACCAAGAGCGCCGTAAGCAGAACTGTGACCACAGCAGCGCCACCCGCCGCAAAGAATATCCATTTTGGTTTTGTCATAGAGTCCTCCTACTTTGCATGTCCAACACTGCGATGACAGTGCAAACAATTAGCTTCTTCCATCTTGTTGGCTTGTCCCCCGTGGTTCATCGCCTGGACCATCGGTTGATGACAACTCAAACAGGATGCTTTCACGGTTTTCAAACTATGTTCACGAATACGAATGGGATCTGGGAAGTTTTGCAAAGTAAAGGCCGCAGAATGATTAAATCCATTCAATGCCTTTACGGCATACTTCCCGACGAAATTGTGCGGCAAATGACAGTCATTACATTTTGCGACGTGATGATGGGTCGACTTAATCCACGAATCCATATTTTCATTCATGATGTGACAGTTGACGCACGCCTTGGGATCGTCAGAAAGATAGGAATATCCTTTGGCATAGATGAAAGAATAGCATCCCAAGCCAAGAACTATTCCAAATAAAACGGTCAATAAAATATTTAGTTTGCTCATACCCACGCCAACGGCTTGTTAATATTCTTGGCCAGCTATAGTTGTAAGCACGGAAACGCTTTATGGGTATTAAAATTTTCGTAACTGAACCCAAATAAGAGCCCGGCCTAGACCGAGGAAGGAATATGCGGACATTTCAACATGACAGCACTCATGTTTTTAGACGGGAATGTCTGCCATGGTGTCTTCTTTGGCGATGGCGAGCAGGCTTTAACTCTTGCTTATTCATTTTGTAAATTAAGTAAATACTTCCGAAGATCAAAATAAAGAGCAAGATAACCACGGTGAGGCTGATCATAAAAACCTCCTGATGCCGACATTCTATCAGAAAAGGAAATGAAAATCGAAGTGCCTTTTAACATTGGGGCGCCCAAAGGCGCCCTTCATATCGGAAAACTTAGTAGCAAAGAGTCGCGCCAGTGCTTGGTGCGCAACCAGCCCAAGATGTTGATGAGCAGCTTAAGTTCTGTGGAGTTTTCCAACTGCCTTTAGCCATGCACGACTGCCAATAGTTGCTTTGTACGTCTGCCGCTTGCGCTGAGAAATCCGCAACAATCGTTCGCAAAAGTCGCTGTGCATCTGCAGCGGACATGTCTAGCTTCGCAGCCATTGCTTCGATTGAAGAAGCCACAGGCATACTGCGCAGGCTGATTGCTTGGATATCTTTTGTCGATAAACCAACCCGTGCAAAAGCATTTAAACCTTCACTCGGAACTTGGGCGAAAGCCGATTGAATTTGTTCTGCGGCTGCAAGGCTTATTTCATGCCTTTGAGCAAACGCAACAACTTCTGGATTTGTGCCAAGATCCAATTGTGTGGCGGCTTCATAGCAACGATATCTTCCGCATTCACGATAACGTGGAGGACGACGATCATGATGGTGACCATGGCCATGCCCGTCGGAACCAAGGCCAATGCCGATGGCAACGCCGATAGCTCCTGCTGCAATATCCGAAGAATCACAGCCTGCATTACAAAACAAAGTGGCTATAAGAAGCCCTGACATAATAATCTTCTTCATAATAGTGGTCCTTTCTTTGATAACGATGTCTGTATGGCACCGTTGATTAAGCAAGCGGGACTAAAGCAACGACAGTGCCAACACAAAACGCACCACTCAAATATGAATATTAAATAGCAAAACGCAGCTGAGAGCTGGCAACACGGGTTGTCGAAGATTTTTGTGACCCCAATCGAACACCCAATCCGACTAAACGCACAGGCACCCCGCGACGCCCCCAGGCTTTTTCTAAAAGACGCTGAAAGTCTTGCTGGCTGGGCACTTCATGACATACCTCTTCGTGAGTCGTCTGTTTAAAATCGTAAAACTTTAACTTAATCACCATACCGCGAATGCGTTCCTGGTACTCGCCCTTTTCCAGTCTCCGAATAAAGTCTTCGTACAATGAGGGCAACGCCTTACGACACTCTTCCAGGGTTTGCAGATCTTTATTAAAAGTTTCTTCGACAGTTAAAGACTTTCGTTCCCACTCAGTAATCACCTCGCGCGGATCCTCACCACGGGCAAAATCATAAAGCTCTTGGGAACGAGAACCAAACCACGCATGCAATTCTGCGACGGAATATTTTTGAATGTCTCCACAAGTGAAAAGCCCCAGGTCATGCATTTTCTGTGCAGTGACCTTGCCTACACCGAAAATTTTTTCCACCGGCAGATCCTTAACAAAACTTGCCACGTCTTGGGGACGCACCACGAACTGCCCGTTGGGCTTTTTCCAGTCGCTGGCAATCTTGGCTAAAAATTTATTCGGGGCCACACCAGCCGAGGCCGTTAAGTTGAGCTCGGTGAAAATAAGACGGCGAATTTCTTGCGCAATCAGGGTCGCACTGCCACCAAACTGCTGGCAGTCACTGACATCAAGGTAGGCTTCATCCAGAGAAAGAGGTTCAATTTTGTTTGTGAATCTTTCAAGAATTTCACGGACTTTTCGGCTTTCAGTTTTGTATAAGTCGAAATGTGGAGGTACCAAAACTAACTGCGGGCACAAACGCACAGCTTGCGACGAAGGCATCGCTGAACGAACCCCAAACTTACGCGCTTCATAACTGGCCGTGCATAAAACACTGCGAGAGTTTGGAGGTCCCCCGATACCCAAAGGTTTCCCCATCAGTTCCGGATTGTATTTCACCTCGACAGCCGCGTAAAAGCAGTCCATGTCGACATGGATAATCTTCTTCATTTACATATTATTTACATATTCAAATAGAAAATCAAGTGGGATCTGCTTCCATCTCGACAGGAGCCTGGACTTCTCGCGGAAGACCTTTCACCGGAATGAACTTTGCTGCAACCAAAGCATGCGCACGTTCTGCGATCACACCGCGATCATCTTCAGGGGTAGAATAAATTTGCTCAAGAAACTCAATCTCCGCAGTGGCCGATTTCAAAGTCATTGTTTTCCACATGGAAGTTACAAACGGAATGTCGCCATACCAGCAGACGTGATCACGCCATTTCAAATTAAATTCTTCGCCGTTCAATTCGCGGAAGTTAATAACAACCGGCTGAATGGGGACTGCGGCGTGAGCCGCTGCCATCAACAAAGTTTTCTTAAACGGTAAAACACGTTCACCATTCGTAGAAGTCGCCTCTGGATAAAGTACGACGTGAAAACCCTTTTTCAAAGCGGTCACAATACTTTTCATCTCTTCTAAAATTTTTATGCGACTTCGGCGCTCAACGTATATGCAACCACCTAGCTCTGTTAACAAACCCAAGAAAGGCGTTTCGCGCATCTCATTGGAAGTAACAAACAGCATAGGAAAACACGTCGCCAAGGCTAAAATGTCAACAAAACCCATATGATTGCTAACGACTAAAAATTTTTGATCTTCAGAAGGCTTATTAATGACGTTTATTTTTAAACGTAAACCCTTCAACATCACCGCTGAAAAAAACTGCGTGTTTTTAGAAAATGCCTTCAGGCGTTTATCAGGATTCCTGATCACAAAGTGGCAAAAGAACGACCACACCAGAAAAGTCAGGATAACTAGAACAAATAAAATAAAACGACAGACTCCGCGAAGTCCTGCTTGCATATCTTCCACGGAGGCTATTTAAAGCCTCTTGGCGCGAAATCGTCAAGAAGCATTCGGCCTACGGGGCTTACTGGCACTCAACTTCAGAGATATTTATGTACAGGTTTCGAGTGAAAACACGAGCTTTACCGGCACCCATGATCGTCGCCGCTAGGTTTCCCCGCAAGATCGCAGATCCGCCACACTCTGTTTCTAAAATAAGATCGCGTTGCCCTAGGATCTGATTGGCTTTGGCCTTTTGCTCAACAGCTTCGATTTCCACTGTTTGCTTAGCACCTTGACTGCCCGCTTTGAAGATTTCCAGATCCACGCGAGCTTTGGTTTGCGCTGGATATGCTCGCAAATCCGCCAGCTGGTGGCTATTAGAGACAATAATCTTTTTACCCGGAGACGCTTCAAGACTTAAAGCAAAAGTACAAGCACCGCGAGCCACACGCTTGTCCTCATCTTTTTTTACATAAAGACCCGTTGGGATAATATAGCGACCTGAAAGGGACTGTGCTAACTCGTGGGTACCCACGGGAACTTCACAAGCATTGCCCGCAGTTTCAAGGGTCCCCAAAGTTAGCGCTTGCGCCTGAATAACTAGGAAACTTGCTGCTGCTAAAACCATAACGCCTTTACCCATAATTTCCTCCTGGTAAGGAGTGGAGCCTTTTGCTACCACTTTCACCCCTCGCAGAGTGTATCTTCAATAACAATGCCAATTACTTTACCCCGTCGTCAGCATTCCACTGGCCACTCCAGTCACCGTTTCACGCAACAGAGGGATATCGCGATCTTCCAAGGCCAAAAGTTGCAAGACATTCAAAGGGTTTATCAAGGGCGAGCGCAAATGGATGCTGGTTTCTAACCAAGGACGATACCACAACATACTCTTTTCGCCGGTTATATCGCGCACCGCCTTCTGACATGCTGCGAATTCAGTCTGAAATTGGCGAATGAACGAATCCGCCACATCCTTCGGCAAAGGGGAAGAACGCAGATAAAGAGCAAAAACATTGAGATCAATTTTTTCTAAAGTAAAACCCAACACCTTCACGTAAGAGCGAAACAACGAAGAGTCCTTAAATACATTCTGATACTTGGCTTTTTCGTCCTTACTGAGTTGTGCCCAAAAGCTACCAACCCCCCACCAACTGGGAAATAAAGCCCGGGTTTGAGTCCAACATAAAACCCAGGGAATCGCTCGCAAACTCTTAAGCTTGACTGCACCCTGGCGTTTACTTGGTCGTGAACCCATTCTTAAATCCTTAATAAAAGAATAAGGTGTGGCAGTTTCAATCAGCTCTAAAAAATGCGGATCTTGCACCATGCTTTGGTAGGATTTTTGAATGAACTCGGACATACGCAGAAGATCTGCGTTTAAAGGCTCCTGCGAATTCTTCTTCGTACTTTGCAAGTCCCGTGCTGCGGCAAAACGTTGCAACTGCCGACGCAGAACTTCAGGCGCTGAATAGTTACGATAGATCATCTCTCCTTGCACGGTGACCTTCACCGTTTCCAATGCGGAAGAGGGCCACCACTCGATCTGTTCTTGCACAGAGCCTCCGCCGCGCTCGATGCTGCCGCCCGAGCCATGGAAAAAAATCGGTTGCAGTTGTTTTTTCTGAATTGCTTTTTCGATCCCCCGAACGGCGGAACAAATAAGAAAACGCGACGGAAAGGAGCCGTTTTCTTTGGCAGAATCGGAGTATCCAAGCATCACTTCGAATTTCCCCGACCATAGATTTTTAACCATGTTAATTCGCGCGGAACTTTTTAAAAACTCTTCGACGATACCAACACAATCATGTAACGAGTGCGCACTTTCAAACAGTGGCACCACTGGGAGTTTAGCTTTACCCAGATACTTTTCCACAAGCTTTACCCCGGCGGCGATGTCGGCCGCGGATTCACACTGACTTAAGATAAAACCTCGCACATAAAAACGTGGGTCGTGATGGGGTGAAAGCAGGGCTAAGTTTTTTAACATTCGCGATATAGCAAAATTTGTCCGTACTTTTGTTACAGCCGCATGCACCAGACCGCTATCCTCACGCAGCTCCAGGGGCACGACAAGCCCTGGGAAGACCTTAAAAAGCCCACGCAGCTCGGCCAGGGGGACTGACTCTACACCGAAAAGTTTCTTATAGCCGCTAAGAACTTTCTCCAAAGTTTCTTTGCAAGACTGTAAACTTTGGCCATCCCCCTTTTGCAGACGCTTTAACTTGCCCAGATGTTGCTTTAACGCCTTCGACAACTGCAGAAGCGAAGTTAGTTCTTTATGCTTTTCATGGGCTGATCGAGACAAAGGTTCTAAATCCTTTAAATAATTTTGCAGGTGTTCTTGGGCCCAGACAAAAAGAAACTTTCGCGACATTTGCAAACTGCCGAGCATGGCCCGTTCATCCACTCCAGGATGGCCATCCTTATCGCCACCAACCCAGGTGCGCAGATAAAATGGCTGCTTATTTTTAGCTTGTGCGACGTAAAGATTGATCACGTCTTTATGTAGCGCCAACGAATAAATATACTCGGCCTCGTCCATCACCGATGGTTTCTTCTGTTTCGACATCGGAATCAACCAGGTCCAGCGCAACAGAACATAAAGCTCTTGCCAATCAGAGTCTGTCGGTTTTTGAAGAGCGCGCTCTAAGAGCTCCTGGATTTTTCTAAAATAATAAATGATGTCAGGATTACGAGACTCTGTGGGATGTGCGGTTAAAACATGGATAACTCGGCCATAGGTTTTTGTCGGTGAATATTCAGCCGTAAAAGTTTCGCGCAAACGCGAAGCTCGGTAGGCGGTCTCGCAGGAATTAATTAACTCAAGCATCAAGGAAAAAGCATGGGCTACGGCATAACGATCTGAACCTGAAAGCTTGCGCAAGTCTGCTTTAAGCTTCAAAAGCCCCTCTAAGCTTTGTCCCTCTTTGCTTTTTACAAAGCGCCGAATATTTTCGATGCGAGCAAAGCCTTTTTCGCCTAATTCATCGGCAATAACTCGGCCTAAGGTGCTTACGGATTTATCAACAAGACGGGTCAGCTCTTTAGAAAGATTTTGTTCCATTTATTCACTATGAAACAAAAGAAATCGTCGGGCAACCCTCCAATCAGAAGGCCGCCCTCAATGTCTAGGCACAGTTTTTTATATCTCCGCAGAATCTAGTTTCAATTTTTTCCAAAGAGTGCGGTTTAAGTCTTCGCGCTTCAGGATTGTCAGGAAATCAATACAGCCAAACTCCTGATCCCACGCCGGCTCTCCACCGACAGAGGCGCCAATTTTTAAGTACGCACGACATAAAGGCGGAAGAAGTTCTTCGGCATGAGCTCTCTGAGTCTCCGTGAGAGCACCGCGGATTTCATCCATAAAATAAGACAACAGGGGCATCGTAAATGGCAAAGTGGGACGCGTTCGATAAGCGGGCTGAACTCGTCCGTCTTCCTCGAAATACCGCGTCAGCAAAGCCGCATCGCGGGGATCTTCGGTTTTTACAGTGGCACAGCCAAACAAAATATTCGCTTGAGTGGCGGCCATGTATTCGCCAATACCTCGCCACAATAGTGAAATCAAAATACCGCGGCGATATTCCTTATGAATGCAAGCACGGCCCAGCTCCAACTTTACACCAGGCTGTTGCATGATTTGTGACATCACGAATTCTTTGCCAGAATAAAAGTTGTTCGTGAATAAAGAGCAATTCATACGATAAGTGCCAATAATGCGATCTGTGCGCTTTTCTTTGATTATTAAGTGATCACAATCAAAGTCGAATTCATCAACATCCACACCATGGGTCGCGGTTTTACCCATCATTTCTTTGTGGAAGACTTCAAAGCGTAAGGCCAAGGCTTCTTTCAATTCATCGACATTGGTGACAGTTTTGATTTGAAAAGGTCCGACATCAGAACAAATAACTATCTTGGCTTTGAACTTGTGAATGCGATTCAAGCGCAATTGATACATCGATTGCAGGTGCAAAGTAACTTTCGCAAGACTTGATTGTGCCACTGTGTTGATCATAAGGCCCCCCCTTGTGCTCAACACCAGTCTAACGACATTTGTAAAATTGTATTGTCAGAGATTTTTCAGGATTGTGTTCGCATGATCCTAAAGAATCAACGAAGCCGCTTTATTCAGACGGTCAAACAACGATTCCCAACGTTCACCACTGTGCTGTGGTTCCCGATAAAACAAGATGCTATCTGGACCTTGGTTAGCCACTTCACGAAGTTTGCCATAAAATTCGCGTGTCGCTAGCAACGGGTCTTGCGACAACTGCAAAACGGCGTAAGAGTGAATACCGCCTTGAGGTTTGATGATTCGAATGCTTTCAATTTCATCGGGCAATTCATTTAGCTTTTCGTTTACTTCTTTTAAGATACTTTCAGGACTGCGTTGATGGTCCGCGCACACAATCAGTGGGACCGGTGGCATATAGTGATGCTTCATGTGGCCGGGGGATTCTCGCTTATCAACCTGCTCGATAAATTCGAATTGAAAGCCTTTTTCTTGCAAAACGCGCTCGATGTCGGATTTTAAAATGTGTCCCCGGCGCAGAATCGACAGCTCCACTTTTTCACGGTGTTTTACCAACAAAACAGTGGACTCAATGCCGATTTGGCAATCGCCCCCATCGACAACAAAAACATTTTCATCCTTAAACTCAACGCGCACGTGGCCTGCTGATGTGGGCGACGTTCGACCAAATTTATTAGCACTGGGAGCTGCCAATGGAACTCCGACATCTTGAAGCAAGGCTTGGGCAATCGGGTGATTCGGCATACGAATCCCCACGGAATCCAAACCAGCGGTGATCATAAGATTGATCGACGGATCCCGTGGCAAAATTAACGTCAATGGTCCCGGCCAAAAAGCTTCAGCCAACGCCTGGGAGGCGGGTCCCCAAAAGGCTGTGACTTTTTTAGCTTGCTCAATAGATGACACGTGGACAATTAAAGGATCAAAGAACGGGCGCTCCTTGGTCGTGAAGATCTTTTCAATCGCCGAGGGGATATCAATGCGCGCGGCAAGGCCGTACACGGTTTCGGTGGGAAGTCCGATGACTCCCCCTTCTTCCAGAATACTTTTGGCTTTAGCTAGAGCCTCATTGATGGTTTGCATCCGCTATTTCTCCTCACGCAGGACCCCGAGGGCACTTTCTTTGACGATGTCTAAGCTTGCCACAAAAGAGATCACCAAACTTATGCCAGTAATTAACAGCACTGACAACACAGGTTGCTGCCAAGAAAGTTGAAAATCGCTTTCAAAAATAAACATATTCAAAGAAAAGCTCACGACCATGCTTAACAACGCCCCACTAAGGGCCGCCAAGAGTGACAAAAAGGCGAACTCTGACAAAATGAAACTTGCGATCTCGCGCCAACGGGCCCCTAGGATTTTCAACATGTTCAGTTCCCAGCGACGCAACTTAATCTGGCTGCGTACGATGGAAAACAGCACGATATAACCTGTTAAAAGAGCTAAGCCAGCCATCAGCTCTAGGGACCAGCTCATTTTTTCTGCCGTCGCCAAAACATCGTCCACAGTCTTTACAACATCCACGACGGAAACGTTCGAAAATTCTTTGGCCATTTCATTTTGTAGCTGGGCGCGCTTGCTGTCTTCTAAGGACGGAATCGCGGCGATCCAAGTTTTGGGGGCATCGTCTAATAAACCGGGCTGCACTAGGATAAAAAAGTTTGGCTGAAAACTTGTCCACTTTACTTTGCGCAAATTGACAATCTTCCCCTCGACTTCAACCCCTTGAACGTCAAAGGACATGCTGTCGCCCACATTTAAGCCCATGCGTTCGGCAAGGCGATACTCAACAGAAAGTTCCGCAACGGGATTTTTCTCTGCATCATAGAGTCCCGAAATCGCCTTTCCGTCGGTCAATTGTTCAGAGGCAGACAAATCACGGCGATAAGACAGATTTACACCCCGATTGCGAAAGCGGGCTTCGCGCTCTTCTTCACGGGTTTTAAACCCAGACGTCTCGATTTTTCTTTCGTAGTCTTCGCCGTTCACTTTTAAAATGCGCGCACGCACTAACGGCGAAACTCCTAAAGGTGGGATACCTTTGCCGGTCAATATTTTTTCAATAGCCGGCAGCTGCTCGTCCTGAATATCAAACATAAACAGCGACGGAATCTTGCTGCGTCCTTCGAATTTGAATTCGGCCTGTAAAGAATTCTTCAACTGCGGAAGAATATTAATAAGTAAAGCCCCAAGTCCTAAGGCCACAAAAATTGCCAGGCTCGCCCCAGCTCGGCGAGACAGGCTTAAAAAGCTAAACTTAAGATACCAGCTGCTTAAGCCACGAATCATACCTGCAGATTTAACTGTCAGATATCCGATGCCAATAAGGACAATAATCACCAATACCATCGAGCCCGCGAACAGGCTGCCGATTTTCCAAGAGTGCGCCTGATACACAGATAGGAAATAAAAAAGAACTAAGCTTGGCAGGAAAGACCAATATCGACGGCGACTTTCACCCACAGCGAATTTTTCTTCGCTAAACAGTTTATTCGCCTTTAAATCGAAAATCTTTACTAGGAATGGTAAACTTACCACGAAGCTGCCAAAGACCGCCATAAACAGACAAATCAAGATGGCTTCAAAGTTGACCGTTGGGCTTAAATCAAATGGTGTAAAGCTTTGCAGCAAACCCGTAAGAGCCGGCAAAATTAAAGTACTCAATAAGATTGTCGGCCCTGTCGCTAACAATCCCAACAAAGATGCTTGGATGATATACACGCCCACCGCTTGGCTGCTTTGCAAGCCCAGGGTGCGCAGAATAGCGATTTCTTTCATCCGAGTTGAAAGGAACAAGCGGTAAATATAGGCCGCGCCTAATGCCGACATAAAAAGAGCTACGATAGAAACTAAACCTAAATAATCTGACAGGTAGCCTAGCTGACGTCCCGAATCGTCTCCGGCAGAAGTCGGTGTTTCAATCGAAATCGCTGGATCCGTAAGTGCCGCATATAAGTTGTCGCGCAAAAGCGTTTCATCAGTACTTGTCTGCAGCTTAAATAAATGGGCGACGGTAAAAGTACTGCCAAATTGTATCAGACCTGATTGCGGCAACAGCGCCCGATCAATAAATACGCGCGGAGCTAAACTCATTGCGCGAAATGTCTGGGTTTCGTCCTTCGCGATCACATCTGAAATATTTAAACTGAGGTTGCCAACTTTAATTTCATCGCCCACGGCAAGACCCAGCTGACTTTGAAGTTCTGGGTAAATCCACGCTTTGGTGGAGCCAATAATTTCTTTGCTAGAGTCCGCCGCGACTTTGGCACCCGACTGAAAAGACAGCTCTCCATAAAAGGGGTACAAAGAATCCACGGCTTTAATCATCACCAAGCGAGAACCTTTTGCAGAACTGAGCATCGCAAAGAATTCATACATTTGTGATTCTTTTGCACCCGCAGGAAGCGTCGCACGCATTGAGGCCTGCTCGGCCTCGGTCAAATTACGCCGAACCGTCACGGCGATATCTGCAGACAGGATAGACTTTGCGTTGGCCTTCAGCTGGTTTTGCAAAGCCGTATTGAAAGACTGCAAAGACACAAAGCCTGCCAGGCCTAAACTCAGATTAAATATAAAAAATAAACCAAAACGCCAGCTTCGCAAAAGCTCGCGCAGTGCTAACTTTAGAAGCATTAGATTTCCTTTAGGCGCCCCTCTTCAAGGCGCAGAATTCTTTCACATTTTTTTGCTAAAACATCACTGTGAGTTACTAATATGGTCGTGATTTTATGCTTACGTACGATCTCAAAGAAAATATCCATGACCTTATCGCCCGTATGAATATCTAAATTTCCACTGGGTTCATCAGCCAAAAGAATTTTCGGCTCGACAACCAGGGCTCTGGCAATAGCCACGCGCTGACATTCGCCGCCGCTTAACTGGCTGGGAAAATGGTTTAAACGATGACCTAATCCCAATTCGTTTAAAGCTTTTTCTGCTCTTTCACGTGGGCGGTCCATCTTTAGAATCTCTAACGCTAGCATCACATTTTCAACCGCGGTTAAGTGGGCAATCAAATGATATTGCTGAAAAACGATCGCAATATTCTGCGCTCGAAACGATGTGATCTGGTGTTCAGTCAAAGGAGTCAAATTGACGTTATCAACCAAGATTTCGCCCTGGTCTGCTCGTTCAAGACCCGCAAGCAAAGACAGCAACGTGGACTTGCCGCTGCCTGATTGTCCCACGATAGATACGATTTGACCGGGTTCGATCGTGACGTTCAGACCGCGCAGGACTTGAATTTCGGTTTCACCTTGATGAAAACCCTTGCGCACATCCTTCAGGATTAAACTCACAACGCCCCCTTTAAGCTGCCAATAATATTTTCTGCGATCACCTTGTGACCCGCTTCATTGGGATGAATACCATCTGCCAAATTATATTTGGGATCGCCGGCCACCTTATCTAGGACGAAAGGAATAAAAACTAATTTGTATTTCTTGGCCAAGGACGAATACATTTTCTTAAACTGCTCGGTATAGTCTTTGCCATAGTTGGGCGGCATGTACAGACCGCCTAAGATCACTTGAACTTTTTCTTTTTGCGCAAACTCAATGGCTTCAGCCAAATGCTTTTCGCTGTCAGCAACTTTTAACCCGCGCAATCCATCATTGGCCCCAAGAACTAAAAGGACGGCATCGGGCTTCTTTTTAAACAACCACTTCATACGTGAAATGCTTGAAGCCGTGGTCGAACCACTGACCCCCGCATTGACGACGGCCCATTCCTTCTTGCCCGCTTCGTGCAGCATTTTTTCTAACACTGCGGGGTAAGCGGCGTCCTTAGCGACGCCGTAACCCTCGGACAAAGAGTCCCCCAAAACGATCAGTTTTTTTTGGGCCCACGCAAAATGCGGAGTCAGAAAACTAAGACTTAAAATTAGAACAGCAACCCGGAAAAATATTGGGACGAACCCAGAATAAAAAAAAGGCCTCATAGTTACCCATGAGACCTTTTTCGATTTACAAATTCAAGTCCAACTAAGTCAAACTTAAGTCGGCAAAGAAGTGACTAGCGAGAACCGAATCCGCCGCCGCGTCCACCGCCGCCGAAGCCGCCACGACCACCGCCGCCGCCGCCACGTCCGCCACCACCGAAACCACCACGACCGCCGCCGCCTTCGCGAGGAGCTTGTGGACGAGCTTCAGAAACGTTGATTGCGCGACCGTTCAACTCGATACCGTTACCTTTTTCAATAGCGTCATTCGCAGCTGAATCATCAGACATTTCAACGAAACCGAAACCTTTTGAACGGCCTGTTTCTCTGTCCATGATTACTTTTGCAGAATCAACCGCACCGAATTGTGCGAAATGTTGGTGAAGAGCCTCATCGTCAACTGAGTAAGGCAAGTTTCCTACGTATAATTTCTTAGCCACAAAGTCCTCCTGTGGATTTTTATAAAAACCCGAGGAAGCCTTCGAACAACTTAAAATCGAGAACACTCACACGGGGAACGTTTAACTAAGATAAGGCTAGCACAGCACATAAAACGTGCAAGCCCAATTTTTTTTAAGCCCGCATATTATTAAATTGTAAGGGAGCATTAAAGCTGCCCCCCTTAACTAGACTAATGCACGCCTGCAGCTCGTCGATGCTTTTAGATGTAACCTTGATCTTATCGTCCGCAATGGCTGGTTGCACCTTAAGCTTGGAATCCTTAATCATTTTAATAACATCTTTCGCTACCTCGCGATCAATGCCTTGCACAAAGGTGATCTTTTGGCGCAGCATGCGTCCACCCGCCTCTTCGATCTTACCAAGCTTAATAGCCTTAATATCTATACCGCGGCGATGAAGCTTAGTTTGCAAAATTCCGTTAATGGCCTCGACTTTATATTCGTCCTCCGCCAAAAGGGTGACTTCTTTTTTATCCCACTGAATTTCAGCTTTGCTACCCTTAAAATCATAACGCGCTTCAACCTCTTTACGAGCCTGGTTGATAGCATTATCAACTTCCTGCAAATCAATTTCCGAAACGATATCAAACGAAGGCATCTAAAAACTCCAAAAAAATTTCCAAGTTGAAACAATCCCTCAGCCGAAAAATCAAGGTCGATCAAAAAGGCCCAGATGCAAGGCGGAGGGTTTTTTCCGAAACGGAGGCGTGCTACCAGCACGTCGGAGAGAAGGAAAAAGGCCCGACAACGCAGTCAGATGGGCCTTTTTCATCGGCCGACTAGTGTCCGTGACCGCTGTTTCCGTGTAGTCCATGCGGATGTCCATGTTGCTCTTCCTCTGGAGTAGCAGGACGGATCAAAACCATTTCGATATCGAAACTCAATGCTTGGCCAGCTAGAGGATGATTTCCGTCTAAAGTGATATGTGTGTCAGTCATTTTCGCAACACGCACGATGTGAGCGCCACCGCTTAATTCCAAACGAAGATGCGCGCCGATTTCAAGTTGCGGAAGGTGGGCAAGTTCTTCTTTCGGAACGTCCATGAACATGTTGTCTTTCATTTCGCCGTAAGCGTCAGCTGCAGACAATTTCACAGTCTTTTTTTCGCCCTCTTTAAGGCCTTTGATTTCTTCTTCAAGTTTTGGAAGGATTTGTCCAGCGCCTTCCAAATATGGAAGTGGTTGGCCCTTTTCAGATGCATCCAATACATTGCCGTCAGGTCCCGTTAAAACGTAGTTAAAAGCTAATACTCTTTTCATTAGATGCTCCTTTTTAAATATAGGAGCGTTTTTCCCACTAATACCCTTTTGAGGCAATCGAAAACGCCCAGTTCTTTTGAATATTTAACGAGAGACTTGAAATGAAACAGCAAAATTAGGTACAATAATAATAGGATCGCTTGGAGGGGGAACGCATGATGCAAATGTCCTCGCTGAGGTCGCTATTGCTCAACTCTAGTTACGAGCCTATGCGGGTCGTAAGTTGGCAAAAGGCCTTGGTTTTGTGGTTTCAAGGCAAGGTAGAGATACTGGAATATCACTCTGCGTTTGCTCGATCGGTTCAACGAAGATTCCAGCTTCCCAGTGTTTTGCGGTTGAAAGCCTATGTGCGACCGCGGAGCTCGAACGCCGTTCGTTTCTGTCGAGAAAATGTTTATATCCGCGACAAATACACCTGCCAATACTGCGCCACCCAACTTCCGGCAAAGCAACTCACCTTAGATCATGTCGTACCTGCCTCGCAAAACGGACCAAAAAGCTGGACCAATGTCGTCTCCGCCTGCAGAGAATGCAATCAACGAAAAGCCAATCGAACACCACGAACAGCAAATATGCCTTTACTGACAGAGCCAAGAGCGCCAAACTGGTTGCCGACGCTACAACTTGAAATCAGTGAAGATCATGTGCCGCCAGATTGGGCGCCTTATTTAAGGCTAAATACAGGATGAGTTTACAGTACGAGATAAAAAGAATAACCACTGCGCAAACTTTGCCTTTGCGCCAAAAAGTTTTAAAGCCTTTTTTGCCAGTTGCAGAGTGCATAAATCCCGGCGACGACTTGGCGACCACTTATCACTTCGGCCTTTTTCACGGCGGCAAACTTGTTTCCATTTCAACTTTTCTTTTAGAGTCTCACCCTGCCTTTTCAGCGGGCTTTCCGTATCGCTTACGAGGCATGGCTACAGATGACAAGTACCGTGGCCAGGGTTTCGGCCAAAAAGTTCTGAGTCACGGAGTCGAGTTTCTGCGCAGCCAAGGTTGTGATTTTATCTGGTGCAATGCTCGACTAAAAGCTTTCAATTTTTACGCAACCTTGGGTTTTCGTTTTCATGGACCAATGTTTGAGTTGAAGGACATCGGTCCCCATAAAGTCATGTACAAGCATCTGATTCGTAGATAACCTTCCCATAGGAGGATCTAGTGAATACGGACGTGCACGACAAACTTACCTCAGCCCTCACGACGATCATCAGCGAAACAAACGGCATTTCGCTTTCAGATACGATCAACTTACTTTTGTCTTCAGATTTAAAAGAAGCAAACTTAGTCGCCTACAACCAAGCTTACGAATTCCGCGAGCTGTTGAATCGATTTCAAATCAATCAAGTCAGTATCAGCTCTTTATTAAAGCACCCCCTGTCGGCGGCTTTAGCTGAGTTCTTTAAAAATTTTCCTTTGAAATATAATGAAGAACATATTCACTTAACGGGCGCAATCACGGCGGACTTTATCTATCCCCGCCTTAAAAAATTACTTGAGGGACCAGACAAGGCAATATACGAACAAAAAATTCGTGAAGTCTATGGCGACAAAGCCTTACCTATTAAATCAGAAGAAGACGTAGATCGCCTGATTCGCCTGCAAGAAAATGAAGGCTTTTCGCGCTATCTTAAAATTTTGTATCTTCCAAAGCTTATCTTCGTTTCGCGCGAAGCCCATACCGAAGCAGCTTACCACTTAGCGAATGATTTATTTTATAAGTACAACGTCGGCCGCATTCGCTTAAAGTTTTCTTTATCCCGTTCGACAGCAAGCTCTTCAGAGCAAATTCCTGGCATTGACGACGTCACCTCAGAGGACGTGGTCCTTGGTCTTTATGAAGGATTTAAAAAATTCCAAGAAAAGCATCCACAATTTGATTTCATTCTGTCGCCATCTTTCCGCAAGGAAGCCAATCACTTTGATGCAGATAAATTTAAAACTCGTCAAGAGCACTTTATGGAGCAGATTAACGAAATCGTGCGCATGCTCGACAAGTATCCGTTCTTAGTGCGTCACATGACTGACGTCGACACCGTCGGTGACGAACGTGATCTTTACCGCAAAGAACACTTTAATGAAATGCAGACCGGCTTTAGAAAATTGCAGTACCGTGGTTTTAAAATCCGTTCGCATCATGGCGAAACGTGGCACACGCTAAAGAAAGGCATTCAAGCTGTCGACAATGCGATGAACATTTGGCACATCGACACCTTAGAACACGGTATCAGCTTAGGTATTAATCCGAACAAATACTTTCACCGCATTTACCAAGATATATTAGAGAAAAATCATAAAGGCTTGGCGATTTCCGACAAAGACCCTTTGTATCGTGAGCTGATCGAACTAGATTGGGGCTTTAATCGTGCGGTGTTGGATAAACTTATACAAGGTACGCGCTTAACACCGGAAGAAGACATTTTGTTCGTGAAAGCAAAATTCCACACCGCGCGCGAAGTGGAACATTACCAACATGACGTTTTAAATCGCATGATTCAAAAAGGTGTCACTTTAGTTTCGCTGCCTTCGTCAAACAATAAACTGACGGGCAAGTTTGAAGACTATAAAGATCATCCCTTTTCATGGTGGGAAAAAAAGGGTGTTCAACTCGGTGTCGGCACTGACAATCACGTCACTTTGAACACAAATTTCATCTATGAAATGCTGATTCTGCTTTACACCGACGCCGACAATCTTAAAATTACTAAATTACTTATGGTTACGACGGGCGAAACTCGTCGCCCTTACATCAGTCATCTTTTGTGGAAGATGCGTAAAAACTTAAGAAAGAAAATTTCGTGACATCGAAAACTAAGTCCCTCAAGCCCTCTTGGTCACAAACTTTAAAAGCTGCTTTTCGTCCAAACGTGGCCATCATGTTGGCTTTGGGTTTTTCTTCGGGCCTACCTTTTATGTTGGTCGGAAACACACTGGGCTTTTGGTTGCGCGAAAGTGGCATCACTCTGGCAACGATTGGTTTTCTTTCCTGGGTGGGCCTGGCTTATTCGCTGAAATTTATTTGGGCTCCGCTGATCGATAAAGTCGATGCGCCCCTTGTTGGCAAGTGGCTAGGGCGACGTCGCGGTTGGATGTTGATATCACAAGTTCTGATTGGTGCGGCCCTATTGGGGATGTCGATTCTTAAGCCCGAGGGTGGCTTAATGCTTTTCACGGGACTTGCTGCAATTGCCGCTTTTGCTTCAGCAACTCAAGACATCGTTATCGATGCTTGGCGTATTGAAGCGTCAGAAGCCAGCGAGGAAATGGCGCTGCTGTCTTCTGCTTACCAATTGGGATATCGTGCCGCTCTTCTTGTGACTGATGCTTTGATCTTGATTATCGCAGCCGCTGTGGGCTGGTCTGTTTCTTATTCCGTGATGGGCGCCTTGATGGCCGTTGGTATCGCAGCTACTTTTTTTGCGGTGGAACCTCGTCGCACGGAACATTCTGTGGTTGGTGCGACAAGTATGTGGACCGCGCGTGGCATGCTTGATGCGATCTGTGGACCTTTCTTTGCATTTTTTAAACAGCACGGGCAAAAGGCTTTGCTTATCTTACTGGCTGTCAGCTTGTATCGTCTTTCAGATTTTATGATGGGTCCGATGGCAAATCCCTTTTATGCGGACATTGGGATCACAAAAGAAACTGTAGGTGTTGTCCGCGGCTCGGTGGGTTTAATTGCTTCCGTCGTTGGCGTTGCTGCTGGCGGAATCTTTGCCGTGCGCTTTGGTTTCGTGTCAACCTTGCTGGTTGGTGCCATCATTGGTCCTGCTTCGAATCTAGGATTTTCATTATTAGCAATAATGGGCCCAAGCAATGAGGTTTTCACTGCTGCCATGGCCATCGATAACTTTGCCTCTGGATTTGCAGGCACTGCTTTGGTTGGTTATATGTCGAGCCTAACGACCTTGGGATACACGGCGACTCAGTACGCGTTGCTGAGTTCTTTCTATGCGCTGCTGGGAAAAGTTTTAAAAGGTTTTTCTGGCGTCACTGTTCAGTTCTTTGCTGAAGGCCGGACATTGATGGAAGGTTATGCTTTATTTTTCTTAAGCACCGCACTTGTCGGTATCCCCGCTTTACTTCTGTGCATTTTGTTAGTGCGGACTAACAAACGCGAAGCCGCACTGGCTGGAAAAAGTTAAGGCCAAAAACTAATTATTAAACACATAAGTAATCCCAATTTGCATCGACTTTTGTGCTCGCCCAGTAAAACCTGAAACAGCCGCACCAGTCTTCCAAAATCAAAATCACGAATTGTATTTTAATCTTTGGGAACATTTGATATTGGCACCATCCCTCGGAAGAAGGCTTTTCAGGGGAAATTAAAAGACTAGTCCTTTAATTCTTTTTATTTACAATCAACGTATAGACCTCTTCGCGCAGGTCTGGGAAGTCTCGCACAGCTTTTTCTGCGATGTCTTCCGCTAGCACAACTCGCTTAAGGTCTGTCAGATAATGTACTAAAAGACGATAGGCATCACGATCTGCAAAACCTTTTGCAACAAGCTTCCGACCTCGCTCAATAATTTGATCACGATCACCGATCGTTTGCAGATCAATTAAGAAAGACATCTGCGAATAGGTCTTGCGCCCCACTTCGGCAGCTCGGAATAAAGACAAATAACTTTTTGCCATCTCTGGCGCTTTGGCTTTTAAAAGTTCGCGAATGACAGTTTCCAAATAATTGTCTTCCGGACCCACAACAGAAACACCCATCGCAAAGCATTCGTTGGCTTTGGATACTTCACCCCGTTTAATATTAAATTTTCCGGCTGTTAGCAGGGCTGCGCCGAAAATCTTGGTCAGCTCTGTGGGTCTAAAATCTAATTCCCGATACATCTGATAGTAAGAAGTAATGTCTTCGAAGTGATGACTGAACACCAGGGATATAAAAATGTTGCCCATGCGTTTAGGGCTGATCGGAAAGTGGGAGGCAATTCTTTTTGCCACGTCGTAAGCTGCTTTGTATTCATTTTGCTCAAAGTGGCTGTCAAACTCCCCGAGTAAGCACTTATAATGTAGGGGATTAATCTGCAAACCTTTGCGATATTCGCCCGTAGCCTCTGGAATAGACTTTTGAAAGTGCAGGGCTTGCCCGACATAATAGTGACCCAACGGTGACTTTTCTTTTAGCTTAATGGCTTCTTTAAATTCCAACGCCGCCAAAGCAAATTCATTGTTTTTTAAAAGTGCTTTGCCAGTCTTTATTTTCTCTTCAAAAG
>JABWCO010000043.1 GCA_013360185.1 Bdellovibrio sp.
ACTGCTGAAGTGGAAGTGAGACTTTAATATGAAGAATTTAAATCAAATTTTAACACAAATGTTCGAATTAAAATTGCCCATAATTAGGGGGTTGACAGGGCCCGCGAGCGGCTCAAGCAAGTTCAGGCACAAGACAAAGTTGAACGAATCAATAATCGCAAAGCCAAAGCGCAAGCTCGCATTCGCGAGAGAAAGCTTATTGATTCAGCCTATCTTCCAGAAAAATTGTGTCGCGAATTTGAAGTTTTTCTTTCTCGCAAAGTAGGTTTCGGTGACGGTCGCTTGCCGAGCCGAATTGAATCGCACTGGTTGGGTGCGCAGAAAATGATTTCTGAAGTGCAAACTGAGCCCAAAGATTATGAGGAATACTCTGAGCGATTTTACCAATACGTGATCAAACATAAATACTCTCCAAGCTATCTTCAAAAAATGCTTCGGATTGTGAACTATTGGGGGTACTTCGTTTGCAAACATCAGAAGCAAGCCTTTCTTCCGGTGCGATGGCCACAAGGAATTTGGAAAGAGCGAATTGCTGATGCCTATTTTGATCAACGACCGCACGGCCTTGAATCTGCACCACTTCTGCCGAACGAACTTCAAAAAGCACAAAGTAGATTATTGGTGCCAGCATACAATTGGCTCTTCATTTCGGTTTGGTTAGGACTTCGCCCAAGCGAAATCGACGCACTCACTGATAAAAAGAAAATGAAAAACTGGAGAATTGAAAAAGATAAACAAGGGATCACAATCTTGCGAGTCTATCAACCGAAGCTTGTTTCCATAGAGCGAGAAAAACGCTGGAAGGGTATTCCCATTCTTTTTGATCAGCAGATCCAGGCTCTTGAAATTATTAAATCTGGCGAATTTAAAAGACCTCTGACAAAAACTATTCACCTGCACATAAGTGAAAGGCACAACAACTACGGCGGTCGCAAAGGATTTATGGACTTGATGCTGAACATGGGACAGAAGTTTGAGAATATTTCTGTTTGGCTTGGCCACACGACTCTGGATCGCTCACTACGCAATTACAAAAACAAACAAATCGTCAATTATGACATACCAGTTAAGCCAGAAAAGCCGCACCTAAAGCGTGTTAAATAGAAATTTTTTTTGCGCCGGGTCCGGAGTTTCGAGTTGACGTATATTATTGGATCCGGCGGAACAGGGTTATGAAAATAGCCCTGAATGATATCTACATCGAATTGCTAATAACTGATCCAAGATATGAAATACGCCCTGATGGAACAATCTGGACGACTGTTTGCAGAACTGGAAAAAACAGCATTAACAAAACATGGAGATTACTTTCTCTTGTTTCCACAGAATCAGGTCACTTGACCGTCAAGTACCGTCGCAAGCCGCTCTATATTCATCGAGTTATCCATCGAAAATTCAACGGCCCCCTTCGAGCTGACTATGCTGTGAATCACATAGATGGCATCAAGACCAATAATACTCCGGCCAACCTTGAGCTTATAACCCATTCAGAAAACATGCTTCATTGCTGGCGAGTACTCGGTCATACCCCATTGAAACCTAGGAAGAAAATTGATCAAATGATTGCAGAGAGAATACGAGCAGAATATATAGCTGGCTCGACTAATAAGGAACTGCGTGAGAGATACAAACTTGCAAAAGCAACTATTAGCTATATCGTGAACAAAAGGACTTGGTGCTAAATCTAGCTTAGAATAAAAAAGGAGTGCCGTAAAATTTATGTTCGTCGTAAAAAATAGAGTGTTAAGATTCTTTATTTTCTTAATTGGATTCTGCTCGATTGTGACTGGATTAATAGGAATATTTGTTCCGCTGCTCCCCACAACCCCTTTTGTCTTACTTGGAGCCTGGTGTTTTCTGAAAAGCTCGCCACGTGCCCACAGTTGGATATACCGACAACCTGTTTTGGGAAGGGCACTCAAAAATTGGGAAATTCGCCGAGCAATCTCGAGACCTACAAAACGGATTGCACTAACAATGATTTCTCTATCAGGACTTTTGATGTGGTTTAAAATAGATGTTCTCTGGGTCTGCTGGCTTGCCTCTATATTTTTAGTTAGCGTTTCAGTATTTATTATTAGAGCAAACGAAAATTAGTAATAAAATCAATTCTTTGCCCATCACTTAGATGAAACTGGCAAAATTAGGCTTAGCGTCAAAAGGCCGAGCTCTCGTTCTGACTATGATCTCGATAAAAAACTGAGCTTCGAATTAAGTTTAACAGGATCGCGGCACCACTGATCTCGATCATAAGTATTCAATTTTATATCTCGTAGTATCTGACAATGAAAACCACTTGAGAATATTAGGAGTTGTTATGGGTGGACTTGGGATGACTGAAATTTTACTTATTGGGGGAATCGCTCTTCTTTTTTTTGGACCAAGTCGACTGCCTTCACTTGGTCAAGCGTTAGGCAAAACAATTTCTAATTTCAAGAAAGGGCTTCAAGACACAAATAGTGAGGAAACTGACCGCAGACAGATATTAGGCTCGTCAGAAAGGCCCCAAATTTTGAATAGAGAAGAGGGCTGAGATGGGGATTTCTCAAGACTATGTAGAAAGCACAGTGCAAGATTTAGGAGCAAGATGGAAAGTTGCTCGAGAGTACGCCTTTAGAGAAGTTCTTAAAAGCAGAGTTAGAGAAGACGAATTCTTATTAGATATAAATAGTCTAGAAGAAGAAAAATTCGATGAGCTATTAAAGTCAGTTTTTTTAAATTCAAGAAATCTTGGGAGAAGCTACCAAAAATCTAAAAACTTATCATGGGAAAAAAGTGATTTTGCTACTTACGCCGGAAGGCTTGGTTCTCCCTGTTTCCAGGGTACATGGGAAACAAAACCATTGGCCCAAGTTCTCAATCGAAAAGGTTGTACTTCCGGCCGTCAAATCGGCCATCGTTATTGCCAATATTGGAGAGAAGCAATTGACGGTTTGGTCGTTGGAATCAGCGATGAAGTTGGTTTCGTTCGAAATAGCTCGGTCGCAGTCAATGATGAGGAATGTATTGATGTTTTTTTTGACGAAGAATCGAGCCCTACTGATGCGATTTGGACAAACGTAAACAAATGGGGCGCGTTACCAGAGAATCTAAAGATAGATCTTGAGGCTATTCAGCAAAAATTTAGTGAAATGAAAATTGACCTTAAATTTCTTGGATTGTCTGAAAAAAACCTTCTCTACAAACTTGAGCCTAAAGAAAACTTAACGTGTGGGTCCGCAGGTACTATTTACCGATCTCATTTAGAAAAGCTGGTTAAGGAAAAATTTCCGCTCTTCAGTTTAAAAGACGCAAGTCCAGTTGCTGTCTATGGGGAGCGAGCATGATTAACAATTCACGGAGAGAATTTTTTAAAAATCTTGTTCCTAAACAACTGGAATTTGCCGACAGCACTAAAGATAAGAAGATATTTACGATTGGCCATTTTGCCGCATTCTCAGTTCATACAAAGGCAAAAATTAAAATACAAAACTTAGATCTGACAGTTGAATCCCTCCCCGAGGGCGTTCGTCTTCGTAGTGAAGATGCGAATAAAAACTTTCGATTGTCTTTAAGTGCCAACGGCCTTCTGCAGGCTCACTTGAGTGAGGAGTGGCCAGAAACCGCGGTGTTATCAATTTTTACAGGAGAGATTTACAACATATGAGGAGTTTATATGTCTGATCAAAAAAAAGATTTAACGCGAAGAACCTTTCTGAAAGGCACAGCGGCTGGTGCGACAGTTCTAGCTAGCACCAGTGTCTTCGGTGGGCCTCTAAAGTATTTCAAGCCAACAATTATTGATAACCCATTGGCTCAGTATCCAAATCGAGATTGGGAAAAAGTATATCGAGATATATTCAAGACCGACAGTGAATATCACTTTCTATGCGCGCCGAATGATACGCATAACTGCTTACTACGAGCTTATACCAAAAACGGCGTTGTTTTAAGAATTGGTCCTTCTTTTGGTTATGGAAAAGCCAAAGACTTGTACGGGAACCAATCTTCACATAGATGGGATCCGCGTATTTGTCAAAAAGGCCTGGCTCTGGTTCGACGAGTCTATGGCGATCGCAGGGTTAAAGCTCCTATGGTTCGCAGAGGATTTAAAGAATGGGTGGATTCTGGATTTCCAAGGGATGCAGCTACAGGTAAACCAGATCCCAAATTTTTTCAAAGGGGTAAAGATAAATGGCTTCGAGTCAGTTGGGACGAAATCAATAAAATTTCGGCCCAGGCCATTGAAAATATCGCTAAAACTTATAACGGGGCACAAGGAGAAAAGTATTTAAAAGCGCAAGGATACGACGAAGAAATGATTCATGCAATGGAAGGATCTGGAACGCAAACTCTAAAGTTCCGAGGTGGTATGGCGTTTCTAGGTGCGACTAGGCTGTTCGGAATGTATCGATTTGCCAACCTATTAGCGTTAATGGACTCAAAACTTCGCAACGTCTCTCCAGAGGAATCCCATGGGGCAAGGGGTTGGGATTCATACAGTTGGCATACCGATTTGCCTCCTGGTCACCCAATGGTGACAGGCTCACAAACAAACGACTTTGATTTATTTTCAACAGAACACGCAAAACTTATCATTCCTTGGGGGATGAACTGGATAACCACTAAAATGCCAGATTCTCATTGGATGACAGAGGCAAGGCTTAAAGGTGCAAAAATCGCAACAGTAACTGTCGAGTACAGTGCTACCGCATCTAAGTGTGATGAGGTCGTGGTTATTCGACCGGGTTCAGACCCAGCATTTGCTTTGGGTTTAGCTCAAGTGATTATCAGCAAAAATCAGTATGATGCTGATTGGGTTGCCAAAAATACTGACCTGCCATTTTTAATTCGAATGGATACCCTAGAGCCGCTGCGTCCAAAAGATTTTATAAAGGGATTCGTCGAGCCAGATCTGAAGTCAATTCAATTCGTTAAAGAGGGTGACAAGTCAAAAGACAAACTAAAACAGTTCGCATCTGAATCAATGAAGGAAGACTTCCAGTCCTATGTGGTCATCGATGAGCGCGGGCACACGAAAGTAGTCACGCGAGACGATTTTGGTAAAAATTTTGAAAAACTAGGAATTTTTCCTAAGCTGAATGTCGAAACCACAGTAAAACTTTTGGATGGAAAAAGTGTAAAAGTTAGATCTGGCTTTCATTTGATACGTGAGTACCTCAACAAAAACTTTACACCCGCCAAAACGAGCGCGATTACCGGAGCGCCTGTTGAAGGTGTTTTAAAATTTGCGAAATTGATTTCGGAAAACAAAGAGAAAACCTTATTTGCTACCGGTATGGGACCTAATCAATTCTTCAATGCAGATTTAAAAGATCGAGCCATTTTCTTAGTCGCTGCGCTGACTCGAAATGTCGGTTTCCCTGGGGGGAATGTTGGCAGCTATGCCGGTAACTATCGATCTTCAATTATTGGTGGTGAGCCAGTATACGCATCGGAAGATCCATTTAATCTCAATCTAAATAAGGGCGGAAAGTCCAAAATTAAAAAATACTCTCACTACGAATCTATTCACTATTTTAACTATGGACAACGCCCGCTGAAGATAGGGAAGAAAATGTTCACCGGAGAAGGCCATATGCCGACTCCAACGAAGCTAATGTGGCTCAATAATTCAAACTCTGTAATTGGCAATATTAAATGGCATTACGATGTTGTTATGAACACATTACCAAAAGTTGAGTTCATTGCCTATGCTGATTGGTGGTGGACAGGATCTTGTGAGTACGCTGATATTGTTTACGCTTGCGATAGTTGGGCCGAAACGAAAATGCCAGATCTTACTGGGTCTTGTACAAATCCATTTGCTCAAGTTTACCCTGAGACACCGCTTCCGAGAATTTTTGACACAAAATCAGATATCGAAATTATTGCTGGTGTTTCAAAGGCACTAGGTAAGCAAATTGGAGAGTCTCGATTGGAGGATGGCTTTAGATTTGTTTGGAACAATGATGTCGGAGAATATTTGCAGCGAATTATTGATGCGTCCGACTCATTAAGTGGAAACAAGTTTGAAGATCTTCATGTTAATGCAAAAAAGGGAATTCCCGCTCTAATGAATATGAGAACATACCCACGAATTTCATCTTATGAACAAGCGTTGGGTGAGGTGCCTTGGCACACTAAATCTGGAAGGCTTGAGTTCTACAGATTCGAGCCCGAATTTATTGAGCACGGCGAAAATCTTGTGGTCCATCGGGAACCCGTCGATTCGACTCACCACGAACCAAATGTTATTGTCGCTGAAAAGCATGAAGCTATTCGACCAACAAGTCCTGAAGTTTGGGGGTTTTCATCAAGTGATTTATCCAGCGAAACGAGACAGGTCAGAAATGTGATTAAGACGGTCGATGAGACGCTGAAGTCTAAGCATCCACTAAAGCTCAAGCTTCAGTACTCGCACGTCTATCATACACCCAAATATCGTCACGGGGCGCACTCGACGCCGATTGATACCGATTTTAACTCTGTCTTGTTTGGTCCTTTTGGTGATGTGTACAGGCATGACAAGAGACTGCCGTTTGTGGTCGAAGGTTATGTCGACATTAATCCATTGGATGCTAAGGCTATTAATGTAAATGATGGAGACTATGTCTATATTGATGCGGATCCAGAAGACCGCCCTTTCCGTGGTTGGAAAATAGGAACCGATGAGTATAAAGTCGCCCGTTTGCTTTTGAGGGCACGTTATTACCCAGGAACACCTAGGGGCATTGCCCGCACCTGGCATAATATGTACGGAGCAACGTTTGGTAGCGTAAAAGGACATGAGACTCGTCCTGATGGATTGGCGAAATCACCCGAAACTAATTATCAAGCCATGTACAGATATGGAAGTCATCAAAGCGCAACAAGAGCGTGGTTGAGACCGACCCTACAGACAGAGACTTTAGTTCATAAATCGATGTTTGGACAGGGAATTGGAAAGGGTTTTGAAGCCGATATTCATTGTGTAAACGGAGCCCCAAGAGAAGCCTTTGTGAAAATCACCAAAGCTGAAGCTGGTGGACTAGATGGGAAGGGGAAGTTTCGACCCGCAGAACTTGGGTTTCGACCAACCTATGAAAACAAAGCCATGAAGCAGTATCTAAAAGGCGGCTTTATGAAAAAGAAAAAATCTTAGGTCGAAGACATCGGAGGAAATATGGCAAAGGTAAAAAATTGGCAGATCAACAGAGAAATGGACTATCCCTACGATGAAAATCGCCCCAAAAAGCAATGGGCCATCGTATTTGACCTAAACAAATGCATCGCATGTCAGACTTGTACACTCGCATGCAAAACAACTTGGACCAGTGGAAAAGGTCAAGAGTACATGTTTTGGAATAATGTCGAGACAAAACCCTATGGATCCTACCCCTTGGCCTGGGATGTGAAAGTTCTTGAGAGACTTGGGCATCAAGAATGGGAGAAGAAAAAGCCTTATTACGGGAAAACAATATTTGAGGCCGCGGAAAATCACGAGCGCGTTGCCCATTTCGCGCCAGAAGATCAAGACTGGATGTATCCAAATCACGGAGAAGACGACTGTGCAGGACAAGTCAATAAGGGCGACTACATCTCTCTACAGCATGACAAATGGTTTTTTTACCTTCCGAGGACGTGTGCACACTGCACTTACCCAGCTTGTCTCGCAGCCTGTCCGCGTAAAGCAATTTACAAGAGACAAGAAGACGGAGTGGTTCTAATTGATCAATCGAGATGCAAGGGATACGGAGAGTGTGTAAAAGCCTGCCCATACAAAAAATCAATGTACAATGCCCATACTCGCATTAGTGAAAAATGCATTGGATGTTATCCGTTTGTTGAGCAAGGTTATCAGCCTCGCTGTGTCACAAACTGTATCGGAAAAATTAGAATCATGGGATTTATTAATCCACCGTGGAAATCAAGAGGAAGTAATCCGGTTGATTACTTGGTCCACAAAACTGGCTTAGCGTTACCGTATTACCCTCAACTTGGGTTGGAACCAAATATCTATTATATACCACCGATACATGCAGATAGAGAGTATCTTACTCAGATGTTTGGTCCTAATGTAGATAGTGCCATTGAGACTTATCGCAAATTGAAAGACGACCCGATCGCCCAGGGACTTCTTGTACTTATGGGAAGCACAGATCGAATTATTTACGACTTTAACGTAAAAAATGGATTTGCCTATGCTTATGATGAGAAGGGCGATGAAATTATAAACGTGCCAGTCACAGAGCAAATGTACTCGCGTCCTGCTTTTGATGAAAAGTATGGAACTTCAAGAAACAACACTCCATGAGGTTTTTATGAAATTAAATTTATTTGTCAGCCTATTAACTCTAGTCAGCTTTGAATGTAATGCTGATATTGACGTAAAGAAAATTGCAGGTGACCTTTCTAAAGACTATAAAAATGAAACTCTTTGGAAAATGGCAAGTCCTGATCAAGTAATTAACTTGATGGGACAACCCATGGTGGCACCTAAGCCTAAAAATACAGAAACATCGCTGATTCACGTAACCGCTGTTCACGATGGAAAATGGATTGTCTTTCGAATGAAATGGAAGGACAGCGAGGTAAGTGAGTCTGAAAAGCTTGCGACATTTTCTGATGCCGTAGCCCTTCAGTTTCCTATTAAGAATAACGAAGTACCGCCACCTATCATGATGGGTGGAAAAGATGACCCTGTACATCTCTTTCATTGGAAGTATCAGTATCAAGTTGACGCAAAAAAAGGTAAAAAAACAATCGATCAGATCTATCCCAATATGACCGCTGACATGTACCCCATGGACTTTAAACAAAAAGGAAATTTTAAAGAGGCATCTAAAGATCAAAAGGAATCTTTCGTAGGAGGAACTGCTGCTGGAAACCCTCAATCGTTCTCTAAGTCAGGGGTTGACGAAATATTTGCTGAGGGCTTTGGATCTTCTGCGGTGTCTGACTCGCATTTAGCACAAGGGTATGGAGAGTGGCATAATGGCGAGTGGACGGCGTATATAGCAAGACCCTTAACTTATGAAAATGGATCAAAGCTGCTGATTGGTAAGAAAAGTCACGTCGCTTTTGCCGTCTGGCAGGGCGGAAAGAAAGAAATCGGAGCGATCAAGTCACTCACGATGATGTGGACTCCATTTAATATTTTAGAAAAGTAGAGGAGGAGCATATGAGTATATTAAATACTAATATTTTACCTGGCCAAATAGTTTTAGCGTCGATTCTCACCTCTTATCCAGACAGTAACTTTCAGTCTGCACTTAGAGAGTTGATGGAAGATGATACAATTGTGCTACCAGAAGATTTAAAGAATAGACTCGAAGTATTAAGTACAGATGAGGCCGCATTAAATGACTTAAGGTCAGAGTATATTTCTATTTTTGACCACTCAAAGTCCCTAAATCCGCTTTATGAAACTGAGTATGGCAGAGAAAGAGCGATGTACAAGGCTACCGAGCTTTCTGACATCGCGGGATTCTATAGGGCCTTTGGATTTGAAATGGACAGTAGTGGCGATAAAGACATGGTTGATCATTTATCAGTTGAGCTCGAGTTCTATAGTCTACTAGTGATGAAGTATATTTACCTAAGTGAGTCAAAAGATCTTAGTGGTTGTGAAGTTGTAACTGATGGAATGAGGAAATTCATGAATTCCCATTTAGGAAGATTTATACCGGCAATTTTAGAAAGAGATGGAGTGGCGACTTCAGAATCCTATAAAAGCATTTTAGAGTGGGTTGATATGGTCGTAACAAATGAATGCAAAAGAATTGGTGTTCAACCTGAAAAAGCAAGTTGGTTCACTGGCCAAGCTGAACCGGAGACGATGTGTTGTGGTGGATCAGTTGCGATAAACAAATAGAGTCCACTCCGAGCTCAGTGACCTAACTTGGAAATCAATATGGTGACTGGGCCGCGAACTAAGGTTCGCCAAGGTTAAAGAGGAAACTCGATAGCCTCCCGATTGGAAAGGAGAAAAAATGCTAGTAGATAGCTTTTCTAGAAAATTTAAATACCTTCGACTTTCACTAACCGAAAAGTGCAATTTCAAGTGCAGTTACTGCCTTCCGAATGGCTACAGGGGTTGCGCGCCTAAAAGTTTAGAGGTCGACGAGATTATTAATCTTGCATCAGCTTTTAAAGAACTGGGCATTGAGAAAATTCGTCTCACGGGTGGCGAGCCTACACTTCGCCATGATTTGGTTAAGATCATCTATGCACTTAAGAGCGAAGTCGGCATTTCGCAAGTAGCTTTGACCACAAATGGATTTAGACTTGATCGAGATCTGGAAGTTTTTCAAAGCGCAGGCTTAGATTGTCTGAATGTAAGTTTAGATTCATTGATCAAAGAAAAATTTCAGTCGATTTGTGGAATAGATAAGTGTGAGTCGATAAAACAAGCAGTTGATCGTGCCATTCATATGAGATTTAAAAGTATAAAAGTAAATTGTGTTCTTTTAAAAGATTTGAATGACATCGAATTCCCAGAATTTCTCAAATTCGCTCAATCACGACAAATTTCAATTCGTTTTATCGAGCTCATGCGGACAGGTGATAATCAAGAATACTTTAAAAAACATCACCTGCCTGTTTCAACTTTTGAGCAAACTTTATTGAGAGGTGGCTGGGAGGCTCAGCAATCGGGCCCAGCAAGCGGCCCGGCAAAAGAATTTGGCCATCCAGAGTTTCTTGGAAAAATCGGCTTCATATCTCCATACAGTAAAGACTTTTGTTCGACATGCAATCGACTCAGAGTCTCCTCTACTGGAGGCCTGCGGCTTTGTCTTTTTGGGCAGGGAGATGTGTCGCTTCGCCATTTATTGCAGAATTCGAGTGATCGTTTTGAGCTTAAAGAAATGATTGCTTGTGCGCTTAAGCTTAAGCCCGAAGGCCACAGATTGCATCAAAACGTATACGGCAACATGCACAGCCTTTCTGCGATTGGAGGATGAATGAAGCAAAATTATCGAATGATTGATGTGGGCGATAAAGAAACTACTCGTCGTAAAGCCGTCGCAACTGGCACGATTCGTCTGAGTCCCGTCACGATGCAAATGATACTCAAAGGAGACTCGCCAAAGGGAAACATTCTTTCTATTGCAGAAGTGGCTGGGATTATGGCCGCGAAAAATACATCGAATCTTCTGCCGCTTTGTCATCCGCTGATTCTGGATTCAGTAAGGATCTGGTTTGAAATTGAAGAGACTGAAGTGCATGCCAGTTGTGAGGTTATTTGCAGTGCTAAAACAGGCGTAGAAATGGAAGCTCTAACAGGCCTAAATATCTGTTTATTGACTATTTACGATTTAGCGAAAGCCGTTGACCCTGTTATTGAAATCACGGATGTCTATTTGCAGAAAAAAGAAGGTGGAAAGTCAGGAGTGTGGACCCATCCCAAATTGGCCACGGCCAAGGAGAGCCCTCTCCCGTGTGACAATTCTTTTCAAGGACTTCGATTCTCCGTCGGAACTCTTAGTGATCGTGCCAGTCGAGGTATTTACGATGATCAATCCGGCACTCTGCTAAGAGAGTTTTGCTCAAAAAGATCGGGAAAAGAAGAGTTCTACAAAATTATACCGGATGAACCTGAAGCACTTCGAAAGCTTGTCAATGAGTCTATAGAAAAAAATGTAGATATTCTTTTACTAACTGGTGGCACGGGCATTTCTAGTCGCGATATTACGCCTGATACAATCAAAGACATTTCGACGAAAGAGCTTGTTGGCTTTGGCGAGCTTCAAAGACAATTTGGTTCTCAATACACGAAAGCTGCGTGGTTATCTCGATCATCGGCGTATGTTGTGAAAAATGTCCTAGTAGTTCTTTTTCCGGGCAGTCCAAAGGCTGTTAAGCAAGGTCTTGACTGTGTTGGCTCTCTGATACCTCATGCCGTGAGAATGATGCGCGGAGAATCCCATCATTAAAAATAAAGGAGTTTAACCATGATAATGTATGACGAGAGTATAGCAACTTTAAAAGAAATATCTGTGAAGTACCCGCACACACAAACGGAAACTGTACAATTGAATCAATCTGTCGGTCGTATTCTGGCTGAAGACATAGTTGCGGCAGAAAATAATCCTCCCTTTGACAATTCTGCTATGGATGGATTTGCCGTGAATGTCGCAGCACTTGAGAGCGAGAATGATCAGAAAGTTGATTGGATTCCAGTGCAAACACTGATTAGTGCTGGTGATAGTAATATCAGTGTAAATAAAGTATTTAGTGCAATACAAATTATGACGGGAGCGCCTATTCCTGATGCCTATTTTGATTCGGTGGTTCGAGTTGAAGATGTGGAACTGAGGAAGGATGTGTCTGGTAACGAGCTCATCAGACTAAAGGCAAAACCCAAAATTGGGGATAACATCCGTCGAATTGGAGAAGACACTAAAATTGGCGAAATCTTATTTACAAAAGGCATGCGGATATCAAACGAGCATTTATTGTCACTTGCAACCCAAGGGATTTCCCTACTCAAGGTTAAGAAAGCAATTAGTGTTGGGATACTCTCAACCGGTAAGGAAATTGTTCCTCATGATACTAAAGAGCTTAGACCAGGACAAATTCGCAATTCAACTGGTGTTTATCTAGAAGCAGCGATCTCAGGCCCTTCCTTTAAGGTTAGAAATTGTGGAATTATTCAAGATGATCCCGGCCTTTATGTTCAGGAGCTGAAAAAAATATTCGACGATGACTGTGATATTTTAATTAGTACAGGGGCCGTTAGTATGGGCGTTCATGATTTTGTAAGACCTGTACTTGAAAGCTTGGGTGCAGAAATTCATTTTCATAAATGTGCAATAAGACCAGGTAAGCCTGTTTTATTCGCTTCAATTAACTATAGGGGTAAAATTCGTTTTATTTTTGGCGTGCCTGGAAACCCCGTGTCTACTGCTGTTGGCTTAAAGTTTTTTGTAAAGCCATTTCTAGATTTCTTATTGCTAGGATCTACTGAAAAGCCAATTAGGGCCAGTCTGTCTTCTGATACGAAAAAGCCAGAGGGATTAAAGTGTTTTTTCAAAGCAAAAGTTGATTTTCAACAGGCAGAAACAAGAGTCGAGGCTCTACAAGGACAAGCTTCTTTTATGGTGAGTCCACTTATCCGTTCGAACGCGTGGGTAGTATTCCCCGAGGCTGGATCGATTGTTAAAAAAGGAACTCAAGTGGAGGTATATACTTTATGAACGAAATTGAAATTAGACTGTTTGGAGCATTTCGAAAATTTGTTTCATCCGGAAGCATTAAAGTTCACATTCCGAGTCAATTCACAGTTGCACAACTTAAAGAAATAGTTAAATGCGAGCTTCAAAGGCAATCATCTGAATTTACAGATTCTAACCTTGTTTATGAATCTGCAGTCGCGACTGAGTCTGAAGTGCTTGCGGAAGATGACATGGTCAAGGATCTGCGTCACCTTGCTTTGCTACCACCAGTTTGTGGGGGCTAACATGGGAAAGATTGATGTCAGGGTTACAACGAGCTCATTGGAAATGAGTGATTGCTTCAGCCTTAAGCCTTCGCCTGGTCATGGTGCAATGAATTCATTTGTAGGCAATGTCAGAAATTTAAATTTAGGAAAGACCGTTATAAAAATGGAATACGACTGTTTTATTCCACTTTGTGAAAAAACATTCTTTGATATTGCGAAAGAGGCCCAAGATAAGTGGTGCACCGATGCAAATATTTTAATTGTTCATCGACATGGCAAGGTCGAAGTGGGCGAAGCCAGTGTCGTCATCTTTGCGACAACAGGCCACCGCGATGAGGCTTACAGGATAACAAGATATATTATTGAAGAAATAAAAGTTCGCGCTCCAATTTGGAAAAAAGAGTTTTACGAAAATGGTGAAACAGATTGGGTTCGCGGTCATGCACTTTGTCAGCATAGAAAGGTTGATCATCATGAAAATGGTAGGGGTCATTCTTGCGGGAGGGAAATCCTCTCGCATGAAGCAAGATAAAGCTTTGCTGCCTGTTGGTGGAGTCAGCTTGTTGCACAGCCAGTTTAAAAAGTTAGTGGCCCTTCTTGGCGAAGGCCACGTCATTGTAAGTGGTGATCGTCCGGAATATCCACACGTTAAAGATATTGAGCCTAACATGGGTCCGATGGAGGGTCTGCGCTCCGTGATTCACCATTTGCTTAAAAATAAGCGAAACCAGGCTCTTCTAGTGGTTCCAGTTGATATGCCATTCTTAACCGAGGATATTTTAAGAAAACTTCTTCATTCTAAATGTGATCATCCAATTACAAAGTTTAAAAGTCAGCAGCTCCCATTTGTCATTTATGATCTAAGCGCAGTAATCAAATTTATGGAAGAAATCAAAACGACTGAAGAGACTTGTCACCGAAATTCATTCAAAAATCTTTTTAATAAACTTGAGGTAAACGAGATTGGTCCAGAGCCAGAAAGTTTTTTCGCAAACCTTAATACGCCGGAGGATTGGAATGCAGCGATACATTAGACAAACCATCTTACCTCAGATTGGAAACGCAGGGCAGGAGAAGCTTTTAAGCTCTAAAGTGTTAATTATTGGCGCTGGTGGTCTTGGACATCCAGTGGCTCAATATCTGGCAGCTATGGGGGTCGGAGACATTAAAATTGTCGATGGTGATACAGTAAGTATCACGAATCTGCATCGACAAATTCTATTTACCGATGATGACATTGGAAAAAATAAAGCAGAAGTATTATCACAAAAGATTAAGATGATTAACCATGAGGTGGATGTAAGTTTTGTTCCAGTTTTCTTAGATAAAAAATTGGCTTTAGATTTGTTCGCGACATCTGATTTGATCATAGATTGCACAGACAACTTCGAAAGCAAATTTTTAATCAACGATGTCTGCGCTTTGTATGACAAACCAATGATTTACGGTGCAATTTCTCAGTTTGAGGGCCAAGTTGGTGTTTTCTGGAGCTCTAAGGGGGCCTGTTACAGGTGTTTGTACCCTTCAGTTCCCAAATCAAAAATTCAGAATTGTGCTGAAGCTGGGGTCGTTGGCCCAGTCGTTGGAACCATTGGATCCCTTCAAGCCATGGGGGCAATGAAAGTCCTAATAAGTCGAAATGATGAATTGACTTCCCTCATTGGCAGAGTGAACTTTTACAATTTTTATGACCACAGCTATCGAAGTCTTAGAATTAATCTTCGCCCAACATGCCAATGTCATAAAGCCACCTTTAACGAAGATGCAATTTTTGAGGCCAATCCAGTCGACTGTCATTATAAATCCACTGCAATTTTGGTGGATGTGAGAGAAGAGAATGAGTGGAGCGAGTTTCATATTGAAGGCAGTTGTCATCTTCCATTGAGTGAACTTGAGAACGGCAGGGTCCCTGATTTTACGTTGGATCGTGAGGTTATTTTAATTTGTAAGGCTGGCGTGCGAGCAGAGAGGGCCAGAGAAATACTGCAGAAAATGAACTATAAAAATATTCAGTGTTCAAAAAGGAGTGTCTATGAATATCAAACTTGATAGAGACGTTCGCATTCGACTTAATGAAGAAGATATCACAAATTGGAAGAACAGTAGGCGTTTAACCCAGTCGTTTAGTTTTGGATCTTTTGTTTTTCAAGTAAGCATTTGTTTCGAAACGGCATCATCAGTGTCTTACGTTCATTCAGAGGGTCAAAAGTTAGTTGTAGGGTTGACCCTAAAGGACAGTGACATTCTATTTTCTAGCTCGAGTAATAAAGATATTATTGTCGATGGAATCAGCTTGCAGGTAGACAGATGGAACAAAGACAAAAGGTTGCGTCATGAAGAAAAAAGATCAAAGGACAAAAGTATTTAAGTATGGAAGCTGTACAGATTGATCACCTAGTAATGGCATTTCTATTTTTTGTCGTAGCAGTTGTATACTCTTCTGTAGGTCATGCGGGCGCCAGTGGTTATTCTGCAGTGATGGCACTTTTTAATATTGCCCCTGTATTAATGAGGCCAACTTCATTGATGTTAAATCTAGTTGTGGGTTCGATTGGGCTATATCGCTTTCAAAAGGCAGGTCTAATCAATCTGAAGGTTGTAGGTCCATTTCTAATTACTTCTATGCCGTCAGCTTATTGGGCCGCTCAATTAAATGTAGAAAAAAAGTATTTCTATCTAGCACTGGGTTTGGTCTTACTATTTTCCGGTTCAAAACTTTTAATTAGTCGCTCGACCAAAAGTGAATATACACCTATAAAAAAAGCTCCGCTATTTACGTCTTTTTTTTGGGGTGGAGTGATTGGGTTTCTATCCGGAGTTACGGGTACCGGCGGAGCCATTTTTTTTACCCCTCTGATTCTAAAGATGAATTGGGCTGATCCGAAAAATGCCGCAGGCTTGTCAGTCGTTTTTGTTCTAGCCAATTCAATTTTTGCTTTGGCTGGAATTATTAAATCAAGTCAGTTTTTCGAAATCAGATTATCGGCACTTTGGGCTGTTGCCGTGATTCTAGGTGCAGTTGTTGGTACCCACTTTGGGGTGTTTAAGTTTTCGAACAATATAATTCAGAAAGTACTTGGAGTTGTAATGGTGATCGCTGCTGTGAAGCTATTGATATTGGGGTTAAATTTCTAAACTCGAACATTTGCCTAGGCACAGTTTTTTGTAAAAGGGGATCAAGTGAAGACATATGAAGCGCCAGACTTTTTGGGTATCGACACTAAGTTAAGTAGCGAAGAAAAAATGATTCGCAACTCAATTCGCGATTTTGTATCAAGGGATGTTCTTCCGCGGATTGCAGCACACTATGAAAGTGGAACCTTCCCAACTGAGCTCATTCAGCCTTTAGCGGAGTTGGGTACATTAGGTGCGACGATACAAGGGTACGAATGTGCGGGAATCAACTACACTTCCTATGGATTGATTATGCAAGAGCTTGAGCGTGGTGACTCGGGAATCCGGAGTTTTGTGAGTGTTCAAGGTGCCCTTTGCATGTTCCCGATTGCAGCGTTCGGGACCGAGGAACATAAGCGGAAATACCTTCCCAAAATGGCCAAAGGAGAACTGATTGGCTGCTTTGGTCTAACAGAATCTGATTTTGGTTCGAATCCAGGAGGAATGCTTACCAGAGCAAAAAAAGATGGATCTGACTATATCTTAAATGGATCTAAAATGTGGATTACAAATGGAGGAATCGCAGGTGTCGCAATTGTCTGGGCTAAAGATGAAAATGATCAAATTGTTGGCTTCATTGTTGACCGTGATTTGAAGGGATTTTCAGTTCGTAGTATTAAAAATAAATTTTCACTCAAAGCTTCTGTAACGAGCGAATTGATATTTGAAGACTGTCGTGTGTCGGCTTCTCAGAGGTTAAATATTAGTGGACTCAAGGGCCCATTTGCTTGTTTGAATAATGCACGTTTCGGCATTTCATGGGGTGCACTAGGCGCTTCAATGGCTTGTTACGACGAGGCCTTAAACTACAGTAAGTCTCGAGTTCAATTTGATAAACCCATCGCCAGCTTTCAACTTGTTCAATCTAAACTAGTCGAAATATTCACTGACATAACTTTGGGTCAGCTGTTAGCTCTACATGTGGGGCGCCTGAAAGACGCAGATAAAGCGCTTCCGGAACATATTTCGATGGCTAAGATGAAAAATGTTTCCAATGCCTTAAAACATGCCCGATTAACCAGAGATATTTTGGGAGCGAGCGGTATTACTTACGAGTATCAATGTGGGCGACATATGCTCAATTTAGAATCTGTGAATACCTATGAAGGGACGGAGGATATTCATCGTCTGATTTTGGGTCATTACATTACCGGGATTCCTGCGTTTAAATAAAGTTCGTCCTCTGAACAGCCAGCAAGCACCCTATGTTTTAGCACGAAAAACAATATTGAAATATCCGAGAACAATCAATGCCGCTATTATTTGATGAGATATTGCAACTAGAATCGGTATGTGAAATTTCACGAGCGCAACCCCTAAAAAAATCTGCGAAGTTGTTACGCCCCAAAAATGTATATAGGGCCTACGGTCTTTTCCCGCCACACTTTTCAAGATCAAATAAACATGGATACTGACTAAAATAACAGTCAACAGCCCTAGCCACCGGTGCACCCAATTGATTAGAAATGGTAATTCGACCAAATTGATAATTGAAAATGAAGAGCTGAATACCGAGGTAGGTAAGAGTTTGCCGTTGATCATTGGAAATGTATCAGATAGATATCCTGCTTTATATCCGCTCATCAAACAACCGTAAAATATTTGTACCCCAAGGGCAACTCCGATAGCTTTCGTCAGAAACGAAGTCAATTGCGTGGAGTCTACATTGAGCTTAGTTCTAAATTGACATAATTCTCGAAAAATAAAAATAAGTAGTCCTAAGGCCAAAAAGTAGTGGAAAGCTAAAAGGAACGGGCTCACTGCAGGAACTTTTGACAAACCACTTTTAACCATTAGCCAGCCCACAAAGCCTTGAAATGTAATATAGGAAGAAAAAAATACTGGCGTTTGGACTGATATTTTACCTCTTCTCCAGAAATACAGTCCTGGCAATAGTGCATAGAGAAAAAGAATTCTACCGATACTTCTGTGAGTGTATTCCCATAGAAAAATTGATTTGAAGTCATTGATTTCAAAGTGGTTGTTTAGTTCTCTGTACTCAGGCGTCTTCTTGTATTTGTCAAACTCAACTTTCCAATCGAATTCTGACATTGGCGGAATGAAGCCACTAATCGGACGCCATTCTGTTATCGAAAGGCCAGATCTTGTTAGGCGAGTAGCACCGCCGACGGCAATCATAACCAGAACTAAGATTAAAAAACCAATCAGCCAATATTTTACAATAAAAATATCGCTCTTAACTTTATCAATTCGAGCATCCAAACTAATCGTTCCAGTTCAACAGTCTTTTTTCGCCGCTAAGTTTCTGAATTTCAGTAATATCTTGAGAGACTTCGATTACGCCGCGGTATCTTTTATCTGCGTCTCTGACAGCGAAATATCTGATATGTACAACTTTACCTCTAAAATTTATCCAAAACTCCGCGAGATCCTTCCTGCCAGCTTTAAACTCATCGAGAATTCTTAAAACAGTATCTACGCTCTTGGGAGGATGGCAAAATCTGACCTCTCTGCCGATGACACCAGCGCTTCTTGGAAAAACCCGTTCCTCGCCTCTATTGTAGAAAGCCACTCGATCATTTTCATCAACAAACGTCAGATCAAATGGCATAATTTGAAAAAGTAAATTAATTTGATCTAACGTCATTTTTCCTTCTGATAATTTAAGTAAAAAATCCACTTCTCTATTTAGATGATTTATTTTTTTTTCCGTTTTTGGCAAATTAGAGAATAAACTCTTGTGCATACACCCAATTTCTGTCTCCCCAGCCTGCATTTCTTCCCAATCTTCAGCTGTTAAAAGATCAAGTGCCATTGGAAAAAGGCGAAGTTCTTCGATCTGGGCCAAGCGTAGAATTTCGTCTGTCATTGCCTTCAAAGCCTGATCAATATTAGCTAGATTTCGACTTTCGATTCTTTCCCGAGCTTCCTTTATTAACTTTCGATTTTCGTCATGAAATCTCCACATCCCTTGGCTTGGTCCAAACCAACCGCGTTTCTCTAAATAAGGAAACAATTGATTTTCTTTTCGAGTGTATCGAATTTCAACTCGAGAAATTTGATTAAAAAGGTTATATGCCTCTTGAAAATCTCGCGCAAAGTTCATACTAGAAAACTGCATAAGCAAATTCTTTAGGTACAGATTTTCTTCTATATAAGTGACTATGGGATGGCCCGTGGGAAGCCTGTTTGCGTATTCGGGAATGAGTGAATTATTCATATAAGAATACTTTTGACACAGTCTTCGTTATCGACCCAATGACTTAGATCATAACAAAAGATATGATTTATTTCAATCTGGTGGAGATTTCAAATGCGTGGTCGCGCATCATATTTGACAGTTTGTCTAGCTCATCAATTTTTAAGCTAAGTGAGGATTTAAAATTAGATAGCTCTTCTAATAGGTGAGATACCTCGGGTATTCGTTGGTTTATTTTGGATGCTTCAATCTTACCAGTAAGACGTACAATCTCAAGACCTAACGAAAGTTGCTTGAGCTCTTCGCAGGATGACTGAAATTGGCCTAAAATTGACTCTGCGGTTTTAACAGCTGATGTTGCTTTGCTTAGACCCGAGTTATAGAGGTTCCGAAGGAAAGACATTTCTAATTCGAGATCTACTGGTCCGACATCGCTTTCTTTTTCAAAATAATGGATCATTTCCTGTTGTAAGATCGAAGACGCAACCTGAAATTGACTTACATTTACACCCCCCATTACTTGGGAGTTGAGAGTAATAAATTCTGAAATCTTGTTTTTGATCTCAGTTGCCATTTTTTCATATCTATTTGCTACGACTGAAAGTGAAGCTCCATCTGAGCCAAGATGCGCAGCTAAAATCTCCATATTAAGTGGAACTTTTGTGTACTGGCCAAATATAGTGTTCACTTTGGATGACAATTCGTTGACTCTAGTTGCTGCTGAAGCGAGTGTTCCCATCTTTTCCATAAGAGGGTTTTCGGATATCATAAGTTTTTGGTTTCTTGATGTCAGCTCAGCCACCAGGCAAGTTGTCATGAAATCCTCGTATGTATTGAATCCAAGTTTAGATACTTGGTCTAAGATAAATAGCATAGAGTCCTTGGGATTCAGCTTTTTCTCCTTTTCTTGAGTGAGGAGGTCCTTGTAGACGCGTTTGACTTCATTAAAAATCTGGCTGCTTGGCTTAAGTCTAACAGATAGGTATCCCTTCTCTAAAGGAAATGCTAAGGCATAGACCCAGTAGTACTCCCCAGTTTTGGCCCTGTTTTTAACATAAGCACCTATTGGTTTCCCTGATTTCAGTGTTTCCCAAAACAGAAAGAATACGCCCCTCGGCATGTCAGGGTGCCTGATTAGACTGTGGGGCTTATTTATTAAATCGGACCAATCGAAAGCACTTATTTTTCGAAATACAGAATTGCCAGATTGAATAACTCCACTCAGTGTAGTTCGCGAGAAGAAAAGCTCTTCGAATTCAAATTGGCGTTCAATAGCTTTCATTACTCAGAAGTTCCTTCGGTATTTCGCATGCCCTTTAATTTTTTTCGAAGGGCCATTAATAATTGTTCCGCTTCCATTTGAGAGAAGTCCTGATGAAGTCTCTTTTCAATCTTGTAGTCTGATAGCACGATTGGCATGTTGGCTTTCAGTTGATGTTTCGCAAGGCAAGCCTGACAACACTTTAGCGGGCATCCATCTATGCTGATGATAAATTCAGATTTTGTCGCGGTCCTCACTAGGGGTCCAACGTCTCCGCCAACCCCTGCAATACAACTCATCTGCGCTTCACCACTGCGATCCAATTGAATTGCAAGATAATTTGCCATTTGAGCCGCAGAGGAACACCCAGAGCAAGAGTAAACCGTAGGTTTTTTAAAAGTCATATCGCTATTGTCGGTAAATTACGAAGAAGCCTCTATGATCTAAATCAGTATCAATCAATTTTTAGGGGGGAAGGTCACTGGTGTGACGAGAGTCATAAGAATATTGATCCTATCAGGTTATGCTGAATATCACAGGAGAACTTATGACCTTAGTTAAAGATATAGTGATTTCTATTTTTATTGGACTTGTGTTGGTATCAGCGGCAGCAATAGGTATCTTTATGGCGACATTGGGTATGTGCGGTTTATGCTTGCTTGGTGCAAGCTGACTTGGTCTTGGCTAGACCTGTACCTGTCGCCAATCATACGCGGGTCGATATTTCTTTCAGCAAATTGACTACCTGTAGTGGCTGCCCTGTAATGGGTACATGAGATATAGTAGCAGTCAGATAGTATTTCAAGAAATCCCCACAGAAATTTCATTGGCGTACCAAATAACAGGATGCCCCTTGAAATGTGCTGGATGCCATTCAAGTGACTTGTGGTCCTCATTTTCTGGTCAAGAACTTACGTTGGAGTCGCTGGATAAAGATCTTGAAAAATATAGAGAATATATATCCTGTGTTCTATTTCTTGGAGGCGAATGGGATGAGTCTGGATTAGAGCAGTTATTAAATCGTATAAAGTCTTATGATTTAAAAACAGCCTTGTATACAGGACTCGAAATACAACAAGTAAGTCAGCCGATTTTGAACCTGCTCGATTACTTAAAATATGGGCCGTACGTAGCAAATTTCGGCCCATTAACCTCGCCAACTACAAATCAAAAATTAATTAATTTAAAAACAAACGAAAATCTTAACTATTATTTTCTTCATGGAGGGGATCATGATTCGACTAGATACTAAACAATTGAATAATAAACTTGAGTTTATAGATCAGTACTTAAAAGCTGGTAATGCAGCGGATGGCTCGAAGCTTGACGCAAATGCGAATGTTACAACGAAAAATATTGCTACCCTCGAAGCCGAAATCAATAAAGACATTAATATTCAAATCAATCGGACAATGGTATCCAGAAAAATTGCTGAACTTTTTTCTCCAGAATTGGCAGCTGAATATGTACGACAAATTGAAAAGCATGAAATATACGTTCACGACGAGACTTCATTAAAACCGTATTGTGTTTCAGTCAGCATGTACCCCTTGCTCATTGATGGATTAACTAAGCTTGGCGGCGAATCTAAAGCGCCAAAGCACCTTGGTTCATTTTGCGGTACGTTTATTAACTTTGTATTTGCAGTAAGCTCACAATTTGCCGGTGCGGTAGCAACAGTTGAGTTTCTCGCATATTTCGACTATTTCGCGCGCAAACAATTCGGTGATAATTACTTGAAATCTTTCTCGACTGAGGTTTCCTCTTATATGCAGCAAGTTGTGTACTCAATCAACCAACCTGCTGCCGCCCGCGGATATCAGTCTGTTTTTTGGAATATTTCGGTATATGATCGCTACTATTTTGAATCTCTATTTGAGAACTTCGTTTTTCCTGATGGAGATAGCCCAAATTGGTCCTCAGTAAATGAGTTGCAAAAATTTTTTCTTCGTTGGTTTAATGACGAAAGAAAAAAGTCGATACTTACCTTTCCAGTAGTCACCGTAGCTATGCTCACTGACGGAAAAGAGCCAAGAGATAAAGAATATCTTTCTTTGTGCTCAAAAGAGCTTTCCCAAGGAAACTCATTCTTTATGTATCTTTCAGAAAGTGCCGATAGTCTCGCTAGCTGTTGTCGTCTTCGAAGTGAGGTTTCATCAAAAGAATTTTCATACACGTTGGGTGCTGGCGGTGTGGCGACAGGGAGTATAAATGTTATTACTTTAAACTTTAATCGTCTTATTCAAGATGGAAGAGACCTTACATTTGAGATATCAAAGATTCAAAATTACCAAATTGCCTATAGAAAATTAATGGAGGAGTTTAAATCCGCTGGTTTGTTAACAGTTTACGACGCAGGCTTTATCTCCCTAGATAAACAATATCTGACTATTGGAATTAATGGAATGGTCGAGGCAGCGGAATACCTTGGATACGATATCTCAAACAACGCCCAATACTTAGATTTTGTATCCAATCAGTTGAAGACAATTTATGACTTAAACAGAAGTCGTACTACTGAGACAGGCTACAAATTCAACACCGAGTTTGTTCCTGCCGAAAATCTAGGGGTCAAGAATGCGGCTTGGGACAAAAAGGATGGATATCAAGTCTCGCGGGATTGCTATAATTCATACTTTTATCGCGTAGAGGACATCGAAATAAATCCGCTTGAGAAATTCGAACTCCATGGTGAAAGAATGACTCGTTTTCTCGATGGAGGCTCTGCCTTGCACCTAAATCTGGACGAGTCTCTAACGAAGTTGCAGTATGAAAAAATAATCAGATTGGCTGCAGTCACTGGTTGTAATTACTTTTGCACCAACGTAAAAAGCACCATTTGCAACGATTGCGAGCATATAGATAAACGAACTACATATTCGTGTAGTGAGTGCGGTTCAGTGAATATTGACTATGCAACTCGGGTCATCGGATACCTTAAACGAGTCACTTCCTTTGGAGCGGGAAGAAGAAAAGAGCATGAACGTCGGGCGTACCATCGAGCTTTCTCAAAAAGAGTTGAAGTAGAGTCGCAAATCTCGATTTAGCAAAAATTTAAAAAGATTTCTGGGGGGTACAGTCCAAAGATAGGACCCCCTGTTTTTTAAGTTTTGATAAAAAGTGAGCAGTTACAAATTGAGATGAATGTCCAAATCGTTTGTTAGACTTAAGTCCAAAGTTTGTAGATCCAATTTAAAAAAACATGTGATTCTAAAGGTTTGCTAGGGTTTTAGTTTGTAATTTATTTGTAGAAGTTGGGATTTGATCTGACAGTTGCCCTTTTGTTTTGCAAAGTTAAATTGTCTGTCAGTTCAAGTTCTGGCTAAGGTTTTTTTCTTCCCA
>JABWCO010000182.1 GCA_013360185.1 Bdellovibrio sp.
TAAATTGTGATTCATCGTCGCTAACAGGACCTTGAGTGAACTCAACTTGTGCGCAAACATCAGCCAAAGCAAAGAATACTGGGCACAGCTTATTGTGCGGATGTTGTCCGTTTCCGTCGTGATGGTTCTGGGCAGTTGCTCCAGAGCTAACAAGCAACAAGCTGGCAGACAATAAAGACAAAATAATATTTTTCATAGGTACTCCTAGCGTGGCCAGCGTTTTTGATAGCTGACATTTATAGTTTTTGAAAGACTTGAATTCGTGGGATCGCCCAGTAACGCTTGATCGCTGTAGCTTGCTGTGAGAGCAGATTCCTGACCTAACATATAGCTAGCGGATAAGCTCGCAGTAAAGTTTCTTTGCATAGCTCCGTCAGAAGAAGTTCCGCCTCGAGATTCTATCGCATCTTCGTAAAAATAAACCACCGACCCACCTAGGCGCAGATCTTTATAGTTCCAACCTAACCCCACAGTTTGCGATGAGCCCCAACCGGGCAGCAGTTCGATCGTCCCGCCTAAGGCCTCATTGTTTACAGCGCGGGCAAAAGATCTATGAATTTCAGCGCTGAAGTTTGCATCCCAGGTGACCCAAGACTTAGTCAAAGCCACGCCGGCACCGACTGAGTAAAACCCTTTCCCGCGGCTTTCATTGGAGTTCCCTGCAGAGAAATCATAAATCGAGGGGCTGGTTGGTAGGTTGATTTGTATGAACGTAACACCTTTTGGCTTCCAACGAGAGTAACTTGTCTCTGGGAATGTCTCGTGACCCAAATACAAAGCTATATCGCCGATCCCTTGCGATGCCGGTGTGGACTCGGCAGTTTTTGATAGGACCGGCAGACCGAATCCACCCTGCAGACTTTCAGATAACAAAAGCGCCCCTTCAAGTTTGAGGGTCTGAGTTAGATTTTTATCATCCCGCTTGAGCCATCGACCATCGCTTAAGACATCGTCACTGACATTTGCGTAAGAGTAAGTGCTTGTGAGCTGCGCTTTATCATCGCCCAAAATTAATGCGGGCACAGAGAAACCGCCGCCACAACAGCTTGCTGCGAATGTTTTAAACGGGACGGCAAGGATAAAAAGAAAAAATAACTTTTTCATGGAATCATCAATGGGATGTAAAGTTGATCTATAGGCTTTTTGTCTTTTTTAAGAAGCAGACGGATTTCCCAATCTCCAGGCATTATAAAATAGACGTTTTTCACATGATATTGATAATCCGAAAGGCGTTCAATCTTTACGGGAGCAGAGCCATGGCCCATCGATGGCATCCACAAGAGAACCGCCAATGTCTCGAACTCGGCCACGTTGCCATCAAAGTCTAAGATAAAATCTTGAGCACCTTGACTAGTCGGCGGCTGGCTCCATTTTAGAGAAACACGAATTTTTAAAATGGGAAACTCGGGCGCCGTATTCTGGGTCTCTTCCGGTTTCTTCTGCGGGTTTAAATCTTCTGCGGAAATATAATTCGGACGGGCACAGGCTAAGGAAAGAAATATCAAGAGTAAAGCTGCAAACGTCTTCATTTACTCATCCTCGCGTTGAATGTAGCAACCCAAAGCTCGGCCCTCTTTGTGGCGTGGCTGCTTACCTGCTTGTAAATCTTCAAGGACCTCACGCAGGTAATGCTTTTTAGCGGAGGGACCGACATGGCTGTCAGTCACGCCTCCTGCATACAGAACAGTGCCTTGTGCGTTGAGCACAAATGCATGAGGAGTTTTAAGTGCGCCTAATTTGTTTGCTAACAGACTTTTTTTATCCTGAATCACCGGGAAGGGAAATTGGGTGGCTTGAAAGTGCGCTTTGGCGATCTCAGTACTTTCGTTAGCGTTGGCGTGAACCCCGATGAAGGCGAAATCTTTGAAATCTTTTTTTAAGTCTTTCAACAAACCTTCATGGCTGGCAGAGCAGGGGCATTGGGCTGAAACAAAAATCATGACCGAGTATTTTTCTTTCGAGGGGAAAGTAAAGCCTTGTTCTTGGTCGGTCACTACATCGGTCGCTTTGAAATCCTCAAGGGTGATTGCGGCCCAGGAAAAATTAAGAGACAGAAAAGTAATTAGGAAAAAGAGGGTGAGTTTCATGTTCCCTTCATAACACAGAGGGTCTTTAAACTGAAATGCAGCGAATCGTTGCGCGCGGCGACGTCGTTGTGGCGCATTATTGCACCTCAAATATGGTTTTTTATCCATAATTCTGTAAGCTTTTAGCATGTTTAGAAAATTCAGAGCCTTCCGACAACGACTTCTACAATTCAAACAACGGGGAAAAGTCCATAGCGATTTGGACGTTCTATTGTCTTCAACCAAAGAGAAAAGACAATTAGAGGACAAGCTGCAATGGCTGGTAAAAGTTCTGCAGTGGATTCGCTATGAGGGTGACGTCGATGCTCACCTTGAAATGCAGACCGGACGTATGCCCGCGGCGCGGTTGCGTTTTCTCTTGATTGTGCTAGATCGCAACACGGAATGGAAGAAAGAAGTCGCAAAGTTATTGCGCACAATTGTCCATGAGGTGAGCGGACTTGAGCTTTACACCGAAACTGGTTTTCCGAAAGAACTGGGGTTGTGGAGCGAATTCGTCGATCGCTTGACCATGAAAATTCTGCCGACACCACCTCTTGATCACGAGCTGGGATATTTGTTCTGGGAACTCTTTCCACATAAAAACGACGCTCTGTGGTTGGCTTCTATTGATAATAGTACTTTTGAAAAAATTGTGAATCTTTTTCAATATGAAGTCGACCCGTCAGAGGGCGACTGGAATCGTCTGCAAGTCGATCTTGAAGATGCCTTGGTGTACATGGTGATCCAAGTCAGAGCTATCGGATTGTCGCCAGCAATTCGCTCCCGTCTTGGGCATGGAACTTTTCGCGACTCCGCCTTTTTTTCTTTGGTACGGGGGCACGAAGAGTTTATGAATGCCTTTCACGCGGGCGATAAAGATTTGGCTTTTGAAAAAGCCTCTCGCTTCCGCATGATCGTGTGGGAATGTCGCCAAGAGCTTGTACGCGTGCATAAGCATTTGGACGAATTTGGTGTTAGCATAAATTTAGTCTTTCAGATGATGCGCTTAAAGTCTTATCTTCAACGCATTGAAAGTTTGCTAGAGATTTTGTTAACTGAAAAATTAGACGGCAAGAAAGTTACAAGCTTTTTGTCCATTCTTGTGCAAGAAAATCAAGAGCTGCGCAGTATTCAATCCTTGTTTTCACAAAACGTTGCCCTGTTCGCCAGCAAAGTGGTCGAGCGCGCCGCCGAAACTGGAGAACATTATATCACACGGACCAAAGAGCAATACCGGCGCATATTGCAGGCTGCTGGCGGCGGTGGCGCGATGACGGCTGTGACGGTGTACGTGAAGATCGGAATTTTGGCTTTGGGCTTATCGGGGTTTATGGAGGGCTTTTTAGCTTCTCTGAACTATGCTCTTAGTTTTGTCGCGATCCATTTGGCGGGATTCACGCTGGGGACTAAGCAGCCGGCAATGACGGCGCCGGCGCTGGCGCAAAAAATGAATGATGTCGGTTCGGCGAAGGGGATGGATGATCTAGTTACGGAAATCGTGCATTTGATCCGCTCGCAAGTGGCTTCTATTTTAGGTAACGTGATGTTCGTCGTTCCCTGTGTAATCCTCATTGACGTGTTATTCTTTCTGCTTTTTGGTACTCACATAATGTCACTTGAAAAGGCGACTTATTCGTATAAGTCCTTAGATATTTTGGGACCGGCCGTCTTGTATGGTGCATTCACGGGGATCTTGTTGTGGCTTTCAAGTTTATTTGCAGGATGGGGCGACAACTGGTTTGCGTTAAACTCTCTGCGAAAAACCTTGGCGCGCAGTCCTTCTTTGCGCGCCGTTTTTGGGCGACGAGGCGCGCGCAATATCGCTGTCTTTCTAGAGAAAAACATGTCTGGTTTGCTCGGAAGCATTTCGCTGGGAGTTCTCTTAGGGATGGTGCCTGAAATTATGAAATTTATCGGCATCCCTCTGGATGTGCGCCATGTGACGCTGTCCTCGGGAAGTTTGGCTGGAGGGATCTCAGTTTTAGGCGTCGAGTTTTTAAAAACTTCCGAGTTCTGGAGAGCGGTGACTGGGATTATTTTTATTGGGGCCTTTAATGTTCTTGTCAGCTTCGGATTGGCTTTTTATATGGCAATCAAAGCACGTGGAATCAATACGCCACAACGATTGGCCATTCGCCAAGCCGTCGTACGTCGTTTTCTTACAAGCCCCTTAAGCTTCTTTTTGCCTGTGGGCTCCACGGTGGCAAAGACCGGAGATTCAGGACATGATCATTGATGCCTGAAATTTCCGTTGTCATTCCCGCTTTCAATGAAGAGCAACGTTTGCCCAACACTCTTGAAGTTTTGCAAACCTGGGTGCACGACAACTCGGCGCTGTGTTCTGTGAAAGAAATTATCATCATTGATGATGGTTCTACGGATGGCACCAGTGCCCTGGTAAAAAGAAAAGCAACGCAGTGGCCGCTGCTCAAAGTTTTTTCTCTGCCCCAGAATCAAGGTAAGGGGGAGGCGGTACACGTGGGTATGAAGCAGGCGGTAGGCGAGTGGATCCTCGTTGCCGATGCAGATATGGCAACACCGTGGGATGAACTTAAGGTTTTACTGAGTTATGTGGAGTCTTCTGACTTAATCATGGGGTCACGTGCTTTAGCCGGTAGTCATATCGTAAAAAGACAGCATTGGTTTCGTCAAAGCTTAGGAAAAACCTTTAATCATCTTTTAAAGGTGATTATGCGGCTGCCCTTCAAAGACACCCAATGCGGATTTAAGTTAGTAAAGAATGATGCCGTCTTTACAAATAGAATTTTACCGTTCCTTGAAGTGCGCCGCTTTGCTTGGGATGTAGAGCTTATTTTATTTTTTCTCAAAGAGCATCGCTGTGTGCAGGAAGTGCCCGTGCGCTGGGAACACAAAGAGCACTCTCGCGTGCACATTGTGCGTGATAGTTTTGAGATGCTTTACACAGTAGTGAAGCTAAAAGTTAAACTTCTTTTTAAGTAGCCTCTGCACAAAGGCCGACGGTTTTAAAGTCCTCTTTCTCTTTGTGGAAGCGGAAAACATCAACATTGCGCATCAATAACATTGATTTAATATTAGGCAGTTGCTCGGCGAGTTAATAATGCCTTCCATAAGAGATTTTGATAATTTAACACCTTTGGAGCATAAATTCGAGCTGAGGTTCCACTTTG
>JABWCO010000183.1 GCA_013360185.1 Bdellovibrio sp.
AAAAAAGAATTGAATGGGTTGATTTGTTCTAAGCTGCCGTGACTAAAGCCTCCGCCATGAATTTGGAATACTACCGGTGCACTCAATCTGGCCGCGAGATAAAACTTACTTCCAACGCTCTCTCCGGAGGAGTTGTTGAGTGACACCGATTCGGAAGAAAAATCAAAATAATTTCCAACGACCAAAGACTGTGCAAAACTTCGTGCCGTCAGTCCAAAGTTTGCGATATCGGCGAAATAGAGAGCTAGGAGCATAACAAAATTAAGACTGAGCACAAATAAAGCGGCAGGGTGCACGATATTAAAGCCTAAAACGATGATGGCTGCGCAAAGCAATAAGATTACGGGAGTAAAAGTCGAAGCAAGTAAAGACAAGGTCCACAGAAGCCCTTTGTTGGTGAGCTTCCGTGTGTAAAGAAGAGACAATGATATCAGGCACGCAAAGAGAAGCATTGACATGCCTTCTATACTAGTCCAATAGGACCTTCTTGCAAGAGTTAACCGTACGACCGTCCATTTTAATAAAATCAGTCATAAACTTACCTGCCGAATTATACACCGCAACCGGGGCGACGCCGCGAACACGACTTCCTGCGAATTTTTCGCGGTTGATCAAATCTAATTGATCCGAGCCGCGTTTTTCTAGGCTTTGTTTTTCGAACTCCGCGCGTTTTGTTTCGATCCACTTGTCGCGACCGACGATGTCTTCTGACGGCACTAGTTCAGGCGGTAACACTTCCAATGCAAAAGCGCGTTTTCCCTGAGCATTGGTGGCGGCCTGGAAGTTGCCTAGCGCTTTGATCAAGTAAACGGGTCTGTTGCCTCGGTGAGCGATGGCGGCGTTTCTTGCAATGCTGAATGCCCCTAGGTGGGTCGGCAATGGGAAGTTCGCCGCGAAGAAGGGCAAGTCACCTTCCGGATAGATGGCAAACAAGAAGCGTCCGGTGGTCTTTTTGATTAGATCCATAACCCGTTGTTTGATGTTCTTTTCTTGTTTAAAAATAATCGTTTCATCAGTATTTGTGCGGACGTTGTAAATGGGCCATACGTCTTTGTTTGTTAAAACAGACACGGTGTCAGCCTGTAAAGATTTGGCGACATTTTTCATGCTCGCGAGGTCCATCAAGGCGTGTTCGTGGTTCAGGGCCAGGACAATGATCGCATCTTTGGGAAGACTGTGCGGAGCTGTTTCCCTGCCTTGGGCGTCGACGTGTTTGATCACAGCTTTATTGGCTTTGTCGCCAGCAAGTGGTCCCAAGGGCATTTTGTCAAAAAAGGTATTTAGTTTTTCGTTCTTTAAACATAAGCGTGTGATCAAAGAGCAGACCATTTTCACATTGTCTTTTTTAAACGGCAAAATGTTGCGTAAAATATCCTTAAGGCCGCGGGTGACGGGTTGGCGGTTCTCAAGTTTCGTGGTGATGTCCATTAGCGCGGCCATGTTTTTTGCAATATGCTTTCCTTGTTTGCCTTCATCCAACAGATCTAAAGAATCAGCCATACCATTCAGAACGCGGTCGACAGCCCATTTTAGATCCGACTCTGTGTTTACTAGGCGCTCCATGACTTCCGCGTTGCGTTCGTACTCTACAAAGATTTTTTCATAGTCGGCGGCGAACTCTTGCGTGCGGCGCGAGAAAATATCTGCAAATCTTTCCGCCTGCTGAACGATGTCGCGACGTTCGCCCGAATTGAGTTGTGTGTGTTCCAACAATTGCGGAATAAATACGTCTTTAATCTGGACTTGAATTGTTTTGTTATAGTTCAGAAGCTTATTGATATAAAAATTGGCCGACAATGTTTGTTCTTGTACGACTTCGCCGCGGCGACTGTCATTGTAACGGGCTGCTAGTTGTTTTTCTAAGTCCGCTACAACCACCGGAGAGGCCTGAAGATCTACCGTCGGTACGGGCTTTCCTTTTCGACGTGCGATGGCTCGTTGCAAGCGCTGTTTTTGCGCTTCTGCCCAAATGCCTTTTGCAGACAAAAATTTTGTAAGTCCTTCAGGACGTGGTAAGAGAACGGCGAAGGTGTCAAACCAGAAGGTGCGGTAGTCACCGTGAGCTTGACGCAAATAGCGCGGAACAATTTTTTCTATCGGTAAAGCGTTATTGGCTTTATCCATTAAAAGACGGAATGAGTCCGTTGCCCAAGTGATTTCGGCGGGGCTTACGGGTCTATTCTCTGACTTGATTTTTAAAATGTGCTCATTGACGGACTGAGCCTGACTGATTAAACGCTTTAGTTCAGCTTTTTGTTGCGCCGTAATATTTAAATTTTCTTTTTCGCCTAGGACTTCTAATTCGATCAATTTGCGACCGAACTGAGTCAAGTTGTTGCGAACATACATAACTTCAAATGTTCCAGGGTGTGGTTTTTTTGTGTCGCCAAAAACCTTGCCTTGTTTAAATTCTTCGGCTTGGGATTTAAGGGATTCAGTCAGTTGATCTAGAGGTTCGCCCACCTGGAAAGCATCGGCCCATTTTACATACCAGTCAGAGAGGTAAAACTCAGCCTGCAGATCCGCATAGTCCCATAAGCTTTTGAATCCGAACTTTTTATCGGTCATGTGCACATGTGGTAAAAGAAACTGAAACATTTTTGAGACCAGGAATTTTTCACCAGTTGCCGTCAGGGTGTTTTTGAAGCTTGGGAAAAGCATTGGCACTCCGGCTTCGCGGGCGGCCGCGAAAGTATCATAGTCGATACTTTTTTTATAAACCTTTTGCATATCCCAGAAGCGGCCACTCATGTACCCCTCAAGTAAGTTGGTGTAATCACGAGGGGCAAAATTTCCGATAGAGGCTAAGCCCTTATTGTATTTATCAAACTGTTCGAGGTTCGTGCCACCATCTTGAACATAGCGCCATTTCCAGTACCATTTTGCGTGATTGATACTGGTCCAAGCTGATGCTAAGGCTTCTTCGTGCATCAGAATTTTTTTAAGCTTTTCTTTGGCCGCAGGTTTATCTTTGAGGTCGCTGAGACGAGGTCCCGGCATACCCATTTTTAAGTGGGTACTGTCGTGAGTAAGAAAGTGCATTTTACCCACCTCAGATTCTCGCGTCTGACCGAATTCTGCGGCGGGTTCATCTAATAAAATGTCTACAAAGGGTGCATAAAGATCGAAGAAAGAGTCGCGGTTGGCATTTACACCTAAGCCCAACGCAATCCCTTGGCTTTCCAAGAAGTACAGGATTTTTCTCATCTGTAGGTTGTGGTCTTGGGTGCCTTCCGTGTTAATGTATTCTGCTTCTGGAATGTCGGCAAAAAGAACTTTTCCGCTAAAGATATCGCTGGGTTTGTAAAATTTCATTCCGTGGGTTTTGGTCAGAACCCAGCTTTGATCATCAATAGCTGTTGGTGAAGGTTTTGGAGCTTGTTGGGCGTGTGTTAATGAAGGGCCGACTAAAGTAAAAGCCAGCCATGCCGTAAAAAACTTTTTGCTAAGGGCTCTGCGCGCCATACAAATTCCTCCGGGTAGTCACCCATTCAGGGATCAAAGGAGCAACAGGAATGCCAGCCCGGGATCAATAGGTTGTTTAATAGGACGCCAAAGTTGTCTCAATTTGAGAATTCATTTGTGATGGACATTTTTCGAAAAGAGGCGTTAAAATCCTCGACGTATCAAAAGGAGACCGCCATGCAAAAAAGACGTGCTGACGCCTTAGCTGAAAAACCATTTTCACTGAGCTTGTCGTCGGGTTTCTTTGGTTTTTTTGCGCATGCAGGGTTTGTTCAAGCGCTTGAAGAAATGCAGTTAAAACCCGAAGTCGTAACCGGCAGCAGTGCGGGGGCGATTGTCTCCGCGGGACTAGGCAGCGGTTTGTCGGCGAAAGAAATTCGCAACATATGTTTGGGCTTAAAAAAATCGGACTTCTGGGATCCGGGTTTAGGCTTTGGTCTTTTAAAAGGTGAGAAGTTGGAGCAGTTTCTAGGCGGCCATCTTCTAAAAGATTTTTCGGAAATGAAGCTGCCTGTGCAAATATCTGTATTCGATATTCTTGCTCGTAAAACCAAAGTTCTGACTTCGGGGTCGGTGGCCAAGGCTTGCCGAGCCTCTTGTGCTGTGCCCTTATTGTTTCAGCCTGTACGCATTGATGGACGCTTGTACTGGGATGGGGGAGTGTTAGATCGCCCTGCGATCAAGGGGCTGGAGGAATCGCCATATCCCATCGTTTATCATTACCTTGATGCAAAAGGGTGGGTTAGTAACTTAGAAGATCGGCGCATTTATAAGAAGCACCACGAAGCTCCCTTTTTTTTGAAAACTTTAAAGATTCCCGCAGCAGGGCCGAATAAGCTTCATGTCGGCCCCGAGGTTATCGATTACGCCTACAAAGAAAGTCTGAAGTGGCTTTCTGGAAAAGTGTGAGGCGTTCACTTCCTAGGCGCCTATCAGGGTTTTAATTCGTGTTACGCCCTAAGTGGGCGCTGTCTAAGGCTTTGTCAGTTTAAAAGCTTTCCAATGCATTTAAACGCGGTCCAAATAATGCACGCTGAGCCTCAGGACGTTTCCTGTACTGAGGTTTTTAATGTTAAAGCGGCTAAGTCTGATCGCGGTTGGACTGATATTTATATGTAGATTTGCCAGCGCCATGGTGCCTGACAGTGTGGGGCTGTATCTTTCTTTTGAACAGCGCTTGGTCTTGTCTTACGCCTTGTTAGCACAAGGAGAGTCAGAACAAAATAAGAGCGAAATCATAAAACGAGGAAAATCCTATTTGGCCCGTGCTGTCGCAGCCGGGGTGCAAACTGTCAAAGTAAACAGTTTTGAAGAATTCCTAAGTCACTTTCGTGGCCAATGGCCAGACACACAAAGTGTGGCCTTGGATCTTGAAGTCATCGAGCATAAAGCCCCCATGGGGATTCGTATATTTGTCTCGGACAGTCCGCGCATTCAGCGCAAAATTTATGAATACCTCGAGTGGCAGCAAGAACATTTAGAAAAGCAGCTACAGCGTGACGGAGTACTAGGTGTCAAAATGCAGGAAAGGTTCAGAGCTAATGTTTTACCCCGAGGGTCGACGGGAAGAAGTGAGCAAACTCTGGCATTGTGGGCTTTGGGAGAAAGCGAGGCTTTCTTAGGCGAGCGCATG
>JABWCO010000184.1 GCA_013360185.1 Bdellovibrio sp.
GTAGACGAACTAACATCTTCGGGAGTGCGTCTGAAAGTGATGTTTTGGTTTGACGCCAAAAATCACTCTGAACTGAGGACGAAATCCAGAGCCATGATTAAAATTAAAGACACATTGTTGGTAAATGGTATTTCGATAGCCGGCGACGCCCGAGAAATTATTTTTGCTGACGACCTTAAAGTTCAACTGGTGCAAGAAGCGCAGACACGGGCCGCAAATCGCAAGGAAGAAATAAAAAGAGTTGCCGCCTATAATCTAGAAGACGCCAAGCATGAAATTGACATGCCTGACGAACCCAAAGAACAACTGATGGACCTGGCCGAAAAAAACCCACTGCCCATGAACAAAGACTCTTCCGATCTGCTGGATCGTGAGAACAAAAAAGTTTAAGGACAGACTTCGCGTATACGATCCGCAATGCGCATAAACTCTTGGGCCTCCGCACCATTCGAATTTGCCTCAACAATAGGAATTCCAGCTTCGCAAGCCAGTCCCACTGAAGGGTTGAACGGAACTTCGCCCAGTTTAGCAATGCCCTGAGCTTTTGCGTAAGAGTCGATTTCGCCCTTAGGGAACAGCTGCATTTTTTCGCCATTCGCGGGATTGATCATATAAGCCATGTTTTCGATCATGCCTAACAAGGGCACATTCAAACGCTGAAACATGTCGACGGCTTTTTTAACGTCGAGTAATGCCACGTTCTGGGGAGTGGAAACTACGACCGCCCCCGCGACAGGGACTTTCTGTGCTAAGGTCAACTGGATGTCGCCGGTGCCGGGAGGAAGGTCGACTACTAAGTAATCTAACTCTCCCCATTGTACGTCGCGTAGGAATTGATCCATGGCTTTGAAAAGCATAGGCCCACGCCATACCACGGCCGCGTTTTCTTCGATCAAAAAGCCGATGCTCATAAGTTTGATGCCATAGCGAGTGATCGGGATAAGTTGATTGGTTTCAGGGTCAATCCCTGGTTTTTGCCCCAAAGTTCCTAACATGCGAGGAATGCTTGGACCGTAAATGTCAGCATCCAGCAACCCGACCTTGCTCTTCTTTCCTAGGGCCATGGCTAAATTTGTAGCAACGGTGCTCTTGCCGACACCACCTTTGCCCGAACTTACGGCAATAATATGTTTCACTCCGGGAATAGACGTCTGCTTTTCGAAAGGATTTGGGGCAGCCATGCTTGGGACTCCTTGATAATTTGGTGCTCACAACGAATAATAGATGTTGAATGAATAGCCAAGACTTTTTGACATTGAATTTAGTGGGAGCAGGGGCTTTCATCTTTTGGTACCTAATTTCGCGGGGAGGCACGCGCCGTCCGACGCAGCTGAATATGAAAGCCAAGGATAGCGCACCGCCACTTATCGACCCAGCTCCCCCTCAAGTCAACGAGGTGGCCACGCCTACTGTCAAAGTGCCGCATCCAGATGTTGCAGCTCGGCCCGCTAAAAACTTAAATGTGATGTTTAATTACAATGGCCACAGTTGGGATGCTTACGAGGTTTTAGGAGTTCCAGCGGGAGCGTCCCTTAAGTTGGCAACCGATGCTTACCAAAAAGCATTGCGTCGCTGTGATAAAGAGTCGGTGGAGTTTTTAGAAACCGCTTACAATGCGATATTGAGTAAAAAATCTTAAGCCTATTGCAAGGCGTGTTTAGGAAATTATTTTGAATAGCGAGAATAAAGGCAACTATGGCCCTTGCCGTCTTCGCTGTGTTCCCACAAAAACTTACCAGTGTCGTCGATGATCACGGTGTCTTCGCGTTGCAGTTCGACCGAAGTGCCCTTGTCGGTGAATGTTGTTACTTCGGTGCGAGAAATTAAATTGTCCTGGCGTAACACTTCGACTTTGGTGTTTTTATTTCCGTGATCCACTTTTTCACGGGAAATCTGTTTGCCTTTGTTGACGTTACAGAAGCGATGAGCTTGTGCCTCGGCAGAAGAGGCGTCTTCAATATTTAAGGTAAAACCCCCGCACTCTGCGCGCCATTCAACTTCTTTCGGGCATGCGTCGGTACCAGAGACAAAGCTGTAAGACCCAATTGCTGTCGGAACAGGTGCGACACTTTGAGGGGTGCGTAAGTTTTTTTGCTCGGTCTTGCATAAATGCCCGGCAAAAATAAAGCATCCCAATAAGAGACATAAAGGTAGTACATTTTTCGACATTGCATGACCTCTTTGCATAGTGCTTAGTAAAGCAAAGGGTGTGCTTGATTCAGACCTCATATAAAGGCGCTGGAGCGCCAGTTTCTCAGAATGAAATGTGTATGCTTAAAGCCGGTGACTTTTTTGGCCGCGTGGGCGACGGGCCTCTCGGTGTATTAGTGTGGGGTGTTTTGTGCCAATATCTCGGGATCGGAGGGGAAGACCCAAAACCAATTATTTGTGTTGATGTGTTTCGAATTGAGATATTCACATCTTTGAAGGATTTTATTTAAGAATGATTCTTGATTGGAGTATCCATAGGCCATTCTCTTAAGAACTTTGATTTTATTGTTCAGTCCCTCCGACACAGCTGTGGTTAAGCGGGATTTGATGTAAGTCTCTATGTTGCGGCGATACTTCCGAAGTGTGCTTGTAAAAGCCCTGAAGGGCTCTAATTTTGATTCTCTTACTAGTCGATACCATAGCGTTAGTGATTTGCGAAACTCCGTTACTTCCTTCTTATCGAGCAATGCATGAAAGTGTTCAACCAGGATCATGGCATTGAGAATATTTGCGTTTAATGTTTTGAGTTGCTCTAGCATTTTTAAATCTCCTGAAGATAATGTCTTTTCTTTTTCTACGAGTATAAATCTACGATGAGGCGCAAGCATTCCCCCTTGGAATATATCTTTGCGCTCTCGCGCTTGACGGAATTCCTCGCGCCGAACCTCATCGAAACATTTGTTTATTCTTTCAGCTAAGTGGTATCGATCTATTGCAATGCTTGCGTTGGGACACATTTTATAAACCACCGAAATAAATGGGTCGTGCATATCCACAGCAAAGAAGTGAATAGACATCCTCTGGGGTTCCGCCAGGGCTTTGAGGCAATTACGGAGGGCTTTTGAATCTCGTCCCATCGCATTGGCGAGGACTTTTGATTCTTTATAACAGACAAGATTCGTAGCGAACTGAATCTCTGGCCTTGTCAGACTGTCAGGTTTAGGGAGAGTGCGGAAATGCACCTCATCAGCACTCATGTGCGATAAATCAATGTCCTCTGGAAGCTGCTTCGTCAGTGGATAAAGACGAACTGCTGAGCTTTATTCAGTCTTATTGTATGCAAGGACAACTTCAGCGCGCGATCAGTGCGGTTTCTCAAAGCAAAGGACCGTTGTCGAATATTGTGCGGGCAGGTTTAGTTTCTGTTGCGAACGGTTCCACTGCCGAAGAGGTTCAGACTGCGATGGATGCAGTGGCCTTACGTGAAATACCTCGCTTAGGACGGCGAATTGATTTGTTGTCAGCTTTGGTCAACGTGGCCGTTCTTCTGGGGCTATTGGGTACGGTGAGTGGAATGATCGCGGCCTTCGGAGCGGTGGCGAACTTGCCTCCGGCAGATAAGGCCAAGGTTTTGGCGAGCTCCATCGCTGAAGCGTTGAATGCCACGGGTTTTGGACTGCTTGTTTCCATTGTTCTTTTTGCGGCTTGGGGATGGTTGGTTTCCTGGTCCTCGCGAGTGATTGATGATGTTCATGAAGCCAGTGTCGCGACACTGAACTTTATCTTGGTGAATAAAGATAAGATAATGAAGGGATAGATCATGGCTGGCGGTGGTGGCAATGAGCCGAATTTAACCCCCTTTATTGATCTGTTCTCTGTTTTAATTTGCTTTCTTTTGATGGCAGCGGCGTGGGTTCAATTAGAGTCTATGCCCACCAGCATTGAAAAAACGACCACCAGCGATGCGCCTCCTTCAGAAGCTCCGCCACCTTTGAACGATGAAAAGAAGGTTTCGTTGGCGGTGACGCTTTTTAAAGACCGTGTTGTTCTTAAGGAAAACGAAACAGAGACGGTTATACCCCATGTGGGAGCGCAGGTTGAGCAGGAGCGCCTTCAAGGTATACTAAGCCAATGGCGACAGCGTTTCCCCCAGAAGAAAGATGTGGTCTTAAATACCAGTGCTGGGGTTTTATATGGGGATATGATTAAAATGTATGATCTGCTGGTATCTTCAGATTGGCCAGATGTGGGAATCAATCCTCAGTAGGAAGTTATGTCGACAGATAAGGTCAAAGGTTCTAGACATCGTTTAATTGAAATACCAGGATATCATATTCGTCCACAGTATGATTTGGTTCATCTACGTCATTTGTTGGAAGAACGTCGCAACAAGAAAAAGTCCTTTGCGTTGAACCTGGCTCCCATGGTGGACATGTTTTCCATCTTGGTTATTTATCTGATCATGAATTTCTCATCCTCCGGAGAAGTGTTTTTTATTTCCAAAGACATTACAATTCCCAAGGCGACAAAAGGTGTTCCGATGGAGAGTTTTCCCCTCATATCGGTTCTTGGCGACAAGGTGGCATTCGATGCCGAGAGTATTGATGGGAAGACTTTATACATGGAAGAACTGAACGATATGCAGGTACCCCAGTTACGGGCTATGCTTCGTCGTATGAAACAGACCGAGGTGCAGATCGGCTGAGAAAAGAATTTCAGAGGGCAAGTAAATATTCAAGCCGATGTCAACGCCCCCGTAGAGGACGTGAAAAAAGTGATGCGCGTCCTTATTGATGAGGGTTGGACCGGAATCAACTTTATCGTCGACCCTTCGACTCAGTAGAAAAATAGGGAGGAAGCTCGTCGTTGAGTTCACTTTTGAAATCAACTCGAACCTTAATTCGCCCATCTAAAGAGTTTTTTGTCTTTGAGAGAACGCTGATGCCCTGATTCTGAACTTCCCCCCGAATCTGCACATCGTCTAGATCGACACGTTGCTTGGCATCGAATTGGGCGGAAGCTGATGATGTCGCGACAAGAAATAAAAATTGAGCAATCCATTGC
>JABWCO010000185.1 GCA_013360185.1 Bdellovibrio sp.
ACCGTCTTTTCTATGACGAAAAGAAAATCTTTATCGGTGCTAAATCCCCCCTGTCAAAATCCATTTTTGCTGACCTAGAACTTGGCCACGCCTTTGACCGCGCGTTCTTTACTGCAGAAAACTATAAAACAAACCCCGACAACCCCGTCGACATCGGAAACGCCTATTACGGAAAGCTGTCTTTAAATTTTATTTTTTAACGCGGCGTAGATGTAAAGAGCCAGGAAAGTCATTCTGTATGCCTACCGCAACTGTTGAGTTAGACAAAGCTGTGAAGAATCTCAATGAAGCCATCTTACAGCCTAAAGATGATTTTTTAAGAGACGCAGTGATCAGACGATTTACCTTGAGCGTAGAGCTTGCTTGGAAAACATCGAAAAAAATTATGGGAACTGCCACGTCTGCCCCCAAGGAAGTAGTCAGAGAAATGGCTCAAAATGGCTATATCCCTACCGTAGATCTTTGGCTTCAAGCCATCGACATGAGAAATATTTCTTCTCATACTTACAAAGAAGAGCTGGCTGAAAAAGTATACTCTTTTGCCGTTTCTTTCTATCCATCCTTACAAAATTTAACCCAAATTTTGAAAACCAAATGAAGTTTGGCCTAACCAAAGAACAATATGATTTTATCATAACTTCGATAGTACAGCCTTTAGAAAGTCTGGGATCAAAAGTTTTTTGTTTTGGATCCAGAGCTCGAGGAGATTTTAAACCTTACTCTGATTTAGATATAATGGTCGAAAATAATGATCGTGATCTTTCAAAAGAAATTAATGCCATTCGCGACATGACTATAGAAAGCAACTTCCCTTATAAGATTGACCTAGTCTTATATTCCGAGTTCGCTGAAAGCTATAAAGCAAATTACTCCAAAGATAAAAGACCCTTCACGCGACCTTAAGCCTACCCAATTATTTAAAAGACCGCGCCAAGTCTCCCCTGTCAAAATCCATTTTTGCGGACCTAGAACTTGGCCACGCCTTTGACCGCGCATTCTTTACTGCAGAAAACTATAAAACCAATCCCGACAACCCCGTCGATATCGGGAACGCCTATTACGGAAAGCTGTCTTTAAATTTTATTTTTTAACGCGCCGTGGGCCAAAGGACGACTCATAACTGCCCCTTCAACTCATCGGGAAGAATCGCGTGCTTATCAGTCAAAGTGCTTTTAATAAGCGCGATGGCAATGTCAAAATCACTAGAAGCAATGACCTCAAATTTAGAAGCAAAAAACATATTAACAATCATCGCATCATAACTTGATAACCCTGGGTTCGACATGAGTTTCATCACATCATCCCATTCAGGTTTTATATTTAAATATTTTTCTTGATCTTCTTTTCTAAGGCTTAAGAAATTTAGCCCAAGATCAGTTTCAGCTTTAGCCCATACGGATTCAATTTTTGAGACGACTTGATCTGAAGACAATTCCGTCCATAGATCTGTCCCACCACCTTTTACTTTTATCATTTGCATACGGTAACTCTTAATTTCAGAGTCACTTAGACGCAATGGCGGATCATTAGGTTTTTTCTTGTCATGATTATCCCAGCGTCGAATGTAATTTGTAAGATCACTTGCCAGCTCTGGAGGAAGTTCTTCTTTGTTACAAGTTTTTGCGAAACCAAGAATGGCTTCGGAAGCTACAATTCTTCTGTGAATATCTAGAAACTCAGCTCGAATATTTACATTACAATAAAGTGGAATTTTGTGGCTGAGCAATTCATCAATAAAGGCTTTAGCCACTTCATGATATTTATCCAAGTCGTAAGTGGCCGCGACTAAAATGTTTGTATCGATCAATATGCCGTTTTTGACGTTGGGATGCCCGTCGATCAAAGCATCCAATTCGCTATACCCCCAAATTGCCATTTACGCCTCAAGATCCCCAGGTGGTTTCGCTATTTTTTTATTTTCTTTTTGCGCTCGCTCGTAGTTCTCACGAACAATGTCGTGAACTTTTGAAGAAATAGGTTTTTTACGAAGCTCTGTTAGCTCCTTAGCAATTTCGTGAATCGCACCTTTTTTCCCGATCTTAGGTTTTTGTTCAGACATATAAGCCTCCGATTGCAAGCAGTATAGCACAAGTTTTTATTTTGTAACATACGAATATCACTGGTCTTTTACTCGCGCACCACCGCCATCAAATAAGCTCTAACGGGGGCGAGGCTAAAAAGGCCTTCATTCACTTTTCGAAACTTCAGTGTCAACTCTGGCTGATACAATTTTTTAAATCTTGCAGGATAAGCCGATCAATAGATTTTGCAGTCACAACGTAATTTTATCATAACTTCGGTAGCCTGATGTCGGTTTTTAGATAGTTTAAACGCTAAAAAAATTATCTAAAAACCTGCAGTATGTCGATTTTTAGATAGTTTTTCCGAAGCAGCTCGAAACGCTGGAGTACCAAAAATTACCATAAAAAAATGTTTGCTCTTAGTAAGCCTACCCGAAACGCCCGGTGATGTAATTCTCGGTGCGAGAGTCCTTAGGATTGGTAAAGACCTGGTCACTGGCGCCGAACTCAATAAGATCGCCCAAATACATGAAGGCCGTAAAGTCAGAAACCCGGGCTGCTTGATGCAGACTGTGGGTGACAATGGCAATGGTCACATCTTTACGAAGCTCTTGGATCAGTTCTTCAATGTGACGGGTGGAAATGGGATCTAGCGCCGAAGTGGGTTCGTCTAATAATAAAATTTCAGGCTCTGTCGCGAGCGCCCTAGCAATACACAAGCGCTGCTGCTGACCGCCGGATAAAGCTGTGGCTGAAGAATTTAAGCGGTCCTTAACCTCTGTCCAAAGACCGGCTTGCTGCAAAGAACGCTCGACACTTTCTTCGATAAAGCTTTTCTTTTTAACACCACGAACTTTTAAACCATAAGCGACATTTTCATAAATGCTTTTTGGAAACGGATTGGGCTTTTGAAAAACCATTCCGATGCGCATGCGCACTTCCATGGGGTCGATTTCTTTACCTAAAATATTACGACGATCTGGGTACAGCAAAATTTCGCCCTGATAATTGGCGTTTGGATAAAGATCGTGCATGCGATTAAAACAACGCAGAAGTGTTGTCTTACCACACCCCGAAGGACCAATCAGTGCGGTGACCTGGTTTTCATAAACTGGCAAGGTAATGCCGTTCAGGACTTTTTTGTCGCCATAGGAAAAAAGTAAATCTTTTACTTCTGCACGCAGTTGTTTATCCATAGACATTACCATTTCATTTTCTTACGGAAGCGATGACGCAAATAAATTGCGCCCCCGTTCATAATCAAGGTCATCAATAAAAGTATCACGCCTGTCGCCGCCGCATTGACGTGAAACTCGGGCTGAGGTCGAGACAACCAGTTAAACATTTGAATCGGCATCACCGTAAAGGGATCCATCAACCATTTAAAATTCAAATAAGGAAAATACCCCTCAATCGGTGGAGTCGGCAAAAACGCAATAAACGTCAATGCACCAATCGTGATTAAGGGCGCTGTTTCACCAATGGCACGGGATAAAGAAATGATCACACCGGTTAAAATACCGCCCGAAGAGTACGGCAAGATATGATAACGAATGGTTTGCCACTTACTGGCCCCCATCGCGTAACTGGCTTCACGAATGGTATTAGGAATGGCCCGAATTGCTTCACGGGTCGTGACGATAATAATCGGCAACACCAAAAGCCCCAAGGTCAAACCTGCGGTAAGAATACTTTGTCCTAGCTTAAATTTATAAACAAAAAGCCCCAAAGCCATAAGTCCATAGGTGATCGATGGGATGCCGGCCAAATTGATGATGTTCAGTTCTATCAGTTGCGACACCCAGTTTTTCTTAGAATATTCTTCTAAGTACACCCCTGCTGCCACCCCTAAAGGGATCGCACAAAAGGCTGTGGTCATCATAATGCAAATAGATCCCACCCACGCGGATAAAATCCCCGCCCGTTCAGCGAAACGCGAAGGAAAATTCGTAAAGAAAGCAAAATCGATGCGTGGCACACCTGTCATCGCCAAATCAATGATCAAGGCTAACAACGTGACCAATGCAAAAAGCAAAGACAACAAGCCCATCATCGCAAAAACAAAATCCCACATTTGCCGACGTTTGATGTTCGCTAAGATGTCTTGTTTATGTAATTCCGCAGAAGAGCTGCTCATTATTCTTTCTCCTGGAATTTTTTGCGCAACCACAAACCGATAACATTAAAACACAGGGTTAAACACAAAAGACTTAAACCCGCGACGTAAATAGACTGATACCCGATCGAACCGTGGGGAAGATCCCCAAGACTGACTTGCACGATAAAGGCCGTAATCGTTGCCGCAGGTTCTGTGGGATTCAAAGTCAAATTCGGCTGCATGCCGGCGGCAATCGCAACGACCATGGTTTCACCCAGTGCTCGCGAAATGCCCAAAATATAAGCCGAAGAAATACCTGAAAAAGCCGCTGGGATGACCACGCGAAAAGCCGTTTGCATGCGCGAGGCCCCCACCGCGAAAGAGGCTTCTCGTAAATGCCCTGGGACTGCGCGCATGGCATCTTCACTAAGACTGCTGACGTAAGGAATAATCATCACACCAATAACAATGCCGGCACTCAGGACGTTAAAGCCGCCCATGTCTGGAAATATTTTTTGCAATAACGGCGTCACAAAAAGCAATGCAAAGTAACCGTAAACCACCGTTGGAACCGCTGCTAAAAGTTCTAAAATAGGCTTTAGAACCTCGCGAAAGGAAGGCCGGATGTATTCACTTAAAAAAGCCGCAGCCACAGTGCCAAGGGGAATTGCCACAGTCAGGGCAATAAAGGTCGATAGGAATGTGCCACATAACAAAGGCAAAATACCGTAATGAGCGTTTTCAAATAACGGCGTCCACTGCGTGTCGGTGAGGAAGT
>JABWCO010000044.1 GCA_013360185.1 Bdellovibrio sp.
GAGTGCTGAGCAAATCGCGGGCGTAAAAGACAAAATTGTGATTCTAGGAACTAAGGGTATGTACGCGTTGAATAGCATTCCGAGTATTAGTCGTAGATGGAATTATTTTTCTGAATCCACGGTCGAAGATAGCTATTGGCCCGCGAGTGAGTTGATCGCGACCTATATGACTAATATTATTGAGGGTGATTATGTTAAGACGCCCGGTCGACTATCTTCAATATTTTGGATATTCACGGGGCTGCTGAGCGTCTTTCTTTGTGTTCTCTATATTCCCATCGGCCGAGCCTTTTTGTTTAGCTCTGGGGTGATATTTTCATTTGTTTTTTTATCATTTTTTATATTTCGAACGACATCTTACAACTTTGATTGCCCGTATTTTTTGCACTGGATTGCTTGCTCAATATGCTATTTTGTCCTTACGCTACGTTCGGCACATACGGCGACTTGATAACGAAAAATATCAATCACGTATTCTTGTGAAGGCGGTAACGACGGAGGCTGTGTTAAGAATGGTGGGACAAGTATCGCATGATATACGCAGTCCACTGATGGCCCTTAATGTTGTGAATTCAATTGCCAAGAATCAAGTTTCCAAAGATCTGGCGGAGCTTCTTGATAATGCGACTTCGCGTATTCGAAATATTTCAGACGATCTGTTCTATAAATACAAATCTAAGGGTTCGGAAGTTGTTGCAGAAAGTAATAATTTGAATAGTGCGCTAACGGAGCTATTGGACTCATATTCCAAGGTTCATCCCGATGCTCAAGTGCATCTAGATATTCCTTCTGACTTAAACATTCCATGGTCAACTTATTCAATTCAAAGATCTTTCTCAAATTTATTAAATAACTCCATTGAAGCGTCACGTGGAGTGGGCAAGAGGCCGGAGATTTGGATAGGGTCCAGATCAGAAAATGATCGTGTTGTACTTACTCTAAAAGATAATGGCCCGGGGGTTCCTTCCGAAAATATTGATAAACTCTTCAAAGAAGGGGCGACGTTCAATAAAAAAATGGGAACTGGGCTGGGCCTTTTTCAGGTACGAAATGATTTGGATGTTATTGGCGGGACGATTTCATATCATGAAGCTTTAGATGGAGCCGAGTTTAGAATTTCTCTCCCCCTAGGATTAGCGGCTGTTAGCTTTCCGGTAAGCTCGATGGTGGTGATTTTAGAAAGCTCAGACTTTGTAAGTCCCTTGGCAGATAAGTTCCATAAAAGTGGTGCTGAGATTATTTCTTTCCCAAGTTATTCTGATGCAAAGACCTTCTTGTCGGAAAAAACTAAAGGAAAACGTGTGACACTAATATGTGACCTTTTGTTTCCTGGTCAAGAGGAGACAGGTTTTGATCTTTTGAGCTCTTGTCACGGCGTTAATTTTTTTAAGGTAGTTCTGTGTACCTCGTTGATTGAGAACTCCGAGATTCAAGCGATCGCAAATAAGAACGGTGCTCTTTTGCTCCGCCGATCTTTTTTGGAAACCGTTAAGTTTTCCGTCGTCTAGGGGGCTATCAAAACAATTCGGGTGGGGTATTCCCCGAGACTTTTTTAGCCAGCAAAAGTGAAAATCCCCCATAAGGACCACAACTCTGGTCGAGGATTGAACCCGCATCTATCGCCAAAGTCGGGGTGCCATAATATGTATTTGATTCGTGTTTCCAAACACGAGATCCTGATTTAAGTATGTCACTTGCAGTAAAATTCTGGGGCGTGCGTGGCTCTTTGCCATCGGCTCCAACACCACAAGATTGGTCCAATCATATCGAAGGAGTTATTAGAAACTTCTTCAATTCCGGCTTTCGCGATCCTTCGCAGATCTCAAAGTTCGTGCAAAACATGGGCGTCCCTTTGTTGGGTGGCTATGGGGCTGCAACGACTTGTGTGGAAATTCAAAGTGGCCACACGCAATTGATTATTGATGGTGGCAGTGGCATTCGTAACTTAAGCGAAAGAATAATGACTGGGACCACGGGCAGAGCTAAAGGCCCATTTCATATCTTCATGACTCACTTTCATTGGGATCATGTGATTGGGTTGCCATTTTTTACTCCCCATTTTATTCCCGGTTGCGAAGTTCATTATTACGCTGTTCAGCCAGAGCTTGAAGCTACGATTCGTGGTGTTTTTCGACAGCCCTATTTTCCCGTTCCTTTTGAAGCCTTAAAAGCCAAGGTGTTCTTTCATGTCTTAGAACCGCGCAAAAAAATTTCTATCGACGACTTACAAGTGACCCCCTATAAGCTTGATCATCCAGATCCGTGCTGGGGGTTGAAAGTTGAAGCCGGTGGTAAATCCTATGCGCACTGCGTGGACACCGAGGGCACACGTGTGTCTCGTGAAGAATTAGGTGAAGACCTTCCGCTTTATCAAAATATTGATTTGATGTATTTCGATGCGCAGTACACCTTGCCGGAGCTTGCAGAAAAAGCAAATTGGGGCCACAGTGCCGCACAAGTCGGTTTAGATATCGCTCTTCGTGAGGGTATTAAGCAGGTGCTCTTTGCCCATCATGATCCTGGCGCGCGGGTCGAACAAATCTTAGAGCTGAAACGACAAACCGGAGAATACTTAGATTCTCTTGAGCAATTTGCCGCACAAAACAATGAGAAAAACCCTGCGGTAATTTGGGATTTTGCCCATGAAGGTTTGGAAGTTAAACTTTAGAACCCTGACGGTACTTTCGCAGCATCAAAAATCAATTCGACATTCGGTGGATCGTTTTCTTTGAATGCATTCAGGCGTTCTAAAGTGCTTTGATCCAGCTCGACCTTTTTAGTGGTTTCTGGCCATGCAAAGTCTTCGGCAGGAAAACGCGTACCGAATTTTTTCATAAATTGAGTCCACACAGGAACCGCCCCATTTGAGCCCGTGAGTTTATGGGGAGTATTGTTGTCATACCCAACCCACACCACTGCTGTCAGGTAAGGGGTGAATCCCGCAAACCAGGCGTCACGGTTATCGCTGGTAGTTCCTGTTTTGCCCGCGGCTGGATTGTAAAAACCATTCGCAGTGATCGACCGAGCTGAGCCCGACAAAATCGTCTGCTTCATCATGCTCACCAGGCTTGAGGTTGCTGCAGTATCCAAAACTTGCTCGGGGTGTGGCGTGTGCACAAAGACTTCTTGGCCATCGCTATTCAAAGCTTTGCGTATGAATGAGATACTTTGCTTATTGCCTAGATTTGCTAACGTCATATACGTCTGTAAGACTTCGCGGGGATACATTTCAAAAGCCCCCAAAGTCATTGCGGGCAAGGCTTTCAGTTCAGATGTGGCCCCAGCTAAATGGGTCACGTCGACGATGTTTCCTAAGCCGACTTGTAAACCCAGTGCTGCGGTTGAGGCATTCAGAGAATTTTTTAGCGCATAGAACATCGGAACGTCGCCGAAATATTTTTTGCCGTAGTTATCGGGGGACCAAGACTGCCCTTGATACTTATGAGTGAACTTTTCGTCATGTAAAATAGAGACAGGAGTGAAGGGCTGACCATCTTCGTTGTTATTGAGAAGGGCCGTAAGATAAACGAAGGGCTTCATGATCGAGCCGACTTGGCGGTGACCATCAATAGCTCTATTAAATTGGGTCATGCGGTAATTGCGTCCACCGACGACTACGCTGATCAAGCCGGATTTGTTATTTCCGACTAAAACGATGCCCTCAAGATTATTGCCTTTGGCTTTTAAGCCAGCGAGGTATTTGTTATTTTTTTCTAAACGATCCAAATGGGCGCCTAAGGACTCTTGTGCAAGTTCTTGCGCTTCTAAATCCAAGGCCGTAAAGATTTTCAGACCATCAGGATTTAACCCTTGCGCAACCAGTTGCTTGCGAACGGCGTCTAAATAATACGGCGCAGTTTCAGAGGCTAAAGATTGTGGTTGGCCGGGCAAAGGCTTTCTGTCGGCTTCTTGGGCTTGGGCTGCGGTTATAAAACCCTGGTCGGTCATTTTCTCTAGGACTAAGTGGCGGCGACGTTCCGCATTGACGGGGCGCTTGAAGGGATTGAAAAGTCCCGGGCTGTTCACGATGGAAGCTAGCAACGAGCACTCACTTAAATCCAAATCCGTAAGATCTTTGTTGAAATAGTACCTAGAGGCAGAGCCATAGCCACGAACTTGGAACGCGCCATTTTGACCCATGTAAATAATGTTCAAATAGGTTTCAAGAATTTGATCTTTGCTAAATCGCGACTCTAAAAGAATCGACATTATGAACTCATTAAATTTGCGTTTCAGAGTTCTCTCACTGGTCAGGAAATAATTTTTTACTAACTGCTGAGTGATCGTGCTGCCTCCTTGTGCTTTGCGGCCAGAGGTGATGTTTTTCAGCAAGGCGCGACCCATGCCGCGGATACTGACTCCGCCGTGCTCCAGAAATTGAGCGTCTTCGATTGCCATGATGGCGTTTGAACACGTCGTGGGGACTTCGCCCAACGAGACCGTTTTCTGCATCAGGGGCTCATTGCCGATATATTGAGCAAGTAAGGGGGCTTCGCCAAAGGCTTCGGAAGCTTCTTCGAAGGGGGCGCCTCGATAGATTTTTGAAACCATGTTGTCTTTTTGAATCACGACCACTTGAATAGAGCTATCGGCACTGGCCACCGGAGTTTCGTGGGTCACCCAGCCAATGCAATTTTCCTGTTGTTCGTCGAGGGTTTGCTGCAGGCGCGCTGAGCACTGCTCTGGAGAAGCAAGGAAATAGTCCCCAGGCAAGAGGCGTTGATCGTATTCACGGCGTCGATAATTTTGGCGTGTCAGCTGTTTTTCAATATCACTCGCAAGAATCAAACTGTGTGGATAGTAGGTTGGCGGAGTTGCATAAAACTCTGTCGGAATCAGGAATTTTTTAGACTCTAATTTTGAGCTTAATTCTCGCTCTAAAGAAAAGTATGAATAGACGCCAATCCCAAGCCCGCAGATGATCACAAGCGTCACAAGGATTGTAAAAGCCACTAAAATAGTTTTTAATCGTGTTCGCAACATTCATTAAGAGTAGTACGAAACTCTCTTGGAAGTAAATGAGCTCGATTGATTTTTCACCTAGCTTATTTTGAAAGGATCCTTTGTGGCTAAGAAGAAAGCTTCTGCTAAGAAAGCCAGCGTAAAAAAGGTCGTCAAAAAGACCGCATCTAAAAAAACTCCTAAAAAAGTAACTAAAAAGTCAGCTCCGGCAAAAAAGGCCAAAGCGACCCAAAAAGTTACCAAACCCGTTGCCAAAAAAGCGGCACCGAAAAAAGCAGCGAAGCCTGCAGCGACAAAAAAAGTGGCTGTTAAAAAAGCTTCTCCCGCTAAGGCGGCACCTGCACATTTGCTCAAGTCTGTGCCTGCGGCAAAAAAGATGGATCTAAGTAACTTCGTCACTCCTTTGGATGACAGAGTCATGGTTCAGCTTTCGGGCTCAGAAAAAATGACTGCCGGTGGACTTTATATCCCTGACACGGTTGCAGATACGTCTGGCAATCTTGAGGGTTACGTCGTCGCAGCTGGCCGAGGTCATTTAAGCAAAAAAGGCCACGTTCGTCCGATGGATGTCAAAGTCGGCGACCGCGTGGTTTTTGCTGAGTACTCGGGTTCAAAGATTAAAGTTCAAAACGAAGACCTGATCATTCTCCGCGAAGGGGATATCTTGGGCATTGTCTCTAAATAAAAGGAATAAGTATGTTGAAAAAAAATCTAGCGAAAGCTATTGGACTTTCCGTGGCGCTTTTCGCGTCTGCAGGCAATGCAATGAGTTTGGATTGGAACGGTGGTTACCGTTTTGAGTGGACTGAAGTGGACCGTCCTTCTTTGGGGACTCCGACTCAGCGTAAAGCCTATGGTTTGAATTACCTTTACCTCAGCCCTAAAATTATCGCGGCTGATGGCGTAAATATTATTTCTCGTTTTGATGTGTTAAACAGCACCGCGTATCCAAATTCACAGCTCGGCGACCTTTGGGGCTTGAATGCGACAGCTGCTGGGGCTGGCAACGCGAACAACCAAGGGGCGACGCAAATCAATGTCAGCCAATTGTATCTAAATGTGAACCAAGAGTACGGTGCTTTGATCGTGGGGCGTGCGCCTTTTGAGTTCGGTTTGGGCATGACTTACAGTGCGGGCAAAGGGGCTTTTGATCACTGGTATGATACCCGTGATATGGCCGCCTACAAAGTTGTGATTGGGGACTGGTTCATTATGCCAGTACTTTCACGTCGTCAAACGGGCGGTTTTGGCCAAGGTGGCACGATTTCAACTTCGGGTTTTCAAGTTCAGTATGAAAGCGAAGAAAACAAATCAGTCATTGGCGTTTACCAAGAAAATGTCAAAGGAGCCAAAGAGGCTCTGCAATACACCGCAGACCAAATTGCTGCTTATGGGGGCACGGGTGTGAACTCTGACCTTAGCATGCAAAGAACGAACTTCGTTTTAGGTCGTGGTTTTGACTCTTTCGGCTTCAAAATTGAAGCGGGCTTCCAAAGCGGTGAAACCGGCGTGACAAACGGCAACCAAGACGTTGCGGTGAATGGTTACGGTATCGCGGCTGAATTCTATATTCCTCGTAACGAATCAAAATGGGGATGGAAGTTGAATTTAGGTATGGCAACGGGTGATGATCCAGATTCTACGGACTTTGGCGCTTTTGCTTTCAATCGTAACTACGATGCGGGCATGCTTTTGTTTAATCATCGTCTAGGTCAAAAAGATTTCTTAAATACAAACGTGATCAAAAACACGGCGACTTTAGGTGTTGGCAATTCGGCGGATGATGAAGCGATCAGCAATGCGATGTACATTGCTCCTTCAGTGACATACGCATGGAACGATCGCATCGATCTTCGCAACACTTTGGTGTACGCTCAAATGTTGAACAAGGTTAAATCTTCTGTTGATTCAGCAAAAGATCTAGGCCTAGAATGGGATATCGAAGTGATTTATAAACCCAGCGAAAAAATTCAATGGGTGAATCAAGTCGGTCTTCTCTTCCCAGGTCAGGCGTGGAAAAATGGCACTGACAACCTAGAGAATGGTTTCACATTTGGATTTGCATCTAAAGCCGCCATCAGCTTTTGATTACGACGTGATTTCTACTTGTACGACAGCTTGATGACTACTTGATTCTTCTTGTTTGGTGGTGAGCAGGGCCCGGGGGGCGAAAGTCCCCCGGGATTTTTTTTGTTTAAAGCCCCTCGTGAGCTTCGGGATTACTCATTAAGTTGCAGTGAGCAAAACATCCCTCTGATTTTCCCAAATTTATTAAATTTAGTGCAGAAGTGACCACTTCTTTTTCTTCTTGGCTGTTAAACGAGTAGATAGACTTCACTAACGTCTTATTGATTTCCGTGTGTAAATTGATGGGTACATTTTTGTCCTCTTTGAAAAAGGACATGAGATCAGCGATTTTTTGTGGGTCCAGGTTGTCTTTGTAGGACTCTAAAGAAGATGCGATGCGAACCAAGCTATGAGGCTTAATTGTCATCAAGCCAGCTTCGATCTTCAGTCTTACAAGCGCATTTGGAAAGTTAGGACTTTTAGATAGAAAAGCTAAAAAGTCAGTACTAGTTTGCGAGCCCCTCAAGAGTCCAACGAGCTCATTTGTTAAAATTAATGATACTTGTGCAACTGAAAGATTTTTCAGACACTGATCATTTTTTGCGATTTCAATGACAGTCTCAGTAGACTCTGACCACCACTTAGATAAAACAGAGTACCAAGAGTATAAGTTTAACATGTCGACACATGTAATTTGATTGCTCTCGAGTTCGGCCCTAATTTTCTGTACATCTCTTTTTTCAAATATTCTTAGCCATTGTAAGTAGACCCAATTTCCTAAGGTGTCGCTCATGTCAGAGTTGAGTTTATGAATCCTTAGATAAGCTTTCGCATGATCTTTGGAGTTACTAGAAAAAGGAGAAGCTCCACTTTCGAGTAAGAGACTTAAAATATGAGGATTGCCACGCGCAATAGCTGCATCAAGAAGGGAAGATCCATCAAGATTTACGTCATTTATTTCTTGTTTTGTTAATGGTGCCAGAGAGGCTCTCACCTCATCCACAGTTCCAGAGTAAATATTTTCATATGTTTTAAGTATTGCAGCTCTATTGTTTTCCGGCTCTTTGTTTTCAGGATGGGTGTCTTCCTTTTTGAAAGAGCAACTAGAAAAAAATAATAATAAAGGGATTAAAAATTTAAAAATATTCATGGCGTGGCCGCCTTTTGAATTAATCCTTCAATTATCAATAAATTTTTTTCTTCCTGTTCGGCTAATAAAGTTAAGATTTCTTTATCTTGGGTTCTTAAAATTTCTGACTCAAGAAGAAATATATCCTCTTTACTTGGAAACTTACTTTGATGTGAAGAAATAACTATCACAGCATCATGAGGCATTTTTGATAACCTATGGATTCGCTCTAACATTTCGATTCCCGCTGTTGAATTCTTTTTCTTTAGTGACCAGATTAATAAAGCAGCCGGCGTAGTGAAGATCTTTTTTTGATCATCTTTATGCAGGACTACAGCTGCTGGCTTGTCCTCTAATTTTCCACTTAGAAAGTCCAAGACAGCTAAATTACTAAATGAAACCTTTGCTTGGTTGTTAAATTCTCTAAGAAATAGATCCGGCGCTCTCTCCTTATTGAATTTGCTGGCACAAGATGGGGCAGCAAGAATTTTTTTTAGGAATTCAGAGGGAACACCAGGCGAAGAACGATCGCGTTTTCCTCTTATTAAGTCCTCTAATAGAACGTCGCAAGGAAGGTGCTTTTCATAAAAGTTAGAGAGGTACTCAGAATAGTTTTTGTTGAGCAGAAAAGTAGAAGCTTTTCTTTTTTGTAAAAAAAGATAATTCCCTATCAAGGTGCCTACAGAGTCTTTGGCCATTGCGGTCCTTGCATCTTTAGTGTTTTCAGAGGGAGGATTTTCTAATGGACTCATGCCAGTTTTTGAGTTTGGAACGTAAGGAGAAGCTCCTAGCGAAAGAAGGTCCTTAAGAACGTTTATATTACCTCGTTCTAGGGCAACTTGAATTGGAGTTTTACCATTTGTAAAGGGTGTATTGAGTTCTTTTGATGGTATATCTTTGAAATAGTCTCTTATACCTTCTTCGGGCAAATGCTTAATAGCTGATTCTGTATCGTTAACTTGCACCAATTCTTTCAAACTAACTTGGTTCGTTTCCTTTGAGTTTGTAGTACTTTGATCTTTGTCTTTTGAAAACGAACAGCCCATCAAAAGGGTCATTAGATACAATGCAACTGATGTAATGACTTTTCTCATGTTCCGTTCTCCCATAAAAACTGGGCTCATCGTGAGCCCAGCGGAGGATCTGATATTTATCTTCTTTATTGTGGCAAGCGAGGGAATGTTACCTGTGAACCACCGCGATTGTTCGGTTGAACCGCTGGAGACTTTAGTACACCTCTGCTATTGCCAATCGTGATGCTCTTATTCAGCACAGAGCCTGTATTTAACGAACCACGTTGACCTGAAAGTCTTGCCGATAAGTCAAAGTTTTCTGGAGTCGTGACACCATTAAGGCCGTCGCCTTGGGCAAATAAAGCTTTCTGCATGCTTGAGTGGAATTGACTCATGTAGCGGTCGTACTGTGTTTGTAACTCATCGCTGATGTTGTTGTTCATGTACGCTGTATTGATCGCTTCCAGTGAACTTGGCATCAACAATCTGTAAGTATTGTCTAACTCAGTCGCTCGGTATTGTCTTTCTACCCAAAGAGCTCTTGGATCATGTTGTAAGTTCTGGTTGTTATCAATTTTTTGAACAACTTGCTTATATAAAGCAGCCTGCCCTTTTAAGATCTCTGTTTGTGTCGTAATCGCTTGCTTGCGAATAGTTTCATATTTACCGTTCGTGTCACTAATGACTGAAGATAAAACACTCGACACGTCTTCAAGGATTTGGTCAGGAGAGTTATCAAGTGCAGAGTCCTCTATGCGCAGACTGTAAAGTGATGTCTCACCCAAGCTAACACGCATCTGGCGGTTGCGAATTTTGCGAACTTCAGAGATCTGCTTTAAAATCCCTGAGTTGATTTCTGCTTTGTAGTAAGCCAATGCCTCTGGTGCCGAGATTTCCTTTGATAGTTTATCGTCCGAAAGAATTGCTAAAAACTCGTCTTTTTTGCAGGTCAGCTGTTCAGATGAGTTCTTTTCTAGTATATCGCAACGCTTTTTAATGCGTGCAAAATGATTAACGTCTTCTTTTGATTTTTCTTCAGCTACAGCAGTTTCAGATTTTTCTGTTTTCTCGTTTTTTTCTGCAGCTTTGGCTGTCAGCTTCTTCTCAAAAGCCTGCATAAGCTTGACGTTTAAGCCTTCAATGTCTTCTTTATTTTTAACATCCACTAATGGAATTGTTTCGAAGCCGCAAGAATCGCAGGCTTTTCCTTCAGTGGTCATACGAATTGGTACGATTGCTAGGACTTTATTTTCACCATTATCTAGATATCTAACGGGGATCGCGCCTTTAGGTGTGTAAACCTTTGAGGTTTTACCTTGAAGTAATGACTCGTCCGCTGGTTTTTCTGTAGAAGAAAAATCCATCGAACCGCCAAGTTGCGCACTCTTATTAAAAGACACCGTAAATCCAAGAGCTACTAAAAGTGCTCCGGTCATGACCCATTTTGTTTGCGGGTAAGTGAAAGTTTTCATAAAGTCCTCCTATTGTTTAGGGCACATCCCGTCCCTTTTCTCTAACAATAGGTAAAGCGAAGGCCGCGCCAACTTGAGGTGCCTATGCCAAACAGGATAATCCCCTGAAATCCTTAGAGCTTCTCATCTTGAGAAAAGGATTTTCCAAGACCGCTTCTGTCAAACTTGTAGTGTCCCCCTTTGGGATTAAGGAAAAGTATCTTAATTTCAATAACTTACGGGGTCACATCGAGCCTCTCTGCGAACCCAACGAAAGCGCCCCTTTCGGTCACTTTTAAAAACCTATTTGCCTATTCAGGCGCTTTCCTCCATAACCAGCTCGTGAAGTTTACATTCCCGAAAAGCCCTAAACCTGACTCTGTAAGTGACTCTGATTGGAATAATTGGACGTGGCAGTTACGTCAGTCGTTAAAGACGCAAAGCGATTTTGAAAAAGTCTTTACATTAACTGACAACGAACGTGTGGCCTTCAGTAAAGGCAAAGAGCTTTTTAATATTCGTACAACGCCTTATTATGCCAGCCTAGCCGGCGATGATCCGCAGGATTCAATTCGCCAAATCCTTATGCCGCAGCGTTTTGAGTTTGAAGATGGTCTGCAGCAAATGTTGGATCCTTTAGGGGAGCGTAAAAACAATCCAGCCCCCAGAGTTATCCACCGTTATTCAGATCGCGTTTTATTTTTGGTAACAGATATTTGCAGCGTGTACTGCCGTTTTTGCACTCGCAAGCATTTTACCGGCCAAGAGCAGGCCTTCATTCGTAACGATGAATACGAGCAAGCACTTAGCTATATTCGCTCGCACCCCGGAATCCGTGAGGTCATTTTATCAGGCGGGGATCCTCTGACTATAAGTGATGCGCAGTTGGACCGAGTGCTAGGGGATTTAAGAAGCATTGATCATGTCGAAATTATTCGTATCGGAACTCGCATGCCCGTGGTCTGTCCGATGCGTGTCACAGATGAGCTTGTTGCGATTTTAAGAAAGCATAAGCCCGTATTTTTGATGTCACACTTTAATCATCCCAACGAACTTACGGCCGAAGCCGCTGCGGCCCTAGAAAAGTTTGTAGATAACGGGGTGCCGGTGATGAATCAGATGGTTTTACTAAATGGCATCAACAATCACCCAGCCATTGTACAAGCTTTGAACCGTCGCTTGGTTTATTTAAGAGTGAAGCCCTATTACATGTTCCAATGCGATCCTTCGCAAGGGACAGATCACTTGCGCACCTCTGTTGAAGATTCCCTAGAAATTCAAAAAGAGCTGTGGGGGCATCTGTCAGGATTGGCGATGCCAAATCTGTCTGTGGACATTCCTAACGGTGGTGGCAAAACATATTTAGTGCCGAACTTTCAAGTCGCGCAAGAAGGCTTAGTTCGCAAATATGTGGGCTGGGATGGCGTGCAGGCCGAGTACGTAAGCCCCGCCGCGAAAGACATTAAAAAACCAGATGCCTCAAGATATCTGGCAGAGTGGGAATCTTTAAAAGCGGCAAAGTCCTAGGGTCGCAAATCAACTTTTAGGTAAGCGTAATCATTTTCTACGCCCTGACTGAAAGACAAAGTTTCTAATTTCGATTTGTTTTTAAATTGCACCCAAGTGGTTGTGGATGAAAAGGCTTTTGAAATATTTTGATCACGATCAATCACCCAGTATAAGACTTCCAAGGCCGAGCGATCTTCATTTTGGTGTTCATACTGACGAACTAAAAAGTGCACGCGAAATTGGCGCAACATATTCGTACCTTTACCACACCACACATCCCAATCGTAAAGTTCCGGTTGATCATAATAGTGGGTGCACTTCAGTTCGATTTCTCCGTCGCTAGAGACATATTTAAACGTCACATCGTCTTCGCTGATGTGCTGATTTTTCTTAAGTGAAAAATTTTTTGGTGCTGACCAAGTCGCCAAAGGAAAGATCATGATGAAGAAAAGGCTGAAGAGCTTTAAGTGCATACTAAAACAGTAAAAGACTTTATAAAACCCGGCAACGCGGTCTTCTGGCATCAAGACTAAGAGCACGTCCGGATTCTTGTGTTTAAGGCTTAGGCAGCGAAGTGGGAGCCAAGATCTATAAACTGTCCCTCGGTCTGGCCGAAGTCTTACAAAGCAGAAAAAGCTCCGCGCACAGCCGTTGACTCTTTGGTGCATGAGCTAGTTTACTTTGTCCAGCACGCAGATTTTGACGGAGCTACTGGTGATGAGGACTATATGGAGCGGCAGGCTGTCAATGTGCAGACATGGTTCAGAGAGAACCGCGGCACGCTGATCATAGATGAAAAATACCAAGGACCTTGTGAGTAAAAAAATGCCCTGAACTAAGTCAGGGCATCCTTCTAAAATCAGATCTAAATTCTTTGCCTACCACATGATAGAGAAAGCCAAGATATCTGCTTCAATCGCGAAATCGATATCGCCACGTTTAACCAAGCGAACTTCAGGGCTGAAAGATACGTTTTTCAACCAAGCAAAACGTTTACCGCCTCCGATGAACAATCCGACCTTGTTTTCATAATCTGATGAGTCGTCTTTAAGTGCAGAGTAAAGACCGACACCCGCTTTCGCGAAAAGAGAATTCGCTAGGTCACTTTGTAAGTTGTAAACACCCACGCCGACGGCTTCAAGGCGAGTAGAGCTTTTGCCAGACGCGGAACTCTTTAGACGTGTTAATGAAAGAGGCAGTAAAGCCGTATTGCATGTTGTTCTGCCAATAACGAAGGTATGAACCCGTCAAAGTTAGAACGCTGCCTGTATTGCAGTCTTTGCAAGCTTTATAAGAAGCAAAGCCGCCTTGGGTTTGCAATCCCACAACGATTTCGTTTGTATATGCAGAGCTGTATGAGGTCGCAGCAGGTGCTGTATTTGTGTAAACCGGGGCTGACGTATTGCGAGATCTCGGTCCTTGGGCATTTGCAGAAAGTGCTAAGCCTAACATTAAGAACAAAGCTGATACCAATTTCATTGTAAACTCCTTTTGTTTGCTATGCGATAATTCAGCGGCTTACAAAAGGAGTCAATGTCAGACTAGATGCGTTCTAAACGAGCGTACTTAACGACGAATTTTTTAACGGTATTATCGGTAAACATGACGCTCACCTTGAAATTTTCTCCAGCGCCTTCCGTTGCATACACGGTCCCTGCGCCAAAAGTAGGATGGCGCACGCGCATTCCCTTGCTGAAGGGAGCTCCTCCGCCCGAAGAATCACCTTCGTAATCTGGGAAAGCTTGAGCCTCATCATAGCTTTCGGTATTCCGTGCGCGGTTGCGATCCGCACTCGAAGCTCCCCAGCGCGGACGGCCAAAGTTTTCATCGTTATCATAGGAGCTGCTGCCGTATTTCGAAACAAAGCGCAGACCTTCTGAAGACGTTTTAAATTCGACCAGCTCTTCAGGGATTTCTTTAATAAAGCGCGAAGGCGGGTTGAATTGTTCCTGCCCCCATACGCGCCGCATTTTGGCGTAAGTCAGCCATAATTTTTGCCGAGCTCTGGTCATACCGACGTAAGCCAGGCGACGCTCTTCTTGCACGTCTTCCTCGCCATCCCCGGTATCTAAACTGCGTGCACTCGGAAATAAATTTTCTTCCATGCCGACCACAAAAACGTAAGGAAATTCAAGGCCCTTGGAAATATGCAATGTCATCATTGTGACAGAGTTTTGCTCTTGGTCTAAAGAATCGACGTCGTTGACCAAGGCCATCTCTTCTAAGAAACTTGTTAAGGTCGCTTCGTCGCCGCGTTCTTTTGCGAATTGGGCAATGGCATTGTCTAACTCCTCTAAGTTTTCAATGCGCGCTTGCGCCTCGGGGGATTCGTCTTTTTTTAGGGCTGTCAGGTATTCGGTACGATCCAAAACGATGTGATAAAAATCAACCAACTTAAATGACGTGGCACTGCCTTGCAGCTCGTCCATCAACGTTAAGAAACGGCGAATCTTGCCGGTGGTGCCAGCATTAAAGACGCGTTCGTCGCAAGCTTTTTGCGCGGCAATGTACATGCTGATGTTTTGTTGGGCTGCGTACTCTTCAATTTTTTCGATGGTGGTTTTGCCGATGCCGCGGGCGGGTACGTTGATGATGCGTTTTAAGGCGATGTCATCGGCTGGGTTGATGGCTAGCTTCATGAACGACAGCATGTCTTTGATCTCCATGCGTTCATAGAAACGCACGCCGCCGACTAAGCGATAGGGGATACCCAGGGTTCTAAGCTGTTCTTCCAGGACGCGAGACTGTGCATTGGTGCGATAAAAGATCGCATAGTCATTATAAGATCCGCTGCCTTCGTTGATCATGGTTTGAATAGTTTTTGCGACAAAGCGCGCTTCGTCGTACTCGTTTTTTTCTTCGCGCACTTGAATCAAGTCGCCCGATTCATTTGAAGTGAATAAAGTTTTATCTTTGCGCTCTGAATTGTTTTTGATCACCGCTGTGGCCGCGTTGACGATATTCGCACTGGAGCGATAATTTTCTTCCAGCTTTATAACTTTCGCCTCTGGGAAATCTTTTTCAAAATCCAGGATGTTCTTAATATCCGCACCACGCCAGCTATAGATCGACTGGTCTTCGTCACCAACGACACATAAATTACGATGCGCTTTGGCTAGCATTTGTACGATTAGATACTGAATGTGATTGGTATCTTGATACTCGTCGACCATAATGAAACGGAACTTTTCCTGATACATTTTTAAAACGTCTGGATACATACGGAAAAGTTCATAGGTCTTCATCAAAAGATCATCGAAGTCCAAGCTGTTGGCCTTCTTCATTTCTCTTTCATAAGCTTTGTAAACTTCCACTGTCTTGGCGTCTAAAAGGCGACGGGAATTTTTCTCTAAACCTTCCGGAGAAAGCCCCAGCATTTTGGCTTGGCTGATGCGGCTTTGAAAATTTTTAGGCGGATACATCTTGTCGTTAATATCCAAAGCAGCCATGACTTTTTTAATTTGGCTTAATGAATCGGAAGAATCGTAAATGCCAAAATATGGTTTGTAATCTAACAACGTCAGATGCTGGCGCAACACGCGCACGCAAAAGCTATGAAAGGTATTGATCCAAAGTTGCGAGTGCACACGCGCGCCCAGGTCCGCCAAGATTTTGTACATGCGATGTTCCATCTCTTTGGCGGCCTTGTTGGTAAAGGTCACGCAAAGGACTTCGTCGGGGGAGGCAATGCCCTGGCCGATGATGTTGGCCATGCGGTGGGTTAGTACTCGGGTCTTTCCGGAGCCAGCACCCGCCAAAATAAGCAGGGGACCTGAGAAGGTTTCAACTGCTTCTTTTTGTGGAGGGTTTAGGTTTTTCGTAACAAATTCAAGTACATCCATGGGGGTCTTTCCGCTTCTGATTGCTGGGCGCAAGTGTCGAAACTTTAGTGAGACTGACAAAGTTTGTCTATCCCCAAGTTTTCATTGAGATTTGTGCGATAATTCACTATAAATATAACGCAATAAGTCAATGGGTCTAGCAGCCCTTCAGTTTATAGTTCGTCGAGAGGAATTTGTGAAGCCCGTTTTTGCCCGGTTCATAGCAGCATTTCTGGCCGCCATTGCCTTAGGGGCTTGCTCCTCAGAGCCCAATGCTGTGGATCATGACGGCAGCATCCGTGTTTTAACCCCGAGCTCTGATTCTGAAGGCAAATACACTTTGCAAATGCTAACTTTGCAAGGAGTCACTGATCTGCAAAAAATGGCCGGACAGTTTGCGCGTTTCTTTTTAAGTCCGCGTATTCTCAACAACCATCTGGATGGCCCGGCACCTCAAACACGCTTCGTGCGCAATCAAGAGGGTGAGTATTTTCCTGCTAACGAAATGACCCAACAATTGTCGACGGTTTATTATCACATGCAAAAACTTGCGACTATCGACAAAGAATTGGGCGTGGGCGACGTCAACCACTGGCCTCGAGACGTAGGCGTGGCGGTGCGTATCAAGGGTGTGAAAAGTAATAATGCATTTTATGATGGCGTCACGGATTCGATGCTTTTTGTTCCTTATACCAGGGACGAAATGCCGATTGCGATCAATGGCGGCATCTTGGCTCACGAACACTTCCATTCCTTATTTTTCAAAATCGTTATGCCGGATTCGCCTTACCGTGGGGGCATTCACGACCGCAGTGAATTTTTAAAAGCCACAGGAGTCGTTGAAGAGCTGTCGCAGCGAAAAGAATTAGATATTCTGCCGTTTGATCGTGACGATATAAAAATAGATAAGGACAGCTTACACTTCTACTATCACCTGGCTTTGATGCGTGGTTTGAATGAAGGCTTAGCGGACTTTTGGGGCTGGATGTATTCCGGTGACCCAGATTTTATTGCACAGTCATTGCCGAGCGAAAAGGGCCGCCGATCTTTGCGAGTTGACGAGGAAACGAGCGCTAATTTTTTATCTAGCACTGAAAGTTTACAGCGTTCCATTAAACAGGCCTTCGCACTTGAAAATGAAGACAGAGCAAATGTCCGAAACTTTGTGATTGGTCATGCCTATAGTTTAGCGGCACAGTATTCCCGCGTATTGAAAAGGTTTACCGATATCTATAGTAAAGAGCGTGGTATCGACAACCTGGAAGCTCGCAAAGAAATCGCTAAAACAATTTTGGATATGCTACCGCAAATGCACACCGATTTTGCGGAAATTGGAGAGAGCTATTATTCTCCGGTGCTATTTCTTGAAAGATTCGTGGCGAAACTCAATGGTGATTTGCGCGAGCAGGAATGTGCCTTTCTTACGCAAGTTATGAGCAATTCTTCTGAAGAGCTCGAGATCAAGTTTACCTGTAAGAATGAATCAGGTTGGAAAATCCGAAAAGAAAAAAATGTGAAGGAGACACCTAAATCTTCGCCCCAACTTCCCGTGGATGCACTGCCTGCCGTCAAAAAGGACGTGGCTTTGTGAAGCATCTGCGGCTCTTTCTGATTATCCAGTTTATTTCGCTGGTCGCTTTTGCGCAACAGTTGCCGACTGCACCATCAGTCCAAAAGAAAACATCCTACGTTCAGATTCTTTTGTTGAACCCGGAAATGCGCTTTGAGTACGATTCAAATAAAGAGCTCATTGATCGTAAACCATTGAATTTGGCGGCAGTCTATGGCCGCGCGGGCTACAGCATTGCCTTAGAGTATGCGCGCTTTACGGAAAGCTCGGGCAATACCTCTTCGCGCTTACAGAGAACCCATCAGGATGTGGTGGTGTGGGCGCGATATCATGTGCTTCCGGATTATGCTTTATCAGAAAACAACTTTGTCACCTTATACGCTGGTGCAGGTGTCGGTGCTTTGGAAGAGTCTGTGGAAACCACCTTGGCGGGAGTTTCCCGGACAGATAAAGGCACGGCGAAGTTGCTCTCGGGACTGTCTGCCGGTGGACAGGTCAAATACCATTTGCAAAATTTTGGAACCGTCTTGGGTTTAGAAGCGCGCGGGCTTTTTGCTTCAGATTTTTCCCCTAATCCTATGGGCAGCATTGTTTTGCACTTAGGTGTGTTCGTTCCCTTTTAGGGTTTCACCTGCCATCGCAAAAAAAACAAAGCCCACGTTTTTGCGTGGGCTTTGTTAGCACTTGTGGAAAGCGGATTTTAAAAACTATTCAGCAATTTTTTGTACGAAGGCAGAACTTAGATTTGTCTTCGTTGCGAAATCACTGCGGTAAGTTTGCGCCTCTTTTTGCGTCGCAAATTGACCGACACTTACGCGGTAATGGGTTTTACCTTTTACATTCGCGGGGAAATAGAAAGCGCTGTATCCTTTGCCTTTTAACTCAGAAGCCATTTTTTGTGCTTCAGACTCTTCCGCGTAAGCGGCAACCTGTACTGTGAATTTACCCACAGTGTATTGTGCGACATCTTTAGGTAAAGATGATGGCACACGATCTTCTTTCTTTGCGCTATTGTGCGCCGTCGTTTCCGGAGTCGTTGTCGTTGGCGTTTTGCCACTTGCGATAGCTTTTGCGGCGATGGAAGGCTCTTCCGTTTTTGTGACCGGAGAATCTTTTTTCGTCGGTGCAACTTTGTGAGCATCCGCCTTGGCGTCAACGTGTTTTACTTCTGCTGTCGCTTCCGCTTGGTGGGCGTCAGCGTGGCCTTCCGCCTCTTTTGTTGCGGCTTCGCCATGTACTTCAGCGACCGGAGCGGCGTCATCGGCGACAAATTCTTCTGCAAGCTTGGCGATTTCTTCGTCAGTCATGGTACCAGTTTTTGTATCTGTTCCGTGCTCAATCGAAGCGACATCGCGTTCTGCTTTGTGAGTTGTTTTTTGTGGTTCTAAAGCAGCAAGTTCATGTTGATTGTCACTATACTTTTTGCCGACGAATGTACCGATAGAAAATGACAACAACGAAATGAAGAAAACTATTGCTAGTTTCACGAACGAATCGGTTTTAGAACTCATTTTTTCAATCCTCATAAAATTTAAACTCGCCTAAGTGCTTTGTTTAAGGTCCTTCCTTTGACCCTTTATCCATGTTAGCTTTAAGTCGCGAAATTGGTCAATACACAGCGGGTCCTGGACGTAAGGGAAAAGCATGGAAATCAGCGGAAATTCAACGGATTGGAAGCAAGTCTTAAGTCAGGCTATAAAGGCCGTCAGCCTGGGACGAGAGGTCCTTCTTAGTTATTTCGGTAACTTAGAGCACATCGAAGAAAAGTTCCAGGCCGGTCTGGTCAGCGAAGCCGACAAAGAATCGGAACGTGTCATTGCGGAGCATCTTAAGAAAAATTTTCCGACGATTGGATTTTTAGGCGAGGAAACCTTTGCCGCGGAAAACGCTCCTGGGGCCAAAGTCCAGATCCAGCCAGCCGGTCCGGAGGGGCGTTGGATTTTGGATCCTTTAGATGGCACCACCAATTACATTCATCGCGTCCCAATTTTTTGTATCAGTTTAGGTTTGGAAGTGAATGGACAGATTCAAGTCGCCGTGATCGACGTGCCGATTCTTAAAGAGACCTATACGGCGATTCGCGGTCAAGGTGCTTTCGTCAACGGGCGGCGCTTAGGCGTGAGTAAAACGGGAGAACTGCGCAAAGCCTTACTGGCGACAGGTTTTGTGTCAGAACACGAACATGTAATTTCAGAGCAGTTGAAAATATTCAGCGAGATGGTCCGCACCTGTCGTGGTGTGCGCCGGCCAGGAGCTGCAGCCTATGATCTGGCACAAGTGGCTCGTGGTGTGTTTGATGGTTACTGGGAGCGAAACATTCAGCCCTGGGATGCGGCCGCAGGAATTTTGTTGGTCGAAGAGGCCGGTGGAGTTGTGCAAACTTATAAAGGTGATGCCTACAGCCCTTACAAAAATTCCATCGTGGCCGGCAATAAAGATTTAGTGCCGCAGATCCAGGCGGTGCTTCAGAATCATCTAAGCGCGGCGACGGAATAAATCTTTATAGCTTGGGATTCTATTGAGTCTTGAAGGAAATGCCGAGCTCTTGGCCAAGGCGAAGAATTTCCTTTTTGGTGGCCGTCGCCTTCGCACACGGCTTTTGCAGTATACTGATAAGCTCTTGATCTTCGTCCACTAGGGTTGTGCGCAGGTCTTGGCAAGTTTCGAGAGCGACATTCAAGATTGTAAGTGCTTTTGAACCCGTCGAATTTATATAGCGCGTGCTGCGCTCAAAACTCTGCTTGTCTAGGTCATTGTTTTTGTGATGTACGAATAGGGACCGCAGCTGTTTTTCGATTACCATTTCTTCGACTTCGAAGGAATTTAGAAGGTGCTGTTGTACCTCTGAGAAAATTGCAAAGTTTTGGATGGTCTCTTCCTTATGGGTCTGATCGAGATACATGTTGTTCATTTTGTACTTAGTCCAAGAGTTCATAAAATCCTCTTTGGCGTCATTCATATTCACAACAATTTTTGATTCAGATGTAGGGTCGTCTTGCAGGCGTGCACGATCAAATAGATAGTGCATGAACTCGTGACTTATTGTCCAAGAGTCCGCACTTTCAATGAGAAGTATTGTCGGCTTAATCACTTTATTACTATAGGAACGATCTGTCAGATACAACCCGACAACATTGTCGGCGAAATAAGCGCCAAAAAAATCCATTAAAATCTTAGGGGGAGTTTTCAAGAAACCCAAGGTCGGAGTTTCCTCCTTCGTCGGCACCCGGAAAAGATCTACGCCCAGATTTTGGATATAGTCTGTCTTGCTTTTGAGGTCGCCAGTAAGCAGTGGTAAAACCTTTTTTAATTGTGCTTTTTTACCGAATTCCAAGGTGCTGCAATCAGTGCAAGTCGCCCATGAAGTTGGCGAGGTCAGGGCGATAAGAAAAATTGATTTTACGATGAGTTTGAACATTTGCACAGTTGTCTTCCTTGTTTAAACTAATCGAAGCAAAAGCAGGGCCGTACATCGCACCTTAAGATAAATTTTAAGGATACCTGATGCGTGATTCTGGCTTAGAAGTGTAGATCCGTTTGACAGTGTACGTTTCTTGCGGCGGATCTCAAAATGAGACGCAAAATAAGAAAGAAGGTAAGGGACAAACCCTTACCTTCTTTTTACACAGGGAAAATCGACCTAGTGAGAAAATTTATCTTTTACTTGGTCGATTCCGTGATTGAGTTTGGCGACACCTTTTTCATACTTTTGCGTGAAGGTATTCATGAAGCTGTTTACCTCTCTTTGCGCTTCTTCTTTCGACAGGCCCACCTTCTGTTGCACTAGACCTTGCAACGCTTGCGCATTTCCTTTAGTTTTTTTTATGTCATCATCGGTGAGCTCACCCCATTTTTTGCGCAGTTCTCCGGACATCTCTTTGATCTTTCCTTGGAATACATCCTTGTTCATAACGACCTCCTTTTTAGTATTATACGTCAAATCCGCGCGCCAAAAACTTGACTCCTGTCATAGAACCTTGGCCCTGGAAACATTTGCCCGAGGGGCAAAATTTGCCTGAGATCAAATATGTTGGAATGCATTTTTTCCGTCAGGACCGAGGTCCTGTTGGCATTGCTGTTGCTTAGAATTTTGCTAGGACCTCTTTGTGGTCTTTCATCATGGAGGATGAAGTGTCGGAAGAAAAAGCAGCAGCAGCGGAATCGTCATCAGCCAGCTCGGGATCAGGACAAAAGCCCATATTACTTATCGTCTTAGCGGTCGTTAATATGTTGGTGGTCGCAGGCGTGGGATTCATGCTTTATCAAGGCCGCAAAAAAGAGGCTGCAGAGCCCAAAATCGAACAAGTCATCAAGGGTGAATCTGAGGCGCAACACCACGAAGCGACTGAAGAAAAAGAAGTCGTGGGTAAAGTTATTCCTCTTGAAACATTCATCGTGAACTTAGCGGGCTCAAAGGGTCACAAAGTGGCCAAGGTGAATATGGAGCTTGAGGTGAAGGGCGACCACGTCCTTGACGAAATTGAAAAGCGCAAAGCGCAAGTGCGTGACATCATTATTATTATTCTTTCTTCAAAAACTTACGAAGACGTTTCTTCACGCGAAGGAAAAGACGGTTTACGTAACGAGATCAAAGACACAATTAATTCTTTCCTAGTCCAAGGCAAGATATCAAACGTGTTCTTTACTGAGTTTATCTATAACTAAGGCGGGACGATGAATCAGGTACTTTCGCAAAGTGAAGTGGATGCTCTGTTAGCCGCGGTCTCGGATGGGGACGTTGCGACGGCGGATGCTCCCAAGCAAGAAGCCCAGAATAATGGCAAGGTGGAAGAGCGTAAGATTGTTTCTTATGATTTAACCAGTCAAGACAGAATTATTCGTGGCCGTCTTCCTCAATTAGAAGTCATCTACGAAAAATTTATGCGTGCCTTTCGCGTTTCGCTGTCCTCAGCATTACGTAAGATTGCCTCTATCACGTTGACCTCGACAGAATTCTTAAAATTCGGAGAGTTCATTAATACTCTGCCAATGCCAACGTGTATGAGCGTTCTGCGCTTTGGAAATCTGCGCGGTTCTGCTTTGTTTGTGATCGAAAGTAAATTGGCCTACGCTTTGGTGGACAGCTTTTTCGGTGGGGCGGATCGTCCGTATACTAAAATCGATGGGAAAGACTTTACGCCTATTGAACTATCTATTGTTCAAAAAGTCGTAGGTCTTGCGATCAATGATTTAGAAATGGCATGGGCGTCGATTGAAAAAATCGGCTGTTCTTTTGTGCGTACGGAAGTAAATCCACAGTTCGTAGGTATCGTGCCTCCGACAGACGTGGTTATCGCATCGACATTTGATGTTGAGCTTGAAAATGCAACGGGCACGATTTCAATCGTGATTCCTTACGCGACAATTGAGCCGATCAAGCAAAAACTTTCAACGGGCTTCCAGGTTGAATCCGACCAAACAGATAAAAAACTGTGGACTTCAATTATTCAAGAGCAATTGTTGGAAACAGACATGGAAATCAAGGTCAACCTTGGTGAAACAGAAATCAAACTTCGCGACATGATGAACTTAAAAGTCGGGGATGTTATTCCCTTAGACCAAGACGCATCGGGCGAATTTGATGTCA
>JABWCO010000045.1 GCA_013360185.1 Bdellovibrio sp.
TAGCATCGACTGAACGGTACTAATGCCCCAATCCGAAAAAGTTTGTGCCACTTTGTAAAGCAAGTCTTGTTCTTGCGAACGATAACCTTCCACTCGCCCCCAGTGCGTGCCACCTTTGCCGCTGACATCGACAGCAAAAACTCCTGTCCCTTCAAAGCGTCGCAATGTTTCTTTCGAAAAACCACAACCAACTTCTTTCACGATCACCGGCACGGGCAAGACCTTCACCAGATTTTCGATGGCGTCAAAACCACTCTTAAAATCGGTGGTGCCTTCCGGCTGGAGGGCCTCTTGCAACGGGTTTAAGTGAACAAACAGGGCCGTCGCTTGAGTGGAATCCACCAAACGCCGAACTTGATCAATCGGAGATTTAATCAACTGAAAAATTCCAATATTTCCGAGCAAGCGAGCCTTCGGTGCTTGTTTGCGCACACGAGCCCACTCTTCGGCGGCATTGGAATCTGTCAGTTCGCGACGTTGCGAACCCACGCCCATTAAAATCTGACGGCGATCACTTAAACGCGCAAGCGCCTGGTTGATCTCTTGGCCGTTTTCATGGCCTGCAGTCATAGAAGAAATAAAAATCGGAGAAGAAAGAGGAAGAACATCCCCTTTAAAAACAAAAGAGGTCGAAATATCGACCTCTTTAAAATTCAGATCCGGCAAAGCCTCATGAATCAATTCGATCGAGTCTAACCCATTTTGTCCATCCGCTTGGGACTTTGGATCCAGCGCAATCCTTATATGATCACGCTTTCTCTGTTCAAACTGACTGTTAGACTCTTTCACTTGGCTACTCCTTCAATTAGGCCTGTAACCCGACTTCGGCGAAGCCGAAGTATCGACCTACGCCAATGCGTGTTTGCAAAGTGATGCAAATGCCGCTGCGTCGTTGATAGCAAGGTCAGCCAAGATTTTACGATCTACTTGGACACCAGCTTTAATCAAACCACCGATCAAACGAGAGTATGTAGTACCGTTCAAACGAGCTGCTGCATTGATACGTTGATTCCACAATGTACGGAAGTTACGTTTTTTAGCTTTACGATCGCGGTAAGCGAACGCCATACCACGGTCATTTTTCTCTACCGCGTGGATGTACGCGCGAGAACCTGCACTGTAGTAACCTTTTGCTCTTTTAAGAACTTTTTTGTGACGAGCACGATTTGTTTTACCTGATTTTACACGAGCCATTTTCTACCTCAAATATTTACTGAAAAGACAATTATTTTTAAAATTAAAACTAGAATACCAAACAACGACGAACTTGAAGCATGTTTGCATCTTCAACGTATGATGTTTTACCTAGTTGTCTTTTCGTTTTTGAGCTCATGTGTGAGTTCAAATGGCGCATGCGAGTGCTTTTTTTCTTAACTTTGCCGCTTGAAAGAACTTTCAAACGTTTTTTAGCGCCTGAATGAGTGCGCATTTTCATAGTAGTTACCTTCCACCGATAAGGCGTCTCTCCCGATGGGGACAGCTCTTAGTCATTGCCTTAGACAGTCGTATTGGACTCATGGTTTTAGGATGGATGAGGGGCAAAATCAAGCTTTTTTAAGGATTTAGGCGGTCTTCAGTGGGGTTCTGGTTAAATACCAAGAAAATGGGCAAAACAATGTTATTTCAACATCTTAGGCCCATTTTTTTGTTTTCTAAGTAAATGCTCCAGTCGCGCAAGTCAGCGACGATCGCACTATTCACAGGTGCAAGTATAACTAACTTTACAGCTTCCCGTCCCTTGCGCCGTTTGTCCCACGGTCGCCTGAGAACAGGCTTGTGATGACTCTGGATCAGAGCACGGCCCAAACACGGGAGTTTTTGAGCGCATCGCACAGGTAATGTTACGATCTCCGACGGTAACTACGCCCTCTGCCACGGCATTGGTCACAGTGCTCTTCGCAAAGATCTTGTGCGGGCCCGGCTCTGTTGATAGCGCCCCCGCACCACCTTTTAAGGCCTTGTCAAACTCGTCATAGACATAACCCATGGTTCCCGCGGCCATCCAGTTAGACTCGTTTTTACAAGACCCTGGACTGTTGTACTCGTGACACACCAACACCCCGTCTTTACCCAGCCCGGCCAGCTTTATCTGGATCGAATCGCCGAATCTAAAGACGTTACCCGGCTTTCCGCCGCTGCCAAATAAGGACATCCGCGAAAAGACACCGAAATAAATAGCCGCGTCTTGCGCAGGCGACAACACCCGGAAATAGCGCTCTAAATGAAGCTTTCCGAAATCAACGCCCGTAAATTCTTTGGTGCTGAGGTCATGAATGGAAACTTTTTGGATCATGTCACCCACTTCTGAATAGTCCATCGTAAAATGCCACGTCTTGGTTGCCGCATTATAACTCCAGGTCGGCAGCGTTTCGACACGACGATTGTAATTCCAAATATCCTTGGGCTGACTGACGCAATAGTTATCCACACCGATACACACCTGCAGATTTTTAGCATCGGCACTTAAGCCATAAACTGTTCCATAGATCGTTTTGCGCGCAGAAAAAGTGTCCATCGCGGGGCCATTCATGCGATCTGATAAAACTATGCGCGGAGTAATAAGATCCACACCAGTGCCAGACTCTGAGATACTCTGCAGAGAAATTTCTGACGAAGAATCACCGGCCGCGAAGTTATTAGGTGAGCAGTTTTGGAATGACAAAACCAGCGCTGAGGCCGCAAAGAACGTCGTCGCTAAATACTTTGCATTTATCTTAGGATTCATGGACTTCCCCTTCTTAAAAACACTACAGAATTGGTATCTCTTTATCGGAATATTTGCGTCGCTCTTTAAGAATGCCGTTGCCCGAAAAGTCCGTTCGGTGCAAAAATCTCAAAATGAAACAAACCGAGATGCTTCCCAATATTGCCCACTACGAACTAGCTCATTTTTCTGTTGAAACCCTGAAAGTGGTTAGCTCTAAACTTAAAAACAATCCCTTAAACGATCCGACGACTCGTTTTAATCCCCTCTTGGTGCCACACTCCAAAGGACCTTCCCCGGTGGCGATCGTCCTAGGCGGCTTCAGTGGTAACGCTTCGTTTTACGTCAATGCAAAGTTTAATGAACGAAACCCGGCCCAGGTGATCGATCAAGCCTATGCGCGAGGCGAAGCTCCTGCCGCTTTATATGTTTTTGTCGATGCTCTAACAACTTGGGGTGGTTCACAGTTTATTAATTCTGCGGCAACGGGAAATTACGAAGACTACATTGTGCAAGAATTAGTACCCGCCTTGCGCAAGCTCTCTGCGGTTTCCCAGGATCCCACAGACTGGTGCATTTGCGGAGGTTCTAGCGGCGGTTACGGCGCTTTACATCTGGGATCCAAATATCCAGAGCTTTTTGGCAGAGTGGCGGCGATCGCTCCGGATTCATTTTTTGAAGCCAGTCTTCTGCCAGAGTTCTATCACGCCTTGCCGTTGTGGGATAAATACCAGGGCTCTGCCCGCAAAGCCTTGGAAGAACTGCGCAACGGTCGACTGATGAAGAATAAAAATTGGCACAGCTTGCTTAATGCCTTTGGTATGGCGGCTTGCTATTGCCCCGAGGGAATCAGTGGAGATTTCAAGTTTCCTTTAGACATAAAAACGGGAGAAAAGATTCCCGAGCTGTGGCAGAGATATTTGCGTCACGATCCCCTGCACTTTTTGCCCGAACGTGTTTCTGGTTTGCAAAAGCTTGCGGGAATTTATCTTGATGTCGGCACAAAGGATAACTTTCATTTACAATATGGCGCTCGACAAATATCTAAGATTTTAAAAGACCAACAGATCCTGCACGACTATGTCGAGTTCGACGGGAATCACTTTGATATTGGAGACCGCCGCATTGAAGTGTGGAAATGGTTAGCGCATCTGTGGAGATAGAGTCGCCGGAACCACACCGACGGGCGCCAATTTGCGGCACCCCTGTGTATAAAGTGGATAAAATCCCTTCAGAGAAATTTTCGCTGATTTTACGTCTTCGTATATTATGTATTGAGGGTTGAAAGATCTTCCGCCCCCACCCTATCCCAAATCGAAACGGCAGGGCTCCCACCCTTTGCAGCGACAAAGTTTGTCACTGTGGCCTTTAAGTCCTCGTAACAACACGAATCTGGCACCCTCGTTGCTCTTAGCAAAGCTTGAATTACCGTGGAGGATAATTATATGGAATTCTTATTATCGTTAGGTCGTGGTTTTGCTTCTTCTGATGCTATTTGGATGTGGACTATATTAGCCGCGCAAATCGTATCGGTAGCTATTATTATTGAAAGAGCTATCGCTCTGTTCGGTGCCCGCAAGGTCAATCAGAAAGACTTATCTAAAGTCATCGCTGAAGACATTCGTTCTGGCAACTTGGACAAGGCTTTACGTCGCTCTATGCAATTGGGCGCCAAAGAACCATTGGGTGTTGTTGCCGCAGCAGGCATTCAGGCCGCAATGGATATGGGTGGCAAAGAAGAAATCCAACTTAAAATGGATGAAGTTCTTCTGGAAGAAAACTCACGCGTTGAAAAACGTATCGGATTCTTAGCAATGTTTGCGAACGTCGCTACATTATTAGGTCTTTTGGGTACGATCACAGGTCTAATCCACTCTTTCGCGGGTATCTCTAATGCAAACCCGGCTGAAAAAGCGACAATCCTTTCTCAAGGTATCTCATTAGCGATGAACACGACAGCTTATGGTTTGATCGTGGCAGTTCCTGCTTTGATCATGTATGCGGTTTTGCAAAATCGCGCGTCTCGTTTGACGGATGACCTTAATAAGGGTGCTTTGAACCTTTTCATCCAATTGGGTTTTCACTACGAGCCAGTGACTGAAAAAAAAGAAGTTCCTGCTAACGCTGGGAGATAATTATGAACATCGGTTCAGGTGACGAAAAAAGTTTGGACTTTGACATCAATATCTTACCGATCTTGGATATCTTGTCCGTTTTAATCTGCTTCCTGCTTTTAACAGCAGTATGGGTGCAAATCGGGTCTTTGGATACGCGCCAAGCTATCGGCGATAACTCTGTGGCGGGAGCAAAAAATCCTCCTTCACTTTGGATCACGGTAAACCCGAAGGGCTCTGTGCAACTTTCTTTACGTGACTTGCCGAACGCAAAAAATCACGAAGAAGAAATCAAAGCAACCGGTAAAGCAATTAACTGGTCTGTCCTTGAACAAAAGCTTCAAGCTTTGCGCAGCAAATTTCCAGACTTAAAAACTGGTGTGGTGCGCCCCGAAGCGCAAGCTTCTTACGGTGATGTGATTCGTATTATGGACAAACTTAAACAAGCGCAATTTGAAGGAGTGGGTTTATCCCCTCTTGGGTAGGTCTTATGAAAACCTCGTCCTTTACCAACACGAACGGCAAAAAATCCCCACTGGGTTCTTTGCAGAATTTAAAACCCGGCATGAAGGGTAAAAAGCGTGGCGCTGCAGCCTTGGGCTTAGCGCTGCCTTTGACTTCATTGATCGACGCATTTTCGATTATCGTGATCTATCTTTTGATCGGTACGCAAAATAATGGAATGGAATCAAATATCCCCACGAAAATGTCTTTACCGACGGCTTCCCACAGCGTCAGCATCGACAAAGAGATTCCAACATTGACCATTCAAAAAGGCGTTTATCGTTTAAACGATGCTGTAGTTTCAGTAAAAGCGTTGACTCAAAAACTTACGGAACTGAAGGCGACTTTGCCTAAAGAGGCTGCGGAACTTTTAGTCCAAGCTGATCAAGAAATGAAATTTGAAGATTTAGATCCTTTACTTAAAGCCGGTTCATTATCTGGCTTTGAGAAAATGAAATTTGCGGTGGTACCTGCACAATGAAAAAGTTTAACGACATCCTTATTCTAAGCGCCCTGTTCACAGGAATCTTGAGTTCTGCTCCGGCATTTGCTGAAAAAATGAACGCGAAGACTCAGGATCTCGTTATCAACAAAATGGAACGCGTTCTTTCTGCGATGGAAAAATCTGACGCTGCTTGGTTGTCAAGCCAACAGCGCCTGGCCGACCTTCTTTCTGAAAGAGCCCGGAACCGCTTCATGTCCGAAGTGGAAGCCAACTGTGATGGCTGCAAAGGATCTAAAGACGATCGCCTTAAGGCCATCAAAATTTACGATTCTCTTCTTAAGGAAGTGAAGGTGAATGAACATGGACCGATCTTGTTCCAGCTGGCTCACTTGTACGAAATGGCTGGTCAAAATGACCAGGCGATTTCTTTGTATGAAAGCATCATCAAAGACGCCAAGAAGAAAAATATCAATGCGGAGATCGTGACTCGATCTTACGTAGGCTTGGGCGATCTTCAGTTCGCTAAAGGACTTTTCAAAGAAGCCCGCGCCAACTATCAAATCGCACTTAAAGACAAAAACTTAGAAAACCGTTATTTAACCATTTACAATGTTGCTTGGTGTGAATTTAACACTGACAACCTTAAAGGCGCCATTGTCACCCTAGAGGGTCTACTTAAAAATCCAACACAAATCAGTCGTGAAACTGAAGAAGGCAAAAAATACGATGCCCCCTTTCACACAGATATTTTACGTGACTTAGCTTCTTTTTACACAAAACGTGAAGTCACCGTTAAAGAAATCAACTCTTTTGAAACATTGACTCCACTTGAAAAACGCAAAGACATGATGTTGCTTTTTGCGAAAGAAACAGATCGCGTGGGACAGAAAAAAGCCGCGCAAGAAATCATGAACCGATACTTAGCTAGCAGCGCGCTTTCTAAAGAGGAGCGTCTTGAGGCTTCGATTCAGTTAGCACAAATCAGCTATGACCGTGGTCAAACCACAGAATCTGTCGCGGAATTTACAAAGGCTGCAGCCGCTTTGAAAAACTCTGGCTGTTCGGGCGATAAGTGTGAAGAGTTACAAAAAACGATGAAACGTTATGTAACGGAGCTGCACCGTTCAAAAAAAATAAACCCTGACCAAGATCTTTTAAACGCATATGTGACTTTCACAAACACGTTCCCTCAAGATGTGGGCATGACTCAACGTGCGGCTGGAGTTGCGATGGAAATGAATAACTTCCCGATCGCCGTCGCTCTTTACCGCACAGTCAGTGAAAGCCGACAGTTTTCAAAACAAGAGCGCGAAGAAGCTTTACTGCATGAGATTTCGGCTGCAGAAAAATCTAAAAATGTCTCTTTGCAAAAAGAGGCTTACACGCATTACTTAAAGTACGCTCCGCAAAATACGAAGTCATTTGAGGTTCGTTATCAGTTGGCTTATTTAGCCTATCAAGAAAAACAATTCGCTAAAGCTTCCTCAGATTTTGAAGCCCTAGCAAAAGACAAATCCGGTTCAGCAGAATTAAGAAAAAAGTCAGCAGATCTTTCTTTGGACGCTTTAGTCCAAACCAAAGATGAGGAAATACTTGAGGCTTTGGCATGGGACTATGCTGAGATGTTCCCAGCGGCTCGTGCGGAGTTTGAAAAAATCGCACGTAAATCTTTAAATAATCGCGTGGCTGGCATCGCCAATGACAGCAAATCCAACAAGTCGGATTTGAAAAAATCTTTGCAAGCTTTAGACAACGCGAAACTAAAAAATGCATCAGCTTCAGAGAAAATTCTTTTCTTCAACAATCAAATGGCTGTTGCAAAGAAATTGGGTGACGACCAAGTCTATGTGGATGCTATCGCTTCGCTTCTGGCAATCCCAGAGCTTTCTAAAGGAAAGCGCGAGGCTTTGCTGGAACAACTTACTGGCTATTATGAAAAGCACTTAGACTTTAAAAACGCTTATGTTACAGCCGCTCGTTTAGAAAGCCCTAAGATGCCAGAAAAGGAAAAAGAATTCCGTCTTGGCACTTTAGCTGACTTGGCAAATATGGACGTTGCAACTAAGCACTATCAGAAATCTTTAGCGGCAGGACTGCGTGGCGAAAAGTCATTGTCCGTCCGCGCCCGCCTGGTACTGATTTCAGCAAATCCAGCTAAAGAATTAAAAGCTCAATCACGTCAATTAAGACAGCGTCCTTCGTTACTAAATGAAACGGCCTTGTTAGTTTATGCAAAGCACGGCTCATCTGAAGAGTTTGAGAGTGTTTTAAAAATGAAAGAGATGAAAAAACAGTCGGCTGTTCTTTTCATTAAAAAGCAGGCTTTCTATGGCAAAGTCCAAAAAGGGCACAGCACGTTGGCAGCTCACCAGTTGAATCCTACAAAAGATAGCTTGTTACAAAAAACGATCGCGGAACGCATCGCCTTACTTAAGAAGGCTGACAAGATTTTGGCTGAAAGTTTGGCTTTAAAAGATGTGACGGCCCAAATGATGGCCTTAAACATGGTTTCATCACAAAATGAACGCATGGTTCGTGATCTTGCGGGACTGCCATTACCAGCAGGCTTAACGGCTGCGGAACAAGCGCAGTATTTGCACATCTTAAAAGCGCAAACAAAACCGTACTTGCTAAAAGCTCGTGTGGCCCAACAAAAGCAACAAGAGATCTGGAACAAGTCCCCTGCTTTAGCAAATACCATTAAGGACTACCAAATGGCTCGTCCTGAAATCCGTAATTTGTTAGCCCGGGAGCTGACTTTGTTACTTCAAGTTCCTGGTCAAGGCCCGTTAAAAGCGTCCCTAGAAAATGCCATGAACGAGCGACTTTTTTCGGCAAAAGATTTGATCGCCGCACGCAATACAGTGGCAGAAGACCCCTCAAACCCACGTGGTCTTGAAAAATTGAAAGTGATTGAAACAAAAATTGGCCATCCTCTTATGCCTGCTTACCTAGAAGCACGTTTAAGCAACCTCCAGGGAGGAAACAGTCTATGAAATCAATGATTTCTTTGGCGCTAATCTTGCTATTCAGTTTGACGACTCAGATGGTCTTAGCAAACTCGACGCCGCAAGGACAAAAACCTGCAAAACCGTCAACCAGCAAAAGACAACTGGGAACATCGTTTAAGTTTAGCGGTTCCTCGTTAAGAGGTAAGTACCAAAGTTCCATGGGAACAGCGGCAACGGTAGAAAACGATAAACTTTTGGAAGATCTTTTAAAGGGCAGAACTCAGTTTGAGGACCGCCAAGCAAAAGAAACTGAACGTAACTAGAGGCAGTGAATATGAACGCAGCGAAACTTCTCATTCTTGAAAATATCCAGGGCCAAAAGGTTCGGACCTTTGCTGTTCAATCTGACTCTTTGAACTTGGTCTATTTAAAAAACAATCGCCGTGTCGAAGCCTTCAGTGATCTGAATGAACTTGATGCGCAAAACGTAGATTATACGTTGTTAAAACAAATCCAGTTGTCACAGGTTTCAGAAGAAGGTGTTGAACTTTCCGGCATGGGGCGTCTTCGCCTTTATCCAGTCTCTGGAGTGCAAAACAGTCCGACACACAACTTGGCGATCGAGCAAGATGAAGAGAAACTAAAAACAATTCTGCAAAATACAACCGCGGGTCATTTGATCGCCATCTTTATGTTGCTCGTGGGTTCTTGGGTTTATACGAATTACTTTATGAAAACTGTCGAAACTCCTTTGGTGACGATCGTTCTTCCGCAAGAAGAGCCGGTAAGAGCCAAACCTGAATCGCGCCCGACGGTGAAAGTCTCGAAAACAAAAATCAAACAGACAAAAAAAGTTTATCGCCCCGTAGCTAAAAAAGTTATGTCGCGTCCCTATAAGGTGAACACGACCAAGGCGAAAGACGTTACTCGCGTTGGCGCCTTGGCTGCTTTGGGAGGTTTAAAAACCGGCCACAAAGGTGCTGAAGGCTTAGATATGCAATCTTTAAAAAATATTCGCGCTGCGGGCACGGGTGCTGGCGGCGGTGGTATCGGTAACGCCGGACGCGGTGGAGCTAAAGGTTATATGCCTGGCAACGGGTTGATAGCAGGCTCTGCTGGTGAAGGAGCTCGCGCTCAAGGAGCCGGTGGTTACGGAACACGTGGTTCTGGTGGTGGTAAAGCCGGTTACGGTAAGATTTCGTTAGTTGGTGGAACATCAGCTATGAGTTTGCCACTTGATGAAGAAGTCACTGTCGAAGGTGGCTTAGATCAAGACCAAATTATCGCAGTGATCAATCGCAATAAAGGTCAAATCACTTATTGTTACGAAAAAGGTTTGCAAGCTCAACCATCAATCGGTGGTCGTGTGGCTGTGAGCTTTGTGATCGGAGCTGCTGGGCGCATTACGGTTGCTAAAGTTGCTGAGTCTTCTTTAGGTTCGCGCATGGTTGAAGGTTGCATGTTAGCAAAAATGAGATCTTGGCAGTTCCCGCGTCCGGTTGGAAAAGTCAATGTTGACGTACTTTATCCCTTTGAACTTACTCGCGTAAGCTCAAGATAAGGAGACATGATTATGAAATCAACTCTTACACTTATTTCGATGTTTGCCCTAACTGCAGTTGTTGCAGGTTGCGGCGAATATTCAAAAAATCCTGCCACAGATCTTGCGACAATGCGTGAAAATGCAAAAACAGACTTCGCAAAAGGTCCAGATGCTCCGCGAGAAATTAAGAATACGGTTGTTGTTGAAAAACCTGTTTATATCGTCAAAGAACAAGCAACTGGCAGCGAAAACTTCATTTTGATCACTCCAGATCCGCAAATGAACTTTAACGAAGGTCAACAATCACAATTCAAAATCCGCGCGCGTGTCTTAGTCGACGGCATGACCGCGACTTTGAAAGCTCAAGGTTTGCCAGAAGGTGCTAAGCTTGAAAAGTCGGCTCAAGATGCTGATCTTTATACTTTAACTTGGACTCCGCAATTAAATCTTGTGTCTTCAGGTTTGATGAAAACCTATTCCGTAAAATTATCGGCAGAAGCTGTTACGGCAAAAACCCCGGAACAATTGGCACAATTTAAAGGTATCATCCGCGAAAAAGAAATTTCTTTGTTCTTATTCAAAAACCAAGAAATCCCTTCAGAATTGACTGTCACAGAATTGCCTGCACAAATCGCTGAAGGCACAACACCGACTTTCACAGTCACTGCGAAAGTTCCTGGGACAGATTCAAAAACAACGCAAAAACCTCGCTTAGCAATCACTTATGACCAAGTAAGTTCAACACCGGGTAATAGCTATTTAGAACTTGATGGTTCACGCCACGTTTCTGAAACTAGCAAAGATCCTGAATTCGTTGACGGCAAATGGGTTTTCAAACGTGTTTTTGATACAAAAAATATCGCTGTAAAACCTCAACTTGCTAAAGACGGCACTGTCATGGTTAACGCTGACGGAACTTATGTGCGCATGAGTCTGAAAGTGTACAGCCCCAATGGTACTTCGACTCCAGAATCCGTTGCTAAGGTTAAAATTACTTATACAAAAGGCATCGCAGCACCTCGCTTTGATGTAACTGGTTTAGGTAAAAAGCAAGCGTTGGCGGTGGCGCCAGGAATGAAAATCACTTGGAACTTTTCTGTCACTTCAGCTGACAAAGAAGCTGTTGTTAAAGTAGATCCTTTGACTTCGAACTTGCCAGGTGCGCCCGCAATCACTTGCGCGGATTCTGCAATGGGTGCTGCAAAACAGGCTTGCGTCTTAAATTGGACCATCCCTTGTGATGCTGCCAAAGACGCTTTGGTTGGTGATATCGCTTTAACGGCTGTGACAGTTGTCAACGGTCGCAACTCTGAAATCACAACTTACAAATTAAAAACTGTGGCAGCTCCTGAAAATAAAAAACTTTGCGCTGGAGGCAACTAATGAAAACGAATCTTCTTTCTCTTCTAGTATTAGCGTGTTCATTAACTGCAGCCACTTCTAGCTTCGCAGCAGGTGCAAAATCTTATAAAAATGTAGCGGCGGCGAAAGCTCCGGCTAAAACGATCAATGCTTCTGAAGATATTGACTCTTTAGGTGGAAACCAAGAGTTGCTGGAAATGGCAGAAAAAATCAAATCGACAAGCCGCGCGCGTATCGTGCAAGAGCGTATCGTTGAGCGCCGTAATACGCTTGAGTTTGGTCTTTCTTACGGCAGCGCTTTTGGCGGTGATTCTTACATTAAAACTCAAGCCCTAGGTGCACAAGTGGACTACCACATCACGCCTCGCTGGTCTTTGGGTGCTCGTTATTATGATTTTGGCAACAGCCTTACGGCTGAAGGTCAACGCATCTATGATGATGCTAAAGCGACGTATGCAGCTGGTGGTCGTGCCCTGTCTGTTGATATGGACTTCCCCTTAAACTCAGCTATTGCTGTAGTAAACTGGTACCCTATTTACGGCAAAACTAGTTTCCTTGATATGGGTGTCACGCAATTTGACCTTTACTTGCTTGCAGGTGGCGGCAACATCACTTTAACGAGTGGTAACACGTCTGTCATGACTGCGGGTTTAGGTGTGGGCATTTGGGCTTCTAGCCATATTTCAGCACGTGCTGAGGTTCGCTACCAAAAATATCAAGATCAGTTGATCACAGGGTCACGCAACCTTGATGTTGTAACCGGATCATTGGGCTTAGGTTGGATCTTATGATGAAATCAGTCTTCTCACTTACATTCGCGATTGCGATCACAGCCGGAGCTTCTTCAGCTTTTGCCGTAGAGCGTATATCGACTTCGGCATGGGCGAAGACTTGGGTTCAAGCACAGGACAAGAAGGCTTCTGCTTTTTCGACACGTGCTTTAGAAAAAAAGGTCTTAGGAACTTGTGAGGACTGCGACAATAAAGATGCTTTAAAAAAGGCTCGTTCCTTATTTGCAGAAGGCCAGTTTGATTCAGCGATCAAATCCTATAACCAAATTCCTCGTGGTAACACCTATTGGTTGTCAGCCGTTGAAGAAAAAGGCTGGGCGTTCTTCCGTCAGGAAGACTATGAAAAAGCCTTAGCACAAACTAAGACTTTACTAGCGCCACAGTTTGCGGAAGTCTCAAGTACTGAAGCCTTTTTATTGCAATCTTTAGCGCAATTAAAAATTTGCGATTATAAGGGTGTGTTTGAAACTCACCAAATTTTCAAAGCCAAACAAAAGAATCGCATTATGTCGGTGCAGGCTTTGGCAAAAACGGGCTGGAATGACTCTTTAGCACAATTTCTGAAAAAAGCAGATTCGTTCCCATTAACATTGGCTGATATGGGTGAAACCGTTCAGACGCTGCCGTTAATGATTTATAAAGACAAAGAATTCCAGAAACAAGCTTTGCGCTTTAAAGCTTCGCAACATGCGATGGCTTTAACTCAAAACATGACTGTTAAAAAAGCCTTGGACAAAGTTAATTCTGACAGCTTCACCGCTTTGAAAAATCGTGTTCAAGAATTAGCGCAAGCGGAAACAGATGAAAACTTCAAAGTCATTCAGAAATTGAATCTGGTTGAGGTGGAAGCTATCCAACGCGTCCACACGGATCTGGAGCTGGCTGACAGCATGTACAAAACCAATAAATTCCAAAAAGTTGGCGACGACAAACTGGTCTTTATGGATGACGGTCGCCCTTGGATTGATGAATTAGACAAATTTGAGGTTGCAGCTAAAACCTGTGCAAAAGGCATCAGGAGGAAAATGTGAAAAATTTGATTATTGTTACCATTTACTTATCAGCATTCTTGCTTGTAACAGCTTGCAGTCCTGAGTCAGCAACAATGAAGTCTGAACGTATTTTAGTGCAACCTGAAGTGGTTGTACCAAAGCATGCTCCAGCACAATTGCAGAATTTTGATTGGATCACGATTGATGGTGGCCAAAGTCAGTTGGACTTTAACCCCCAAGTGGATATTTTGTTTGTGACAGACAACTCTGAAAGTATGACGTCTGCGCAAGAAAACTTGACTAAAAATATCGGTGAATTCACTAAAGGCATCCTTAATAACAAAATGATCGATTACCAAATCGGTGTGGTTTCGGTTTGGGACAGTTCTGAAGACTATAAAAAGAATAAAAAAGATTCTTACGACATGGGCGATTTGCGTTTTGTCAAAAACGCGCAAGCACAAGAAGCTAAGAATCGTCGCTTTATTGCGAAGTCTGATATCAATTCTAGCTTGATTGCTCCGACTTTAAAAATTGGCGTTGTAGCCCTTAAAGATGGCGGTCCTGAAAATGAAGAAGTTCTGGCTCCGTTATCGGCAGCCTTAAGCCCCAACAAATTAGGCCGTGGTGGAGTGAACGAAGGCTTCATCCGTCCTAACGCTCAACTTGTTGTGATTCTTTTGACGGATGCGGATGACTCTTCAAAAAACATCACGGGCGAGCAAATGGCTCAAGAGCTAGTGGCTTTGAAAGGCAAAAAAGTGGCTGTTTATGGAGCTTTGGTTCGTAAAAACGATCCAGACTCTGCCAAAGACTTTGCTTTAAAAATTCATCCAAAATACCACCCTGAATGTTTTGATATGACGGCAAAAACGCCAAAATTAAATGGCACTTGCACGGAAGGTTTCGGACCTGACGTTTTAGAAAAGTTCATCTATCAAGCCAATGCTCACCATAGCACTGTTGAAGAAATCCGTGACAATCACTTTATGAGTATCGTCAGCAAAGATTTCGGTAAAGACTTAGGCAAAATCGGCTCTGATATTACGGCGAAAACTTTAGCTAAAGAAATTCTTTTGACGCAAATTCCTCGTAAAGTGGATGGCAAATATCAAATCCGCGTATTCTATGGAAAACAAGAGATCCCTAACAAAGCCAAAGGTGGCTGGTTGTACGATGACGAAAACAAGATCATCAAACTTTCTGGAGACATTGAATACAAATATGTCGAAGGCGCAAGATTCTCGGTACAAATCGTACCAGTGGCGTTGAAACAGTAGAACACTTCAAATACAGTGAAGTTACAAAAAAGCCGAGTTTAAAACTCGGCTTTTTGTTTTTAAAAGAGCCAGGTCTTTACCAGAAGCTCTTCACATCGGTATAGCGGGAATCAAAACAAATCGTCGCGGACGATGCCGGGCCCAAGCGCTTGGCTTGATTCATCGCTTGCACTTGAACGTCGTTTGCACCCTTCTTAAGATTTAATTTGATCTCGCTCCCCTTCGCGACTTTCTTTACGCCATTCACGTGTACAACATATTTTTCGCGAACCACGGCATATTGCTTGTGTTTTTTGGCATCGTTTTTAGATACTTTTTATACATTATGATCTATTTTTAACCACCTGGGATCGTTTTATGATACCTCTAAAGTCGCCATTGAGAACGGACTCGCCCCCTGGCATCTTCTTTTTAACGGAGCACATTCACAACGAACGGCTCTACTGCAAAGGGGATTTTATGATGAGACTTTTAACTGCAACGACAAACTTTTTTAGAATGTTAAACAACTCACCCGTATTGGTTTGGCGATCTTCTGCTTACAGCATGAGCCCACTTACTGGCGGCGTAAACTTAGTTATTACTGAGTGCCAAGACTTTAGCAGATTTTAATTTTTAAGAGGCCTTCGATGAACGACTTTAAATCGCAACAAATCAAAACCGTGCTGAAGGATCTTTTGCGCAAAAAAAAGATGACCTATGAAATGGTTGCAGCAGAACTTTCCTGCTCAGTCCCGACAGTTAAGCGCATTCTTGGACCCGAGGAACTGTCTTTGTCTCGTTTGTTGGAGTTTTGTGAATTGCTCAATGTCACCTTGAGTGACATCGAAATGCTGACGAAAGCGTCGCAAAACAAAGTCGAAAACTTTAGCGAAGCGCAAGAGGCTTTTTTAGCTAAGAATGGGCATTTCCTCACTTATCTTATGAAGCTTTATGAAATGACTCCGGAACAGATCGCAGAGAAATATTCTCTCTCGGCCCGTTCGTCCGACAAGTACTTGCTTACTTTAGAAAAAATGGAGCTAATTATCGTCAATGCAAAACAAAAAGTTCGCCCCGCATTCAAGCAATTACCGTCGCTGGGTCATGGCGTTTTAGCTAAAGCGCACTTAGAAAAATTTGTCACAGCCGGAAGCCATTTCTTTATCAGAAACCTAAGCGATCTTTTGTATTCTTTAACTCCACAAGAAAAGAAAAGCGGACGTAAGAACGGGTATTCGTTGAATGCCCTTACCTGCACAGAAAATACTTATCGCAACTACGTCGATGAAATGTCGAAAATCAACAGCGTATTCTTGAAGCAATCAGAGTACGAAGAAAAATCCCTGCCACCAGAGCAACTAAAGACTGCGGTTATAATGACTGGATGGGCCTACGTAGAAAGCGACTATAAAGAACTTAAGATGATCGAAAATGTCTTAGGGGAAATTAAAAATATCTAAATACCACCTTTTATATGTGAGCTCCTTTCGCCAAAAACACCTGCGGGCCTGGCCTTTGCTTTACAGTTTCGTATGATCTTAAAAGTGATTATAAAGCCTCTCAAGGCCCTTTTGCTGGTGATGCTCTTGACAGCTGTGAACCTTTCTTCGGCACAAGCTGCGGGCATGTGTTCGCAAGTGCTTTTAGAATCAGCACCGTCTCGTTTTGAGACAGATATTTTAGATTCCATGTCTGCTGCGAAAATGTTGCGCTTAAAGGCCTCAGATATTTTAGAGGTGTCTTCCCGAGTTCATAGTGGCGGCGCATACGCTTCTGGCATTTTGAAAGTTCGCACAGCACAAGGCGTATTTGTACTTAAAGTTTTTAGCGAAGGCTATATCGTGCGTGAACTAGCACCGTCCATAGTCATTCAAAATGCCTTAGCTGAAAGGGGCCTCGCCCCGGCTGTGCGAGGAATTTTAAGTTCTAAAGAAATGCAGGAGCTTTTAGTGAAGTTTCCTCAGACGCAAAAGTTACTTCAAGATCCTGATATCTCTTTTGCCGTTTTGATGGATCCCCTGGATGTAGTTTCTCACGTGACTGCTGGCCACGTGGACCATATTCCTGCGCACTGGACAAAGGAAAAACTTGTGGCACGCATTGCTGAAATGGAAAAAGCTTTTGCAGACCTGCGCTTAGCGATTCCTGAAGATTTACAGTTGGTCTTTGATCGCCGTGGCGGCCTTTTTTTATTGGACTTTGATACCTATGCCCACATGGGAAAAGACGGTCGTGCCTATGGACAGTTTAGCTCTGATGGCACAATGAGTGGTCCTGAGTACCTAAAATCTGTGATGACGGAACGAAATCAAACCGGACAGTTTCGCCTTAAGTCTGATGGTTCTGTTCAGGTGCATTTTAAGCAGCTCCGTCAACGGCTGGGCTTAAATTAGATCAAACATGTACACAAGCAGCTTAGATCGGAAAGAGTCACAGAAATAAAAAAAAGGGAGCCTTAGGAGCTCCCTCGTTTTTGAATATACCCTGTTCCTTTTTTTGAAGAAAGGAAGCAGGTATCTATTCTTCGTCTTCGACTTCGACTTCGGTAAGTTCGTCGAGTTCTTTTGAGTCTTGTTTTGATTTGTTTGGATGGGCTTTTTCGTAGTCTTTGATTTTCATTGGGTCTGGGCCCAACATCAAAAACATGTTTTTGCCTTCCATTTTCGGTTGAGATTCAATCATCGCCAAGTCATTAACGAAAGCGATCGCTTTTTTCATCACGTCCATGCCTAACTCTTGATGGGCCATTTCACGTCCCATAAAGCGCAAGCTGACTTTAACTTTGTCTCCGTCCAACAAGAAACGGCGCGCATGATTCATCTTCGTTTCGAAGTCATGTTGATCCGTGCGCGGACGCATCTGAATTTCTTTGATCGTCACAACAGTCTGTTTTTTACGAGCCGCCGTAGCTTTCTTTTTATTCTCGTACTTCCACTTGCCGTAATCCATGATTTTACAAGTGGGCGGGCTTGCTGTTGGCGCTACTTCGAGAAGATCAAGACCCCTGTCTTCAGCAATACGCAAAGCTTCAGGGACAGTCATAACTCCCAACATATTACCTTCATCGTCGATAACACGAATTTGCTGTGCACGAATCTCGCGATTTACTCGCAATGAATCTTTTGAGTCTTTCTTGTGGTTGCGGTCATAGCGACTGCCACCTCTATTGCCTTCGAACTTGCTAATGGGAACCTCCACAGCCTAAAGCTGATTCTCGTTTGTCGATGCCGTCTTCGCAAGTGAAGACTGCAACTGTCTTGTACTTATATCTTCTGTTATCAATTTCAGCAACTGGTCAACACTTAGACCCTTATGCTCAGAACCATCACGTAAACGCAATGACACTGTTTTTGATTCGGCTTCTTTATCCCCTACGATAATCATGTAAGGAATCTTCTGCATCTGCGCTTCGCGGATTTTGTAATTTAACTTTTCATTACGACGGTCAAATTCCACGCGCACTTTGTGTTGTTTTAAAAGCTTCTGTAAATCTTCGCAGAACACGTTCACACGGTCTGTCACATTTAAGATACTGACCTGGATCGGACACAACCACGGAGGCAAATGCCCCGCCGTATGCTCGATATACACGCCGATAAAGCGCTCTAACGAACCTAAAATCGCTCTGTGCAACATCACCGGACGATGTTCTTTGTTGTCGTCACCAGTGTACTTCAAATCAAAAGCTTGCGGCAGATTGGGATCAACCTGCAAGGTGCCCAATTGCCATGGACGGTTCAAAGCATCAACAAACATAATGTCTAACTTTGGTCCATAGAAGGCCCCGTCACCTGGATTCAATTCAAATGGCAAATTCAAAGATTTTAAAGCTTCGGCTAAGGCGCCCTCAGCCATATCCCAGTATTCTTCTGAACCCATGCGATTGTCAGGACGAGTAGAAAGATAGATCTTGTAATTGTTCATCCCAAGTTTGTCATACACGCGGTTTAATAAACCCATAAACTTGGCGATCTCGTCTTGCAACTGATCCATACGACAGAAAATGTGCGCATCGTCCTGACAGAACGTACGAACACGAGTCAAACCGTGCATCGCCCCTGATTTTTCATAGCGATGCAAGCGGCCAAAGTCCGCCATTTTCACTGGCAGATCGCGGTACGAGTATTTTTCTGAATTGAAAAGCAAACAGTGCGAAGGACAATTCATTGGTTTTGATGCGAAATCACGTTCGTCCACTTTCGTGAAGAACATGTTTTCTTTATAGTTCTGATAGTGACCTGAAGTATGGAACAGGTTCACGTCAAAAATCTGCGGAGTAATAACTTCTTGATAGCCTGTTTCAAAATACAGCTCACGCAAGTAAGTTTGCAGTTCTGTATAAACAGTCGCTCCCTTGCCAGTAAAGAACGGAGAACCTGGTGCAAGTTCATTAAAATAGAACATGCCCAACTCTTTACCCAATTTACGGTGGTCGCGTTTTTTCGCTTCTTCGATATTGTGAAGATACGTCTCGAGCTCTTTTTTATCGCCGAATGCTGTCGCGTACACACGCTGAAGCATGGCGTTCTTTTCATCACCTCTCCAGTAAGCTCCCGCCACCGAAAGAAGTTTGAAAGCTTTAATCTGGCCAGTGCTTTGGATGTGCGGACCACGGCACAAGTCAAACCATACGTCGCCGTTGTGGTAAATACCCACAACCGTTTCGCCTTTGCTGGCTAAGTCCTCGATCAACTCGACCTTAAAGCGTTCGTTCATTTTTTTGAACGTTTCAATCGCTTTTGCAATCGGCCAATTTTCACGACGGATCGGCATATCTTTGGCGATGATTTCAGCCATTTTCTTTTCGATTTTTTCGAAGTGCTCTTCGGTGAAAGCAAACGGTGAATCAAAGTCGTAATAGAAACCACTTTCAATCACGGGCCCAATGGTCACTTTCACTTCCGGCCAAATATCTTGCACCGCTTGCGCCATGATATGGGCGCAAGAGTGACGAATCACTTCCACGGCGTCAGGGCTTTTGGTGGTGACCAAAGCGACTTTGCTTTGATCCGCCAAAGGTGTGCGCAAATCAGAAATTTCTTTGGCACCGTTAATGTGAACGCCCAAGGTCTCTTTCGCCAAACGAGGACCGATGGCAAGAGCCACGTCCAAAGCCGTCGGAGCCTGGTCAAAAACCTTGGTAGAGTTATCCGGAAGTATAATTGTAAATTGTGACATTAGAATTGTGCGGTCGCGAAGAAAGAGCGACCATCTGTTTGTGCTGCTATTTGAAATTGTGGTGTATAAATATGCATTTGCATTACATAAGTAGTAATCGTCCTGGCACTTAGGGTCAAGCACTCAGCGCAAGAAATTGAACGCCAATCAGCTGCTGCCCTTGGCCGGTCGACACCACCCAGCGCACTTGCGATTCCACAGAAACCCACTCACCGTTGCGGTTTTGGTACATTAAACTGATGAAGTCTTTGAGGCGCACACATTCTTGCCCCAGAAAGATCTGCGCGCCACCTTTTGAAAAATCGCGCATTTGCCCTTCTTTTAGGTACTGCACTCGGCCTGGTGCGGCCACTTCTTCTGTGGCCGATTTTTTTAAGATCACTGGGGTCTGAACTGGCTTTCTTTCTTGCTTACGAGTTTTAACCATCAAACCCATGAGGCGACGAGTCACGATCTGTGCAATACGGGGGCTTTCTGACTCATAGATAAAGAGCAGTTTCGAGCTCAATGCATCCATTTGATGTGCCGTGTTTTCAATAGTTTGCGCAATAAAGATAAAAGAGATTTTTAAATACAAATGACTCCAACTTAAAAATGCCTGGATCACTCTTTGAGTTAAATTACTGACTCTAACGACCACGAAGACTTCCTCTGTTTGTACATCTAATTGTACATCTAAATAAGCCTTTAACTCCTTAGGACCCTGCGGGTACACCCAACGAACCCCTTGCAGACCTTGCAAATACTCCGGCACACCCTCCCCGATATTCCAAGAAGATTGTCCCATATGACTCGAACTGAGAAAAACCACATTTCGGTTCATGAATTTCTGCATACTAAGAATCAATGCAAAAGGTGTCCCACCCTCAGAACCACTGCCGCCGCACCCGCCGTAAAGGATGTTTACATGTGCATAATTTATTTTAAACAATGCTGCTAAAATACAGATATACCTCACAAAAAAAGCAAATCACCATAGGACTGCAAACCCAATCAAGGAGAAAATATGAAAGTTCTTTTTACCACTTTAATTGCAGTGCTTGCTTTGAGCTTTTCCGCTCAAGCGAATGAACCCACGACCTCAGAAAAGGCCAAAAACATGATGGAAGAGACCAAAACAGAGGCAAAAAAGGCCGGCCGTGCCACCAAACGTATGGCAAAGAAAGCTGCCCACCGTGCAGAAGAAGCCGTGTGTATGGATGGCGACATGAAGTGTGCCGCCAAAAAAGCTGGTAATAGAATTAAAGAGGGCACCGATGCCACCGTCGACAAAGCCAAAGACGTTAAAGACGAAATGTCGCACTAATAATACTTAAAAAGGGAGATTTCGATCTCCCTTTTTTTCTCGGATCTTGCGAAAAAACCTTTCAACGACATTGCCGAGCTACTTCAATTAGTTCGCGCAACTCATCGCAATCAAAGCGATTTAATCGAGAACACACATAGCCTATACAAGAGGGGTCTTGAACGCCTCGACAAGCATCGGCGGCCTGCAAAACTTCGGAACGATCGTCACAGTCAAAACGACTGACCCGACTGCAGATACTGCGCACACAATTTGGATCCACGTTCCGACAGGCCCGAGTCACTTCCGCTAGCTCATGGGGCTCATCACATTCAAAACGAATGACCTGCTGGCAAACAGCTTCTACACACTCTGACGGAGATGCGTTCGGCACACAACGATTGGGTGGTGGCGGAGCTGGCAGTGGTGGTTTGCCCGGAGATCCTGGCGGCTGTTCAGTCGGAGGCTCTGGCAAAGGGCGAGGCAAGCTGGCCCGCTGAGTATAGTAAGAATCCACTAAACGCCGAAGATACGCCGTAGAATTTTGCGGCGTCACCTCGTGGGTCCAACCATGAAGTCCTGAAAACAAAAATAATAAAACAAGCCAGCAGCGCATAACTCCCCCCTTGCCCTTATCCTTATGTCGCTTCCAAGGAAGCACAAGCAAGGCTCTAAACCTTGGCTAAAAAACAAGAAACTCAGGGGAACTTTGTCGCCGACGGCCTTCTAAACTTTGGAAGATTCCTTACGACGACAAGTGCTGATGCCTAGCATTTGATACGGCGGGCACCATCCCAGGATCGCTGTTCCAATTGGAATCAAACCTAAGTAAAACCATGGATTTTCAGGTCCAACAAAAACCAGGGAAACTAAGACAACCCCAACGACGAAACGTACAATGCGCTCTACATAGCCAATATTTTTCACATATGAAAACATAAAGTCTCCTTTATAAAATCGATCTGTGATTACTTTAGAACAAAAAAGTCCAAACAAGTATGAGCCAGGACATACTTCAAAAAAATTTATCAATTCTTGGTCCTAGGTGTTACGTCAACACACATAACCCTTTACCTCGACACCGTTATTTAACAGCCGCACTTACGACACGTCTAAAGCGGCGTCCTACCTGAAAAAAAGATAAAAAAAAATCCCCGCATTTCTGCGGAGATTTCCGTTTTTAAGAATGTAAAATCTTATTTAGTAAGTAACGTGATGGTTGATTGCTTCGTGCATTCTTGGGTCTTTGACCGGAACCAAGCTGTGTTTGCTCCAGAAAGACATGATTGTCAGAATAAACAATCCCGCGAAGCCAGCAAAAATACCAATTTCCCAGAATCCGAAAGTCACATGACCATCATAGAAATTCGGATAAACCATCCAGTAGATGTCTACGTATTGCATGATCAAAACGATAGCCGAGACCAACAACACATTGTTGTCGTTTCTTTTTGCATCACGCGGAAGCAACGCCAAGAACGGCACGACGAAACGGAAAATCAAAAGAGCCGTTGAAATACCCATCCAGCCACCTTGAGAGCGCATGATGTAGTATTCAGTTTCCTCTGGTAAGTTAGCGTACCAGATCAACATGAACTGAGAAAACGCGATATAGGCCCAAAAGATTGAGAAACCTTTTAAGTACTTAACCACATCGTGCTGGTGTTCATGAGTCACATAACCCTTAACTAGGCC
>JABWCO010000046.1 GCA_013360185.1 Bdellovibrio sp.
GTTTCATCCATAAGTCGCTGGCATGTTTAAGACCTTTCCCAACGCATCGGTGCTTAAATCCTTCATGCGTACTTGAATGCCCTTATCCGCCGCCACGTATGCGATACCGCCCCCCATGGTGCCGGCGCCTAATATTCCCAAACCCTTAACGTCTTTTGGTTTAACCTCAACGCCAGGAACGCCGTTTTGCTTTTTCACCATTTCAGTTAAGTGGAAAACGTGGATCAAGTTTTTAGAAATATCTGTCACGCCCAAAACACAGAAGCCTTCACGCTCAATGCGCATTCCCGCATCGCGATCTGACAGGCCATAAGTTCTTTGAATGACCTCCAAAGCTTTCAAGGGAGCTGGGTAATGACCCTTTGTCGCTTTAAGAACTCCTTCACGGGCCTTCTTAAATACAACTCCACGACCGACGCCTTCTAAGATTTTATTCACGGCGCCCTGGGGCTTAAATTTCTTACGACGCTTTTTGCCGCCGCCAGCAATCAGTTCTTTGGCCCACTTTACAGCCTGATCCTGCAACAAGTTCGGATGAACCATTTTGTCGACAAGACCCATTTTCAAAGCCTTCTTAGCATTCACCGCTTTGCCCGCAAGAATAATATCTAAGGCCGCTTGTAAACCAATAATACGTGGCATGCGTTGCGTGCCGCCGAAACCGGGCAAAATGCCTAGTTGGATTTCTGGCAGACCGATTTTTGTCGAAGAGTCTTCAGAGACAATACGATAATCACACGACATGATGAACTCACAACCTCCGCCCATACACGCGCCGTGAACGGAAGCGATGGTTGGCATTGGCAAATCTTCAACCGTGTTCATGATATCTTGGCCGCCTTTGACTGCAGCTTCGAATTGCTCTTTCGTGGTCATGCTTTTGATTTCTTCAATGTCAGCACCAGCGATATAGATCTTCGCTTTGTTCGATTTGAAGATAACGGCTTTATAGGAAGATTTTTTTAATTCTTCCAATACTTCTTTAAAACGCATCATCACCGGGGTTGAGAATTTATTTACTTTCTCTCCGACCAAGTCAAATTCAACGACTGCGATTTCACCTTGAGGAACGATCTTAATACTTTCTTGAATAGACATTTTTGCAAACTCCTAAATTGTTGCTCAATCTTATTGCTGCTTCAGCCTACGCGCCCCAGCGCTTTGGCTCTGCCCGCTGCCGCGGGACTGCTTCAGCCTACGCGCCCCAGCGCTTCGGCTCTGCCCGCTGCCGCAGGTACTGCTTCAGCTTCGGGCCAAGAGGCCCTGCGCTCTGCGCGGCTACCGCCGCCTTAGCCTTCGTTTTCTAAAATCATGGATCCGCCTTGACCGCCACCGATACATAAAGTGGAAAGACCGAACTGCACATTTCTGCGCTTCATTTCTTTTGCCAAGGTCAGAACGATGCGAGTACCGGTGGCCCCCACAGGATGGCCTAGGGCAATTGCGCCCCCATTTACGTTAAGAATTTCATCACGGATTTCCCCCACTTTGGAAGACAATCCTAATTTTTCTTTGGCAAATGTGTCAGAATCCAAGGCTCTTTGGCATGCCATCACTTGCGCGGCGAACGCTTCATTAAGCTCGACTAAGCCCATATCTTTCAAAGAAAGACCGGCACGTTTTAACGCTAGCGGCGTAGAATACGCGGGTCCTAAACCCATACGCTCTGGCTCGAGACCGGCAAAACCGTAAGAGCGAATCCTTGCCAACGGTTTGTAGCCCAAAGACTCCGCTCTTTCTCGCGACATCAAAAGGACCATCGCGGCGCCATCAGTGATCGGACAAGAATTTCCGGCCGTGATCGAACCTGTCGCTTTATCAAAAAATGGTTTTAATTTCGCCAAGGCTTCCAATGTTTGTGTTTCGCGAGGCCCGATATCTTCGGCCACAACCTCTTTATATTCCGGCGCTAAATATACCGGAGTGGACTCTTCCTTCATGCGCCCCTCTTTCATGGCTTTTGAAGCTAGCTGATGCGAGCGCAGAGCAAACTTATCCTGCATCTCGCGAGACAAGCCCCATTCTTTAGCTAGGATCTCTGCTGTTTGTCCCATGTTAATTCCAACGAAAGGATCCGTCAGACCCAACATCACAGAAATTTGTGGAAAGTATTCGTCGCGCATATTTCCAGCTAACAATGCTTTGATTTGTTTTACGTCAGCGCGAAACAATTGCCACAATAACGGCAGCGCTTGTTTAGGACCTTTGGCAGCAAATAGGTTCGTATAAATATCTTGGAATTTCTTTGGCAACAGAGTCGGCATTTGCGACATGCTCTCCGTCCCGCCGGCAAGAACGACATCCATCGTACCTGACTTAATTTTTTCATAGCCATTTGAGATTGCTTCCAGGGCAGAGGCACAGTTTCTGTGAACAGTGTAAGCGGAAGTCTTCATCGGGATGCCCGCATTCAAAGCCACGACGCGGGAAATATTCACAGCATCTGGTGGGTTTCCGGTGTTACCAATGATTACTTCATCCACGCTGTTCACATCTAAATTTGTTTGAGCAATAAGTTGTTTTAAAGCAACCTTTCCTAATTCTGCAGGATGTACTTTTTTAAGTTTTGTTCCTGACTTTGCGAAGGGCGTACGCACACCTTCAACTAGAACCACGTCGCGTGGTGATTTCATAGGGGTCTCCTTTAAGTTGTATAAGCCATTAAAATCATACGCCTTTTCGGATGCCCCACCAAATATATTGAGTGATTTTTTCAGGAATCCCGCCTTACGACGCGTCGCACTTGTTGAGAACTTTTAGGATGAAACCCAAGCCCTGCTTCAAAAAAACGCTCAGAATAGAGGCAAAACTCTATAGCGAATAGAATTGTCACTCACAATTTATCCACCCTACTTACCCCGTGCGCCAAAGGCCCCTTTGATTGACCCTACACCTCCCCGTTCTGTAGAGTAATGACACTTCTTAATGAATGCTTTCTAAACCCTTGAAATGGGTCGCTAATAGTCATTGGAAACACTCTTAAGAAAACGTTAGGTAAAACACCAAAGGAGCTTTCTTGAATAACAAAACTGAGACTAAATCTGGATTTAATAACTTCGATCAAGAAGCTCTGCTTTATCATCAAATGGGTAAGCCAGGAAAAATTGAAGTTATCTCTTCAAAACCCTGCGCCACAGAAAAGGACCTGGCACTTGCGTACTCCCCAGGAGTCGCGGCCCCGTGCAAGGCCATCGCTAAAGACCCGGCGAAAGTTTATGATTATACAGCTAAAGGAAACTTGGTAGCCGTGATCTCAAATGGAACTGCAGTTCTAGGTCTAGGCAACATAGGTCCCGCCGCGGGCAAACCAGTAATGGAAGGAAAAGGCATTCTGTTTAAGCAATTCGCCGGCATCGATGTGTTTGATATCGAAGTCGACACAACGGACGTCGACGTCTTTTGCAACGCCGTTCGTGTTTTAGAGCCAACATTTGGCGGAATCAATCTAGAAGATATCAAAGCACCAGAGTGTTTTGAAATTGAAGAACGCCTTAAAAAAGAAATGAAAATTCCCGTTTTCCATGACGATCAACATGGAACGGCGATCGTTTCTGGTGCCGCGCTTTTAAATGCCTGCGCGATCACTAACAGAAAAATGGAAAATGTCCGCATCGTCGTCAACGGCGCGGGAGCTTCTGCAAATTCTTGTGCGAAAATTTTTATCGCATTAGGAGCACGCCGAGAAAACATCATTATGTGCGACTCGCAAGGAGTGATCTATAAAGGCCGCACCGTCGGAATGAACAAGTATAAAGAGTTTTTCGCCTCGGAAACTGAAGCTCGCACGCTGAGCGAAGCTCTGCGCGGAGCTGATGTCGTCGTCGGCCTTTCTGTGGCCGGCGCCCTAACTCCTGAGATGTTAAAAGGTATGGCCAAAGATCCTATCATTTTTGCGATGGCCAATCCCGAACCCGAAATCACGCCCGATAAAGCCCGCACTGCCCGCCCGGATGCAATCATCGCCACCGGTCGCTCAGACTATCCGAACCAAGTAAACAACGTCCTGGGCTTTCCGTCGATTTTCCGCGGAGCTTTAGACACGCGCGCAACACAAATCAACGAAGAAATGAAGTTGGCCGCGGTACACGCTTTAGCGAAACTTGCACGTGAAGATGTTCCCGAACGAGTTTCAGCAACTTACGGTGGCAAAAGCTTTAAATTTGGTCGCGAATATTTGATTCCAAAACCCTTCGATACGCGTGTACTGATGTGGGTCGCTCCGGCCGTAGCAAAAGCGGCGATGGATTCCGGCGTTGCCACAAGACAGATTGAAGACTGGGACTACTACCGCGAAACTTTAGAAGCCTTACAAGGACCTTCAAAAGTTTTCATCCGTTCCGCGATCAATCGCGTGCACCAAAACTCTGCGGCAAACGGTGGCGAACTGCCAAAAATTGTGTTCCCAGAGGGTACCAGCACAAAAATATTAAAAGCCTTAGCGACCCTGGTTGAGGAAAGAATTTGCCAACCGATTCTTTTGGGCTATCCCGAAAGAGTGAAAGAAAAAATCCAAGCCTTGGACATTCCCGCGCTAAGCGGCGTGCAAGTGATTCACCCATCTCAGCATCCAAGATATTTCTCGTACGTCGAAAAATTGTACTCCTTACGTCAGCGTAAAGGTGTGAATTTGCGTGAGGCAGAACGCCTTATGGCTGATCCGAACTATTTCGCGGCGATGATGGTCCACATGGGTGAGGCTGATGGTATGGTGACCGGTTCTTCGATGAACTATGCCGACGCCGTTCGTCCGATCTTGCAATCCATCGGAATTTTTAAAGACGGCGTGCCCGCGGGTCTAAATTTCATCTTACTAGAAGATAAGTTCTTGGTCTTGTCAGACACAACAGTGAACTTCAATCCGACAGCAGAACAATGTGCACAGATCGCACTTCAGGCCGCAAAAATCGTTGAATACTTCGGCATTCAACCGAAAGTATCAATGCTAAGTTATTCAAATTTTAGTGGCGCGCCGGGCACACCCGCAAAAATGAAAAAAGCGGCGGAGCTGCTTAAAACCATGCGCCCCGACATTGTGGTCGAAGGCGATATGCAAGCCGACACTGCCGTGAACCCAGAAATAATGGAACGTCTGTTCCCGTTCTCGGACCTAAAAGGGGGCGCGAACGTTTTGGTCTTCCCGAACCTCGAGTCGTCGAACATCGCTTACAAACTGATTCAACAAATCGGTAAAGTCGAAGTGATCGGGCCTTTCTTGATGGGCGTGCGCCGTTCAGCCAACGTATTGCAAAGAACAACAACTGTTGATGGCATTGTAAATTCTGTGGTCTTTACGGCTCTTGAAGCGCAGTTTATCAAAGAGGCCCTAAAGGCCCGCGGTGGTTAATCTGTTCTGGGTGTTTTTGAAGCTAGGGATCGTCTCTTTTGGCGGTCCCGCAGCGCACATCGCTTTGATGGAAGAAGAATTCGTCCATCGTCGCCAGTGGCTGTCGCGACAAAAATTTTTAGATCTCGTCGGTCTTACGCAGATCATTCCAGGTCCTAATTCTACGGAACTTGCCATTCATATCGGGTATCTGCGAGCCGGCTGGTGGGGGTTTGCTGTGGCCGGCCTTGCCTTTATTTTACCCGCCTTTTGCATCGTCACGGCCGTTGCTGGTTGGTATTCTGTCTATGGGCAAGTTCCTGAAGTGCATGACTTCTTGATCGGCGCGCAAACGGTCGTCCTGGCCGTCATCCTATTTGCTTTTCTACGTTTTTTCGTAAGTCTGTTGGGCCTTAAAAACAGCAAAGAGCTTTTTTCGGGCAAAGTTTGGACTGAACAACGCCGGAGCGTACTGCTGTTTATAGTTGGCATCAGTGTTTTTTTAAAACTTCGTGGTTATTCCGAGATTTCAATTCTTTTCACTTCCGCCCTGATCGCTTTATTTATTTTTAAACGCCTCACTCCTTCCCGGGCCCACGAAGGGGCCTCGCTGTTTTTAATTTTTCTAAAAATTGGCTCTCTTCTTTTTGGCAGTGGCTATGTTTTGTTAAGCTTTTTACAAAGCGAACTTATTGAAAAACGTACTTTAATCACCCAAGGTCAGCTCCTGGATGCAATCACTGTGGGGCAATTCACACCGGGCCCCGTCTTCACCACAGCAAGTTTTATCGGCTATATCATCGATGGTTTTTCCGGCGCCACAATGGCCACTCTCGGAATCTTTCTGCCGGCCTTTATTTTTGTCGCCTTAAGCATTCCTCTTTATAAACGCCTGGAAAGCTCACACACCTTTCGCCTAATTTTAGATGGTATTGTGGCGGGCTCCTTGGGACTGCTACTCTTCACACTTTATACTCTAGGAAGATCTACGATCTTATCGGGTTCGACCTTAGTCCTGCTTGTTGTCGCTCTTGTACTTCTCGGCAAATCGAAGATCCCCAGCGCCGTACTTATCTTGACTGGCGGCCTTTGCACCTATTTTTTTGCGCAATTTTAACTTTGACCGGTAAAAACACTGTGCTAACCTTTAGTCTATAGGGAGGGTCTTTATTTGACTCAACAAGCCCACGTCAATGTTCAGGATAGAGCTATTGTCATCGGTGTCGGATTGAAATCCGAGCCCCTCAGTGAAATCAAAGAAAACTTATTAGAACTCGAAGAACTCGTCACCGCAGCTGGTGGTGAGGTCGTAGGATCTCTTATTCAAGTTTTGCCGCAATGGAACCCATCCACGTTGATAGGCACCGGCAAAGTTGAAGAAATCGCTGAGATGGTCCGCGACAGTCACGCCACGGTGGTCGTCGTTGACCATCAATTGTCCGGTGTGCAACAGCGTAACTTAGCCCAAGTTACGAAAGTTCGCGTGATCGACCGAAACCAATTGATCCTAGATATTTTCGCGCAGCGTGCGCAGACTTTTGAAGGAAAACTTCAAGTGGAGCTGGCCCAGTTACTAGATCAAATGCCCCGCATGGTCGGCGCTTGGCTGGAATCGTTATCACGCCAAGGGGGTGGTATCGGTACGCGAGGCCCCGGCGAGACGGCTTTAGAGAATGACCGTCGTCGCATCCGTGAGCGTGTCGCAATTATTAAGAAAAAACTTGAAGGTGTGCGCAAAAATCGCGCGCAACACAGGCAATCTCGTCGTCGTCATGAGATCCCGTCCTTTGCTTTGATTGGTTATACGAACTCTGGCAAGAGCTCGATTTTAAATCGACTGACCGGCGCACAAGTCATGGCGAAGAACCAAGTATTTGCGACCCTGGATCCAACAACGCGTAAGATCTTTTTACCAGATGGCCCACCCGCAGTTGTCACTGACACCGTGGGATTTATCCGCAAACTTCCTACGCAATTGATTGAGGCTTTTAAAGCAACACTTGAAGAGTCTTCAGAGGCTGACGTCCTTTTACATGTGGTGGATCTTTCTTCGCCGAACATGGAACGCCAAATTGAAGTGGTTGAAGCTTTGATTAAAGAGTTCAACTGGTCGGATAAAAAAATCATTCACGTGTATAACAAGTGTGATGTCGCCCCCTTAGAGCGACAATTCCGCGTAAAACATTACCCGCGGGTTTTCGTGAGTGCACTAACAGGTCAGGGTATGGAACAGCTTAAAAAGCTTATGGCCAATACTGTGAGTGAAATGCAGACTGATGTGCAACTTTACTTCCCGCGCACCGAAGAGTACAAAATTTTCGATTTAGGACGTGAAGCAACAATTCTGCGCAAAGAAACAGCAACAGAAGGTACTGTTTGTTACACCCAACTGACTCCAAACCTGATGAGCCGTTGGAAAGATTATCTAGTTAAATAGTTTTCATATTTGGGTTGCGGTGAACGCTTCAAAAAGATTCACCGCTGCAAACCTCTATCAAAGTCTAGTGTATATTTCCTTATATTCTTAGTTTCGGTGCCGATAAGACTCTTGTGCAACGCAAAGGCTTTCTTTTATTAATTCTAAGTATCCTAATATGTCACGACTTGGCGGTGGCCGAAGCACCCGTAAGCGCTGCCACGATTCCGTCTCGCGAAGCCTCAGGCTCCGTCACAGCTCTTTGTGTGAATGACAAAGCGGGCCTGAAACAACTTCACAAAATGGATATCGTTGATACCTTGAACTTATCTAAGGATCCCCTTGTCTTGGCTTATAGAAAAACCAAAGAACCCAATAAAACAGCAGCCACGACAAATCCTCCCGCCTGTACGACCTGTCTCACCAACAACTTATCCCCGTGGAATTCCGTACGCAGCATCGTGGCCTGGAGCAAAGAGACACTGCACCTCGCTAGCCCCGCGGCAGATATAAAAAAAATCAAGAAAGAGTGTATCGAAGCATCTATACAACGCACTCCGGGCAACACCGGTTATGTCTGTGGCCCAGGAAATGCCAAGGCCCGCGCATTTGACAACGCCGGAGACAGCGCCCCCTGCCTGGATCAGAGCTCTGTCGATTATATGCACTTTGCAATCAACGAAGCCTTAAAGTGCTTCGCCGCAGAATTTAAACCCATCGACACACGCTTTATCCTTAAAAAGTATAATAACGAAACTGCCTTTAACTTTTTTCTAAGTTACGGCGGCGGCAAAGGTTTGGGACAATTAACCAGCGCGCCGACGTTGGATATTGGCGGAGGAAATGCAGAGTATATTCTTAAGGATATCGTTAACAGTGAAAGCCCTGCCTGCGAGCCCTTTAAAAATGTCGCAAAAAATGATCTTAAAAACGGACCGCCGCGCTTAGCCTCGTCGGCAAATGTGTGCGCTTGGGTTTCTCCGGGTGAAGGACTGACCAGAAACCTTATTTACTCTTTAGGCTATTATGTGCATTTGCGTGACAAATTCATACTGCCCGTCCTGAGACGAAGAGCCCCCGCCCTTGCAAACAATAGCGGACTTGCTGATGACTTTACTTTGATTTCCTATGGGCCCGATGGCTTAAAAGAAGCCAAGTCGCTTATGGACGCACTTAAGGTGTCGGACAAATCCAACCCTGACAAAATCAGATTAGAGCTTGAAAAAAATAATGACTACTATCAACAGACTGAACAAAAGATGTCCGAGCTTCAAGACTTCCTAGAATCCCCGCTGCCACTGAAAAAACCTTCTGCAAAAACTAAATCTCAAATGCGCGGTGACACATGCGTTTACTAGGTCTTATCGTCATCCTTTTTGCTTTTGTTCCTGCCCATTCCGCCGCGCTAAAAAGTGCCGCTGATTTTTTTGCAGAATCTAAAGCTTTACACACCAAGGCCCGCCAGGAAAAATCAAAAACTAAAAAGTACGCGCAGCTTTTAGAATTAAAAAAATCCTTCGATAAAGAACTTAAGCTCTATCGCCAAAGCCCCAGCCAAGATCTTAAACCTCAACTTGCCGTTTCAAGACTGTATTACGCCTTCGAGCCGGCATTCGAATTGACGACCAAAAAAGAGATCTCCCCAAAAGAGTGCGAACGCATCAAGTTAAGCGTGAAAGCTACGGATGGATCCGGCAAAGAAGATGGACCAAGCCCCGAAAGTGCTGAAGTCTTACGCTGGCTTGATCTGCTTTGTGATTAGCTATTTAGCTTTATTTTGCAAACGAATCTCGCGACGTTTTTTCGCGGCCTCGAAACGTCGTTTATCTTCCTCAGTTTCTAAAACTAAGGCCGGTACTTCTGACGGTTTGCCCGTAGATCCCAAAGCAACAAAAGTACAATACGCAGAAGCTGTATGAAACGTCTCTCCGGTTTTTGGATTTTCCGCGTCAACACGGACACCAACTTCCATAGAAGTTCGCGCAGCATAGTTCACGCTGGCTTTCAAATTCACAACCCAGCCTTTGTAAACGGGCGCAACGAAATCCAAACGATCAATACTTGCGGTCACAACTTCTTTGTTGGAATGTCTTTGTGCTGCAATAGCAGCAGCAATATCAATCCATGACATGATTGTTCCCCCAAAAACACTTCCCAAAGAATTGGTATGAGACGGAAGAACCAGTTGAGTCATTATAACTTGAGAAGCAGCGACAGCTTTGTTGTCTTTCATGATGAAGAGCCTTTCGATAGCCCATCATAAAACAAAAAATCCCCAGAGGGGACCTTTTTCATAGCTACTCGGTAATGCTTGCCTTCACTGGAGAAAACAAAAAAAGCGCAGATGCTCAGACCTTCGTCTTTGCATTCTGCGCTTTAGAGTTTCTAATCAATAACGACTAGATGCCACCCATACCGATATCGGAATTACCACCACGGTTCAATCCGCTACCTGGAAGAGTCGTCGTACCACCTGCAACTGTAGCAGATCCCGCTGGGATCGTTTGCGTTGCATTGTTATTGAACGCCGTCGCCGCAGCAGCATTTTGATTGTTGCTCTCTGCACGCACTTCAGTTTCAACGAAACCAAGGTGAGGCAAGCACCATACGATCAATTGTGCACGAGACTTAACATTCATTTTTTTGTAAATGTTAGTAAGGTGAAATTTTACAGTTTTTTCTGTAACGAAAAGCTGATTCGCAACTTCCTTGTTGGACAAGCCCTTTGAAACAAGCTCAGCAACTTCTGCTTCTCTGTTCGAAAGACCTTTTTGAATGAGGACATCTCTGAGCATCCTTGCTCCCTCCCGCTAAATTGTTTTTAGTTTTTTTTAAAAACTTTTGTCTAAACCTTCTGCGTTACCTAGGACTCATGTCCAAATGTAACTCGACCACCTGTAATAAAGTCTGACACAAAAAATGGAATTCGCAATAGGTTTGGACTCTAGTTTTAAAAAACTAGACCGATAAGTTTGGAGATTTTACATGCTTTCAACAATCCAGGAGATATTATGTTTCCCACAAATACCAAGTTTTTAGTCGTCGATGACTTCGCAACTATGCGAAAAATCATCAAAAAAGTGTTAAATGAGCTAGGTTATACCAATGTCGAGGAATCTGACGACGGTAAAAACGCGCTGCCAATGATCCACGCGGCTCATGATGCGGGACAGCCATATGGCTTCGTAATTTCGGACTGGAATATGCCAGGCATGCAGGGCATTGACCTTTTAAAAGCCTGCAAAGCAGACCCACGCCACAAAAGTATGCCGTTTATGCTGGTCACAGCAGAGTCAGAGCAAAAGCATATCCTTGAAGCTGCAAAAGCCGGCGTTTCGGACTATGTCGTCAAACCTTTCAACTCTGCCACGTTAAAAGCAAAAATGGAACGCGTTTGGGCAAAACACAACCCTTCAGCACAAGCTAAAGCTTCGTAATTGAGGAGTTAAAAATGTCAGCAGCACCAAAAGTGGAAGCACTGAATCCCCTATTCGATAAGCGTCTAATTAACGCCTTCGTCGACGGGGTTACTAAAACTCTTAAAACAATGGCCCAAACGGATGCGACCCCTGGTAAACCTTTTATCGAACCACAGTTCGTACTAAAGGGTGAAATTGCAGGAATGGTCGGCATGGTGGCGCCGCCCTTAAAAGGCACTCTTTTGATTTCTTATGGTAAAGACAGCATTTTCCATATCTTGGAAAACATGCTTGGCGAGAAATACACAGAGATCAACGGCGAAGTTTCCGATGCCGTGGGTGAAATGACAAATATGATCTATGGCTCTGCGAAAACATCGCTGAATCAACTGGGTTATAAATTTGAAATGGCTATTCCGACGGTAATTTCTGGGGACTTTAAAATCACCCAATCAGATAAGGGCGCAACTTTAGTTATCCCCTTTAATCTAAATAACGGTTCCACATTCTATGTAGAGATCACGGTGCAATAGAAATGAAAGCCAAAACAGGACAGACTGTTGACGTACTCATAGGGAGCCCTCGCAGCTCCTTCTGGGAGACCGTCAACAAGGTCCTCGATGGTTTTTATCCTTACCAGCTAAAACGATTCCATTCCGTCGACGAAGTCTTAGAAAACCCTGACGCCACTTTCAACCCTGTTTTGGCGTTGATAGACGGACAAGATGGCACAAACACCACCAATGAGTGGGTACAGTCCACCAAAATGAATCACCCTGACTGCCACATCATCGTTTTACATTCCTCTGAAGCCGCCCTTGACTTTAATACCGTCAAGAAAAACGGCGCGGACGAGGTTATGCACATCAACTTTGATCGCGAATTCATTTCTGACATGGTTTTACAATTGGCACCCATCGAAATTGAAGGCGACACGATTCCGATCACCTCCCTGATGCCGGTCGACTTGCGCGACATGGAGGCCGAGATGAGCATCAACTTTGATGTCTACGTCCACTTGCCCGCAAATCACCGCTCGGTCTTGATGCGCAGAACCGGCGACAACGTCGATCAAAAGCATTTAGAAAAATTTAAAAATTTAAAACAGCAGATGTATATTAAAAAAACGCAGATGAAGCAGTTTTTCGAATACGCGCGCACAGTTTTAAGTTTGCGCAATATTCCACTGCCCGTTTCAATGACCGAAAAATTTCATCGCTCAAAAAAAGCGATCTATGAAATCATGTCCCAATTCTTAAATGGCTCCGGCACGGATTACCAAGAGGGTAAGTTGATCTATGAAAAGTGCAAAAACATTATCGTAGATTTTGAATTAACCAAAGATCGCTCTACGGATGAGCTTTTTGATGAGATCTTCCGCTTTGCCGGCAACAACAGAACCCTTTACCACGACTGCATTTGTCTTTCTGCCTATTCTGCTTACTTTGCCCAACTAATGGGGTGGAGCACTGAGAAACGAGAAAGTGCCGCGATGGCCGGGCTTTTACATAATATCGGACTTTCGCAACTGCCGACGTCGGTGGGAATAAGACCGGTGAACGAATACACATCGGAAGAACTGCAGCAATACCAACTGTACCCCGACCGCTCTGTCACCATGGTGAAAATGAAAAAGGTGCCTTTAGAGCCAGAGATCGCCGAAGCTATTTCACAACACCGCGAAACTTGCGATGGCAAAGGTTTCCCCAAAAAATTGTTGGCCGAAAACCTCTCGGAGATGGGCAAACTCTTAGGTCTTGCATACCGTTTCCACGAACTGACCTCGTTAAAAAGCGGACAGCAGGCAAACACCCCTATTCAGGCCTTAACCGACCTGCGCGACAACGCCCTCAATGGCGATGGCAGCGTGGACCTCTTGATCACAACAAATATCTTTAAAAAGTGGAAGCCCGCTAAGGCCAGTTAGTCTTCATCAGCGCCTTCGATCTCAATTTGCAGATCGCGTACGCCATCGCCCGCCTCATTTTCATAAAGAGCACGCAAGTCAATGCGCCGTTCCTGCCAATCAATCGCGCGAATAATTCCGCTCGCCCCGCGCAGCCCTTCTGAAGCACATAAAAATACCAAAACTAAACCCAAGAACCAACGCAGCTTTGCACGTTGCGGGCGCGGAACAAATTGCACGACGCGGGTTTCAGCGACCCAATCGGCCACGTGAGTTCGATCATAACGAAAGAAGGCCGTCGCAAAAATTGCCCACGAAAAAAATAAAGACGCCCGCTCTACCAAAGCCCGCAGGACACACTGAGTCCAGTGCAATTCCACATCGGGATTTGCCTGAGGAACGACCTTCAGTCCCAAGAGCCACTTTCCCGGCGTCGCCTGCATTAACCATAAAGAGACCCCTTCATAGATGGCAGGCAACAAGAGAATTAAAAGAAACACACTCAAAGACATATACAACGGGCCTTCGTCAAAGATCAGCAGAAAGAGCGTTTTCAAAAAGGGTGCATACATCAGCATCTCAAATAAACTATCTAAACTGCGCGCAGCCAAACGCTTCCAGGTGCTAGGGACAAAAACACTCACTGGGGAATTAGACTCCATGGGATTCCTTTTCTAGGTACGCCTTAAGCCATTCTAGGGACTGTTCGCGATCGTTGAGTTGACGTTCCAGTTGTAACTCAAAGGCCTCAGCCAAACAGGCGCCGATCGCTTTTCCGGTTAACTTTCCCTGCAAATCCTCGCCATTTAAGAAAGGTTTCGGCAATTGTGCATTCCACGCCTGCCAGGCTTGTTGTAACACTTTAATCTCGGCCAAAAAAAGACTGTGTTCTTGGGCCAATATTGCCACAGCCCATGCCGTGCCGGGCTCTGGCATCTTGGACAATTTTTTTCCGATACTCAAAGCGAAAAAAGCAGCTGGCCGCTGCCACAAAATCCACGCGCGCTCTATTTCGCGCTGTTCTTTACTAGAAAGCTTTAATAATTGAAAACCCTGCTTAAGCTCCACCTCTTGCGCGCTTCTAAAAAATAACGCCAGGTTTTGCCAAGCCTCTCGTCCTTGAAGCTCTGCATTCCAAGAGTTGTTACGCAGACGAAAGGGAAATAAAACTTCCAGCATTCCTGTTTCTTGCATCACCTTAAGACCGCGCAGCACCGCTGCGGATTTTAACATTTTGATCATCTCATCGCGCAGACGTTCACCACTAACTGTTTTAACTAAGGCCGCCATGTCCTGAAGGGACTGTAAGGTCTTGTGCTCTAAATCAAAGTTTAACTGAGCCACGAATCTTGCCGCACGCAACAAGCGCAAATGATCTTCACCAAAACGTTTCTTTGCATCCCCCACCGTACGCAGGATCTTTTTCCCCAAATCCTGAATCCCGTCGACGTAATCCACCACCGTCTTCTTTTCTAAATCAAAAAATAGGGCATTCACGGTAAAATCTCGGCGCCGAGCATCTTCAGCCGGCGAAGAGAACTGCACATCTTCAGGCCTGCGCCCATCTTTGTATTTTCCATCGGTACGGAAAGTGGCCACTTCGATATCTTGGTCTTGCTCTAGAACACGAATTACTCCAAAGGCTTTTCCCACATTCACAGTCCTCGCAAACAACCCCTCCAGCTGATCCGGCGTCGCATCGGTCGCCAGATCTAAATCATTTGCGGGAACGCCCAAAAGTGCGTCGCGCACACAGCCTCCGGCTAAAAAGGCCTTATAGCCATTCGCCCGCAATGTGTGATAAATTGCCTGTACGGCGGTCCATTGAGGGTGAGATTCAAGAAGTTGCTGAACTTGTTGCGACATGAAACCATTGTAGAAAAAGACGCCGACGAAAGAAAGAGTTTTAAGTGACGCCACAGGAGATGAAAACATTTATTAGCGCCGCCGTCGCAGATTTGGGCTTCACCCAATTTGGCATTTCATCTTTAAACCGCCCCCTCAGCTTCGAATTTTACAGACAATGGCTGACAGAGGGCCTGCATGGCGACATGGGTTATTTGGCCGAGCACGCGGACATCAAGGAAACTCCCCAGCAAAAATGGCCCCGCGCCCGCAGCGCTCTGGTCTTGGCCATGCCCTATTACCCACATCCCGAAAAGTTGCCAGCCTTCCCCCTGCGCCAAGCGCGCATCAGTCTGTATGCTCAAGGGGCCGATTATCACATGTGGTTCAAAGAGCGCATGGCACAATTGTGCGCAAAACTGCAGGAAATTTTTCCCGACGAAGAATTCTTACCCATGACCGATAGCAGTCCGGTCCTAGAAAGAGACTTAGCCAAACGAGCGGGCTTGGGCTGGGTGGGCAAAAATACTTGTCTTATTGATCCCAAGAAAGGCAGTCTGTTTTTTATCGGGGAAATCTATTCTTCATTGCCCTGGCAAGACGAATTTGCCCCCGTTCCCGATTTTTGTGGCACGTGCACACGTTGCATAGACATCTGCCCGACGGGGGCTTTAATTGAACCCCGTAAAATGGACGCGCGTAAATGCATCTCCTATCTGACCATCGAGTCGCGCAAAGTTCCCGAAGAAAAATTACGCTCTCAGATCGGTGATTGGTTTTTTGGCTGCGACCTATGTCAAACAGTGTGCCCTTGGAATCAAAAAGTTTTTAAAGGACAATTATCGACAGAAAAATCGCTCGCCTTAAGCTCTGCGGAAGAAAACTTTTTGCTTGCCGACTTAAAATATATCTTAACTAGCTCTGGCAAACGCCTCGGCAAAGATTTTCTGGGAACTCCCCTGGCACGGGCGGGGTCCTTCGGCCTTAAACGCAACGCTCTGATCGTCATCGCGAACCGCAATTTGCAGGATCTAAAACAAGAAGTCGCAGATCTGAAAGAGCACGAAAAGCTTGGCGAACTGGCCATGTGGACTTACCAACAGCTCGAATTAAAGGCCGAGCTTCTTTAAGAGGTCGTCGATTTCAGATTGTTTCATTTTCTGCGACGACGCCGCGGCACCAGTACCAACACTGATACTATAAGCTTCGCTAAACTGATGCGAAACCCAGCGCAGGCGCTCGATAAAGGCTTGCGGAATGGTTTCCCGTAAAACTTTTTCGTCCTGGTGGATATTATTTAGTAGCGTGCTGAGAGTCTCCGTAGCATCTAACAACAATGCGACGCAAACATTAAAAAACTGCTCATTGTCGGTAATTTGTGAAGCTTTGTAACCTACAGCCTTACAAAGTGCTGCATAGTCCGAGATCGTATGCAAGGCATGCCCAGGAGGCGCCATTAAGGCCAGGCTCTTTGCGCCGCCCATAATGCGATCCACATTGTTGCCGTAGTCGGACAATTTCAGAACTTGCGAGAAGTCACCTTCAATACTTTCGAGAAGGTCTATTAATTCTTCAATTAAGGACTTTGATTCGAGCACAAAATCTTCTACAATTTCTTTATCAATCGACATGTGACTAAGATACAAAACGAAGGACACAGAGGCAATGGATTATGTTTCTATTCGCGTGAGTACTCTCCGCGGTGATCAAAAGATCGACTTTAATGCGTATATCAAGATCAATGAGAAAATGGTCCTATACCTTCGTCGTGGCGACAGTTTTGAAGGCGATCGTCTGAAACGCCTTAAGGACAAAAAATTGCGCAAGATGTACATTCTAAATGATGAAGAAACGACCTATCGTACGTATTTGCAAAAAAATATCGAGACGGCCTATGATAACTCGTCCAGCAAAGATATTCAGACTCGCACCGAAATCATTCAGGGCGCGCAACAAAGCAATGCCGAGGAAGTCTTCGAGAATCCTGAAAATGAAGACTCCTACAACTATGCCAAAGATGCGGCAGGCAAATATGTCGACTTCATCATGAGCAATGCCCAAGCTATGAACTCGATTATGAAAATGGAAAATACCGACAAGAATATCGCCCATCACGGCGTCACCGTAGCAACCTTGTCCATCGCCCTTGCGCAAAAGTTAGGAATCGTCGATCCCAAGAAAACTCAGCTACTGACTTTAGGTGCGATCTTGCACGATTACGGCCACTATGATTCACCACTCAACTTAAATCAACCCTTGGATAAAATGAGCCCCGAAGACAAAGCCCTGTGGTTGCGTCACCCCACGGATGGCTCTGTCAAAGTTCAAGATAAAAAGCATTTCGACAAAACTGTGATTAATATTATTGCCCAGCACGAAGAAACGATCAATGGCATGGGACCTCGAGGCCTTTTAGAAAAAGATCAAGATCCTTTGTCTGTTTTAGTTTCTTCCGCGAACGCCATGGATCGTCTGATTACTTTTGAAGGCGTACCGAAAAATGAAGTGGCAAAAAAAATGATGATCGAACATGTCGGCAAGCATCCCCTAATACACATTCAGCATTTGGCTGAAATTCTTAAGAGCGTCTAAAACAAAAAGCCCCGCCAGGAAACCTGCAGGGCTTTTTATTTTTATCTGTTTCTGCTTCAAATTAGAAAACAAATCCTACGCTTAACATGGGGAATAGCTCCGTCGACTTGTATTTCTCAAGCGCGGGAATCGCGTCGTTCTTTTTGTATTCAATACTACGGTAAGTAAGCTCGACGCCCACAATAAAAGAACCCGTTACGTTCGTGAAATAACCAAAGTCCGCCTGAATGCCAGTGCCTTCTTTGTAATCGCCCGCCTCGGCCGACAATAAGTAATGTCCTTTGATAAAGAAACCCGTCGCGCCGACATATCCGACTGACGCACCTAAGGCTTTACCATCAGTCGTGGTTACACCGTCGGACGAGCTGCGCATCGTATAAATACCGCCCAAATAAAGGCCGCTGCCGCCTAAATATCCAATCTTAATGTCATAAATGCTAGATTTGCTATCGGAAGTACCACCCGGGGTTACATCTGCAGCACTATTGTACATAAAAACATTTGCTGTCGCCATCACGCCACTTGAGCTGCCTCGCGCTTGCGCTGTCACCGTGGCCAGGGCCGTCGCACAAAATACACCTAAAACTAAAAGTGTTTTTTTCATATCACTCTCCTTGTCGTTGGAAGAACCGTTTATGGTTTCTCACTTAAAATTATAGCGTCATTCCGCAATGACAAGTACCTTTTTTCCCATTCCTGGGCTGATAGTTGAGTCCCTATCTCCTCGCTGAGCTGTGCCCTTTGCACCACTTGTTGCCTTGAGTACTTCCTATCCTCTTGTAATAAATCAAGGATATGCGCCTCAAAAACGTCCAGTGCTCTTTCTGTCACAGTCGCCTTCTGGTCACAATAAACTAGAGCATACAAACCTTTGTCTCGACCTAAAACGGGTTGTTCTATAGTTAAAGGCACAACTTGCAAACTGGGATTTAAACTCACCACCCCGGGCTCCAAGGCGCCCACATCAAATGGCTGCACTTCGATCCACGCCCGCACCCATTCCCAGTGAGCCAACTCAAAAAGATCTTTTTTCTCGGGAAATTTCTGTCGTAAATAACCGACGAAATAGCGCCAGTGATCTTGCAGCAACCAACTGCTCCATTGCATGTCTTGCAAATACAAATCACGCACCCGCGACGCCATAAAACCAAGAGCCGTGTGGGTGTGCGGAAAGATATCTGCAAAAGAGTCTTTAAGCAGGTCATCGATTTTTAATGGCGGCCCAGACTCGGTACGCAAAGGCCTTAACCATTGTAAAGTGTTTAGTAATTCCGCTTGATAAATTCCATGCACGGAAGAGGCGATCAAAGATTCATGAGTTTGCAAAATAAAATTATTTTGTGCTTGTAGCTGCTGAATTTGCTGACGGCGCAAAGAACCAACTCCGACCACATCAAGATCACGAACAATCAACGTCCGCCCTTGCAGAATTTCCGCACGCAAAGGAAAAGAAAGCTGACTTGTTCCGTTATCTATAGACATTTCCTAATATCTTATGTGTGCTAAAGGCATTGGAGCAAGGAATGTCAATGAATCTACAAGAAAAAACCTGGCCGCAAGTTGCAGACTATCTAAAAACGAAAAAACATATCATTGTGCCCGTGGGCTCAACCGAACAACATGGCCCCACCGGACTGATCGGCATTGACTATCTTTCAGCTTGGGAAATCGCGAAAGCCGTGGGCGAAAAAACACAAACACTCGTGGCACCACCTTTATGTTTTGGTATGGCCGTGCACCATATGGCTTTCCCTGGAACGATCAGTTTTTCGCCTCTTACTTACATCCAAGTCGTCACCGAAATTATTCAAAGCTTAGGTCGTCATGGCTTTAACCAGTTTACATTTATCAACGGCCATGGCGGCAATATCGCTCCATTAACCACGGCCTTCTGCCAAGCTAAACAAGACAAGGAAACTTACGATATCAAACTTGTTAACTGGTGGCATTTGCCGGAAGTCACAGCTTACGAAGGCAAAGTCTTCGGCAATGAAAATGGCTTCCATGCAACCTGCGGAGAAATATCTGTCACCATGCACACCCATCCTGAAGCTTACAAAGATGTAGCGAAGATGAATTTCACTGCGACCCCAGAGCGTCCGCACTGGCCGATGGCTCCGCAAGAATTCAGAGAGACTTTTCCCGACGGCAGAATGGGGTCAAATCCAAGTCTTTGCTCTGCGGAGCACGGCAAAGTGCTCTTTAATTTAGCAGTTGACTCCATCAGTCAAAAAATGGAGCAGAAATACTATTGACCGGGCTATACAGCCATGGAACAAAGTGGGGCATGAAATCATTGCTTTTCGTCCTCAGCCTTCTTGCGTCATCTGTCGCCTATTCTACTCAGCCTGTGAGTGGAATTGTCGAACGCACGAGTGCCGGACTCTTCTTGCACGTTCCGGAAAAAGCTCCCCATTGTGAACACTTGTTGATCCACGCTAAGTCGGATGAAGCCGTCCAGAGTTTAAAAAAACTTGATACCGGCGATGCCATCACTGCAGCAGGCTTTTTTGCCTATGAATCTTGCTCGGTGTTTATCGACAGCGTAGATTACGTCGGATTAAAAAGACTCTTGGGTCACTGGCACAGTTCCGATGGGATTATTTCTGTGCAGGATTTTGACTCTTTAAATTTTTATCCAATCAAACTCAAAGACCTTACCAAGGGTGGCGTATACGAAAAGATCGAACCGATCCGCTATCGTTACAGCCTCACGCCCTCTGAAGGTGCCGAGTGGGTTTTATTTCTTTCTGATAGCACCAGCACATCCTTTGCGACTCTACAATTCAGCAAAGCCAGTGCCATTATGAAAATTTACGATTCAGACACTGGTGCGATTAAGAAAACTCTACGCTTGTCAAAGTGGAGTCCACTGAACAAATGAGCTGGTTTCATCCGATCGACAAACATCTTCTTTTCACTAAAAACGACAAAGAAGATCCACGTCTTGGTGAATGCGTCCAGCGCCTTGAAAAAGTAGAGCTACAAGCTCTTCCAGAAATCGAATCAGATATTGTTATTTTAGGCTTTCCCGATGACGAAGGCATCGCTTTAAATGGCGGCCGACCTGGGGCGCAAAATGCGCCACGAGAAATTCGCACTTACCTTTATAAAATGACACCGCACCTAGAAAGCACTTCATTGCCGAAGATCTTAGATCTGGGTGATATCTCCGACAAAGAAAAAGACCTTCCCGCTCGCCACGAAAAAGCGCGCGAAACCGTTCGCACTTTGGCTATGGCTAAAAAGCGTTGGATCTCTTTAGGCGGAGGCCATGACTATGGCTATTGCGATGGTGCAGGCTTTTTAGATGCCCACAAGGGCGATGCTGTTCTGATCAATTTCGACGCTCATATGGACGTGCGCCCCACGGACAAGGGCTTTAACTCCGGCACACCTTTTCATCGGGTCCTTTCTGAGTTTTCCGGAAGCGTCGACTTCGCTGAAATCGGCATCCAAAATCAGTGCAATAGCAAAACCCACATTGCTTGGGCAAAAAGCAAGGGTGCGGAAATTTTCTCTTTAGATGAAATCAATGAACAAGGCCTATTGCCGGTTTTAAAAGATTTCATGCAAAACAAAAAAACTAAAAAAGTCTTCTTAAGCGTCGACATCGATGCTTTTACTTCCAACGAAGCGCCTGGCTGCAGTCAGTCTTGGACCACAGGACTGCTCACGAAAGACTTCCTTGAAGCCCTTACTTGGTTGATCCAAAACTGCGATGTGCGTGGTTTGGGCATTTACGAAGTGTCTCCGCCATTAGATCAAGACAACCGCACCAGCAAACTTGCCGCATTGATCGCTCACAACTTTATTTTCAATCAGCTGCGTAAGGCTTAATATGAAGCGTGGATTTGGCAGCGACAATCATGCCGGAGTTCATCCGCAAATCTTTGCCTCGTTAGTCGCAGCCAACACGGAACATGCGCCTGCCTATGGCACGGACGAATGGACCGACAAAGCCACAGAAGAGTTCCGTAAACACTTTGGTTCCTCTGCCCAGGTATTTTTTGTCTTTAACGGAACTGCAGCGAACGTCACGTCCTTGCGCGCCTTAAGCAAACCCTATCAAGCTGTTTTCTGCGCAGATGTTTCACACATCAACGTGGATGAGTGTGGCGCCCCCGAGTACCTTGCCGGTTGCAAATTGATTCCTCTCACAACAGTCGAGGGTAAACTTTCTGTGGCAGAGCTTGAAAAAGCTTACATCCGTCGCGGCGATCAGCACTACTCCCAGGGACAGGTACTTTCCCTCACTCAGCCGACAGAGCTTGGCACCACTTATTCTTTCGCAGAACTGCAAGCTTTGATTGCGTGGGCGAAAAGTAAAAAAATGTTCGTGCACATTGATGGCGCGCGCTTTACCAACGCCGTCACCTATTTAAAAAAATCTTTCAAAGAACTGACCGCCGACTTAGGGGTTGATGTTCTTTCTTTCGGTGGCACTAAGAACGGCTTGATGATGGGCGAAGCCGTGATCTTTTTTAATAAGGATCTGGCTTACGACTTTAAATACATTCGCAAGCAAAGTGCGCAGTTGCCTTCTAAAACACGTTTTATTTCCTGCCAATTTCAAGCCTTCTTACAAGACAATCTGTGGCAGAAAATTTCGCAGCACTCTTTACAGATGGCGCACTATCTGTATGAATCCGTAAAAGACATTCCCGGCGTTCAGGTGCGAGGCATCCCACAAAGTAACGCCGTCTTTGCGATCATTCCCAGCGAGTGGGTTAAAAAGTTACGGGAAAATTATTTCTTTTATGTTTGGGATGAAAGTACTTTCGAGTGTCGCTGGATGACTTCCTGGGACACACAAAGAGAAGATATCGACGGCTTCACTGCCGCACTAAAGGAGCTTGCACAATGAAGTACCCTCCAGTTCACTATCATGACTATCTAGGGATCGAGGAGATCTTAAAAACACAAAAACTAAAAAGTGAAGAGTACGGAAAACCCGCACACGATGAAATGCTTTTTATCATCGTTCATCAAACTTACGAATTGTGGTTTAAACAGATTCTTTTTGAATTAGATGCGGTCCTTGCCACTTTTCAAAAACCACAAATCGCTGAAAACGAAATGGGCATTGCTTCCAGCCGCCTGGAACGGATTGTGGCTATTCAAAAAATGATCTTAGGTCAAATCGACGTTTTAGAGACAATGACGCCCCTTGATTTCTTAGATTTC
>JABWCO010000186.1 GCA_013360185.1 Bdellovibrio sp.
CTCCAAGTAAAAAAAACAAAACCCCTGTCAAAGAAAAGGCGGTTTTATAAAAAACTTTTGCCACACCACTTGATGTTAAAACCAATAGGCAAAGCGCGGTCGTCACCCCGCCTAAAACAGGCACGTTATAAAAATTAACTCTATACTTATGCCAAATAAAAAACAAAACACTGGGAACAAAAAGAGAAACCGAGAGTAAAAACAAAAAACGCTCTTTTTTAAATGGTAAAAATACTCTTTTTATAATGTCTTTAATATTTTCTTTTGCTACAAATCCATCTTTTGACGCAAATTTTTCTGCATAAATAAACAACTTGGTTGGTCTCCCTCAATGGTATGGCCTCGGGTGGGGGGCATAACATCCGGACTGTTCACTAAGTATTGTGGCAAGGATCCATAAATCGACCATTTATACCAATAGGGTTTATTGCCATCATTGAAAAACCCATTCACGACCATGAGGTCCAGTTTTCCATCCAGATTCGGATCGATAAATTTCACGCCCCAGGCCCAACCACATCTATCCACGCCCACATCTAAAGATGCATTTTTATACTTCTCGGGTCCTACTTTTTTATACAGATAATTATAGGAATTCGAAGCATAAGTGCTGCGGCTTACATTCGACACGAAAAAATCTACTTTGCCATCGTTGTTAAAGTCACCAGTTTCAAGACTCATGTTCGCACTGTTATACTGCAATCCCAGGGCGGCTTTCGTGCGATTCGTAAATGTACCGTCTTTGTTATTTATATACACACGACTGATGGAAAAATCATTTGCAACGATGATATCTGGATAACTGTCATCATTGACATCCGTAATACCCGCAGCCCATGCCAACCAGCCGTTATCTAGGCCTGAATTTTCAACGACTTTCATGCTTTTGCCGCCGACGTTTTCAACGAGATAGTTCTTACCAGCTCCAGGGGCTTCTTTGTTTATACGCGGAATGAAATACGTCACCCCAGCGTCGTCGCCTCCGGTCATGCTGGTGTCACCAAATAGACGAGTGAAGTAAAGGTCCAAGTATCCATCTCTGTTAAAGTCTAAAATCGAAATTCCGGTCACACGTTTATTACAAATTTTAGAAATTCCTGTTTCTTCGCCTGCAGAGCGAAAGTTCTGTCCCTTTTCATTAATATAAAGGTCATGGCAACCGTCTCGAGCCACAAAAACGTCGAGCCAACCATCATTGTTAAAGTCAAAAAGGGCCGTGGCATATACCATTCCCCCTTTTTTCTTTTCTCCCGCAAAGCCCCAGGCATCTTCAACAGACTCAAAGCCCTTGCCCTTTAGGGACCTATAGATTCTCAAAGGTTCACTTGGATTGGCTGTTGTATAGATCAAATCTGTGTAGCCATCGTTATCCAAATCGCCGGCCGAGACATAATCTACCGCAGGAGCCATGGCATAATAGTTTTCTAGTGGAGCCGCCGAAATAAACAATTGAGTACGATGATTGATTCCTAATTTTTTGGACTGTTCCTGATAGGAAAAGTCCACGGGACCCGAATATACCTGTTCAGAGAACCTAAAGTAGTTATGAGCCTTTTCGCGATAAACATAAATAGCAAAAATTAGAGCCGTAAATAGCAAGGGCACGAGAGGCGTGAGTTTTATACTTCTCTTCATAGACACTCCATCAAAAGCTGTGCAAGTACATATAAGTATAAAGAGACTCTCATATTTATCCAGGAAAATAAGGGTCAATGAATCCAGTTAGGTTCACGCACACGAAGAGGCATTGCCCCTAATGAAGTCGGCGGCTCATTATTATTTTAGCTGTTAAGATTTTTTCACACCTGGCAAGATCCTCCTGCGTCCGCAAGTCGGCCGCATCAAGAATCCTGGCGATAAACTTTTATTTCCAAATAAACGACGACAAGAACAATAACAATTTCCGCCGTGAGAACCGCCACTCCCCAGGGAGTAATCGCTTCATAAACAGCCATCAGCGCAGCGGAAATAAGACAATAGAAAATATTAGCAGCTATGATTCCCGCTAACATCCACGGATAAAACCTTTTCGAAAAGTGGCAGGCAAAAGAATACATTGAACACAAAATCGGCAGCGTCGCTAAAGGGTACAAGATCTCAATAGGTAAGCCTATTTCGGAGGTGAAATAAGGCAAAACAAGACCTGTGAAAAGAGCGCTGGCAGCGGCCCCCATACCATCTAATAAAAAGACCGATTTTTTGCTTAAAACCATAAGAAATAGTAGCGAACTTTAAAAGCCTTCGAAAGGTCTAAATACTTGCTGGAACATTAAAATTTGATTGTTTTCAAAAGAATGAGAAAATGGTGGCTTGAGACGGAATTGAACCGCCGACACAAGGATTTTCAGTCCTCTGCTCTACCAACTGAGCTACCAAGCCAATGGAATTCAAAAGAGACCAATGTGTATCTTTTGGCCCCCTTGATGTCAACAACTAGGCTTGCCAGTTTTTCATAGAAACCACAATAACGCATCGCAATTTAAAGGCCGGGTTAGTTTTCTATCTTTGCTAAATCGCCAAAGAACGAACTATGTGGCGAACTGATCTTTCAGACTTAATAACGTTAAAAACCGCGAACTTACACCCGTTGAATGAAAATGTGCTGTGCACTTTTTTCGTATTAAGAACATACCATTTATTATTCTGCAGAGGCAGAACCTTGTCCTCTGTAATCCACACAAAATTCGTAGGTTGGCAGTCTTCAATACAATAAATAACCCGGAACGAGTTCCAATCTAAGTCACGGTGATAGGGGAAATAGCCCCCGGGTCCCAGCTTAATAATGTGGCTGCGACCCAAGTCGACTTTTTCGGAAAAAGAACGAAACTGCTCGCCCAGCGGAGTTATAGTTCTAAAGTCCGATTCGTTATATTTTGTGCCGTTGAGCCGATTATATTCCCGCAGACTGTCCAAATCAGGCTCACCCGTCATCTGACCATCAAGTGACGTGATACTTAAGCCCCACCTGGCTACATTTTTGCGCGGGTTGTACTGCTTCCATTTGTTTTCAAAATCTTGAAGCTGCAATGGTAAACTCTCTAAATTTAGCTCACAACAATCGCCCAAATCTGCATCAAACATACAAAATCCAGCTAAGCTTTATCAAACGCGACTTTTAAGTCTGCTAACAGATCCTCAACGTCTTCGACACCAACTGATAAGCGGATCAACGAATCGTCAATGCCCAATGTTTTGCGTGTTTCAGGCGGAACCGAAGCGTGAGTCATAATCGCGGGATGTTCAATCAAGCTTTCTACGCCCCCTAAACTTTCTGCCAGTGAAAAGACATTTACGTTTTCTAAAAATTTACGGGCCGAATTCAGACCGCCTTTGATATAGAACGTAATCATGCCCCCATATCCATGCATCTGCTCTTTCGCCAACGCATGCTGTGGATGACTTTCAAGACCCGGATACAAAACTTTTTCTACTTTGGGATGTGATTCTAAGAATTTCGCTACAGCCAAAGCATTGCTTTGATGGGCCTTCATACGCAAAGGCAGCGTTTTCAAACTGCGCAAGCACATAAACGAATCAAATGGACTTTGTGTGGCACCAATTCCGTTACTAAGGAAGGCCATTCTTTCTGCCAAATCATCACGTGAAGTGACGGCAACGCCTCCGACCACATCACTATGCCCGCCGATGTATTTGGTTGCAGAGTGAACCACGATATCCGCGCCTAATTCCAACGGACGTTGAAAATACGGGCTCATAAAAGTGTTATCCACGGCCACAATAATGCCCTTAGTCTTAGCAATAGCCGCGATTCTTTTGATGTCCACCAATTTCAAAGTCGGATTCGTCGGAGTCTCTAACCACACCAATTTGGTATTTGGTTTGATCGCCTTTTCAAAGTTTTCTACTTTCGTCAAATCTACGAATGAAAAGTCCATACCATCATGCTTAAGGATTTTATCAAACAAGCGGAATGTGCCACCGTACATGTCGTCCATGGCAATCACGTGGTCCCCACCTTTTAATAGGTGCATGACAGTGGTGGTTGCGGCACAGCCCGAGGCAAAAGCAAACCCATGCTTACCGCTTTCAAGGCTAGCTAAACATTTTTCATAGGCACTTCGCGTAGGGTTGTGAGTCCGCGTATACTCCCAACCTTTATGAACCCCCGGTGATTCTTGTACATAAGTCGAGGTTAAATAGACCGGTGTCATAATCGCGCCCGTTGTGGGATCAGGCGCTTGTCCGGCGTGAATAGCTCTTGTGGAGAAACCTAAATTTTCAGTTACTTTTTTCATTTGCGACCTATTTATTTGCTAGATTTTTTAGTTCTTCTTCCGCGAAAACAACCCGATTAAAGGCGTTTTTAACGTCTTCACCTTTTAGAAGTCCATTTTCAACCATCCAGCTGTCATTAAAGGCCTTACTTAAATATGCTCGACCGCTATCAGGAAAAATAACTACTATATTTGAAGGCTTGGTGATTTTTTCTGCAGCTTTTATTGCTCCCACCAACGCTAAGCCGCTGGAAGGGCCAACTAATAAACCCTCCTCTGCCACCAGACGACGAGTCATCGTAAAGGCTTCTGGGTCAGAGACGCGTTCAAAGCCATCGTAAAGATTTAGATGAACATTATCAGGAAGCATGTCTTCACCGACACCCTCGACTTTGTAAGACCCCGGCGGATCTACGATTTTTTTGTGATAGTAGAGATCATATAAAATACTTCCAATCGGGTCGGCACAAATTGCCTTCACATTTGGATTCATCTCTTTTAGATAGCG
>JABWCO010000047.1 GCA_013360185.1 Bdellovibrio sp.
TGGAAACAGGCTTGTCTGTTGGCGTGCCTTTGCACATCAGCGAAGGCGATGTTTTGCGCATCGATACGTCCACGGGTGAGTACGTCGAACGCGTCAGCCAAAAATAGTACCAAAAATAAGACTGACGCCTCATATTAAGTCTCCGCAACCACTCAATTTTATCGCAAACTAATGAGATAAGTTGAGAAGCAAGCTGCGGAGGCTTTTTTTTGTCTAAATTTGTGGAAATTGAAATTCAAAAATTACTCAACGACCACCAGGATCTCGACATCGTTTGCGATCACCTGATTCAACACCTTGAAAAATCCCCGGAACATTTTACTTCAGATAATATTGCCGCCACGGCTCTTTTTTTGCATCAGGCAGAAAAACCTTTAAAGCTCATACAGTTCGTTGTTCGCCATATTGAAAACGAAAGTTTTCCAACTCCGTGGCCTTACTTTCTTGAAGCCTTAGGCAAAGCGCAACTTAACATCGACGAAAAAACCAAACAGGCCCTGCTAGAGGGCTTGCAAGAAAGCTCTGCCCTGGCGAACGCTTCACGTTCAAAAGCACTTGATAGCTTGCTTCCGGAATTGATTCAAGCGCGCCAAGACCGCAAATATCATATTCACAAAGATTATCTCAATAACAAAAAAACACTCTTAGACCAGCTGGTCACCTTGCGCACGCAGCAACTCTATGAACAAGAAAAACTCTTGTTACAACGATTGCAGAAATTATATCCCGGCGATTTTGAAATTTTACGCGAAGCTGGCGCACACAAACAACGTTATGCTTTAGAAGTTCTGCAGAAACGTTCGCCAAAAAGTCGACAACTCAAAGAAGAAGACTTTATTGAGGCGGATCCAGAGTTGGACAAAGCCTTAGCGGGACTTCTTGCGAGCTTGCGTGAACATGCAGAACAAAGTCCTGAAATGGCTTTTGATTTTGCCATCGCGGCCTTTATGTTAGAAAGCTACGAAGCGGCATTGGATATTTTAAATTTTTCAGAACAAACCTCTTCCGTCTTGTGGTTTCGCCTCGAGGTCTTGTTGCGCTGTCGTCGTTTTGTGCAAGTCTTAAATGAATTGTCGAAGGTCGAGCTGCAGTACGCAAACGACCCTGAAACATTTTTCTCTACGGCCTATTTACGTGCGCAAGCGCTGTGGGGACTTGGGCAAAAGCACACGGCGTTGGAAGTCCTTGAGAGCTTACTCAGTTCGCGCCCGCACTATCGTGCGGCCAGCGCCCTGCATAGTATCTGGAGTGGGCAATGAGAAGGGCCTTTTGGATTTTACTTACGCCCCTAGCTGGCTTTTTAGTTTTATGGCTTCTGATCGCAAATTTTGCGGCGCCAAAAATTGAGGCCTGGGCATTAAACAAAATTGAATCCTATTCCGACTCTTCTCTGCCCGTAAAAATCCGCGCAGAAAGTTTACAGCTTAAATTTTTCAAACCTTCCATAGCACTGGAGGCAATTACGATCGAAGGCAAAGGCGAACTGGCCGCGCCTTTAGAAAAAGTCCACATCGGCAGCGCTCGCGTACACGTCGACTTCTTTCAGCTGTTAGGTGGACGCGTGACTTTGTCGGCGGTAATTGTGGATTCTCCCGAAGTCGTACTAAATATCGACCCCTTCTTGCAAGACGATAAGCCCCCTCAAGAGCTGCCAATGGAAGCGCTGTTTGCGCAACTGGAAAAATTGCCCTTACAACGTGTGTTTTTACAAAACCTACAATTAAAGGTCGTCTCTAAAAGTTTAAATTTAAATGCAGAAGTACAAAGTGGCGATCTGCTTTTAACGAATATGGGCAAAAACATTACGGCAAAACTAGCCTTGCCAGCTCTCTTACTCAACAGCTCTGCCTTGGGCAGTTTTTCGGGGTCCTTGGATGCACATTTATATTTGACTCGTCAGTCTTTGCGCATCATTCAACTTGGCTTACGTTTAGATGATTCTGAAATATTGGCGCGAGGCGAATTAACGCGAATTTCGCAGGTTCTGATTAAGCCCTCAGGTTTACTGGATGTATCTGGAAAGATCAATCTGACTGACTTACACAAGGAACTCAAAGAGGCTCGTCCGCAAGCAAAGATCCCGGCCCTGGCGGGAGCGTTAGAATTTGAGGGTGAAGCTCGCTTTGATGGTTTAGCAAATGTGCGCGGCAAAGCGGAAATTAAGACCAAAGCTTTGACTGTTGATAAGTTAGATTTTGGTGATGCCCGCTTACAAGGTGAGTATAAAAATCGCACCATCACTTTATCACAAGTCAAAGTTCAACATCCCGCTGGCGATGCGACAGTGACAAAATCACAGATCACCTTAGACGGCGATTATGCCTTTAAAGCGTTGGTCAACGTAAGCAGTTTGGATTTGCAGAAGCTTTTTGTGTCATTGGACCTCAATAGCATCCCCGTCGGAGGGGCCCTGCAAGGTGCTGTGCCGTGCGAGGGACATCTTCACCCCGAATTTCAACTGACGTGTACAGAAGTGAACTTAAAAGCCAAAAATATTTGGGTAAAATCTGGCATCCACGCCAAGGATCTTGCGATACTTAATGTTCAAGATATGAGCGCCGAGGGGGATGTCAAAATATCCTTAGATGCTGTGAGCTACACGGCTCGGGTTGGCGTCGGCACAAGTTCCGGTCACAGTGATGGTGTGATTGATTTTCACAAAGGTTTTAAAATTAATTTTAAAACTAAGAAGCTCGACATGAAGGACGTGCAAAATTTAGCGAAGCTCAAACTTGAGGGGTCGACCAGTATTGAGGGTTCCACATCGGGAGATTCTCACGCGGCCGTCTTTGATATGAGTTTGAATGCCCGCGAATTTATCTTTGAAGACTTTGCCTTAGGCAACCTCATTACCAACCTGAAGTATCGCAGTGGCAGGTTGTTATTTGAAAATATCGCCGGGGCTCTGAATAAAACCCAATATTTGGGCGGGCTGACGGTGGATCTGAACCACAATACTTTGCAAGGTGAGCTTGGCGCACCGACGGTGGACCTAAAAGATATCGCCCAGGTTTTTGCACGCATTTATAGACTTCCTGTTGCGCTTGAGGGTACTGGTTCTGCCAAAGCCAAAATTCACGGACCTTTGGATTTCTGGAAAATGAATTATACTCTGGCCTCGGCGTTTAAGAAAGTCACAATTGCTACAGAAACTTTTGATACGCTCAATTTTAATGTGTCGGCGCAAAACGGCAACATTCAAGCCGAGAATGTGACTCTGTTAAAAAACAATTCCACTTTGGTGGTTAAAGGCGGTATTAGCTCCGAAAAAGTTCTGGGCCTTTACGCCGACGGAAAAAACTGGCGCTTGGAAGAATCGGATCTGATCAATAAGGTCAATTCTAGCATCATCGGCAATTTGAATTTTTCTGCCGAATTGAAAGAGCCGGTTACGTCTCCGCTTATCACGATCAAAGGGGCTGTGACAGACACCCTGCTTGAAGATCAGGATATGCCAAACTCTAACTTTATTTTGACTGCGAACCGTCGCAGCTTTGGTGCGGATCTAAGTCTGTTTGGCGACAAGGTCAAGGGCAGCTTCCAGTTTCCATACGAGCGAGGCGACGCACCTTTGCTAGTAAAAATGCAAACTACCAACTGGAACTACGCCACGCTCTTAGGTCTTATCGGCGGGGCCAACTTAGCGAACGAATATGATTCGAATTTAACCTCGACCGTGGATTTACGCTCTGACGTGGGTGACTTCACCAAATCTTCCGGCAAAATCACGCTGCAAAATATATCTTTAAAACGCGGCAGTCTAAGCACGAGTAATGTTTCTGGACCCATTGAAATTTCAAGTGACAACGGAGTTGTCACCATCAAGAACTTCCACATGCAGGGTCCCAACAATACCTTACAAATAAAAGGTTCTGGCTTCACTGCAAATAATTTAGATTTGGCAATCAACGCCCAAACGGATCTGCGCCTGCTGCAGATCTTTACGCCTTTCTTGGATGACCTGGGAGGCGAAATAAACCTGTCCACTAACATTACCGGGCCCTGGAGCAAACCCGAAATTTTAGGCAACCTAAACTCCAGCAATGCTTATGTAAAACTTAAGGGCTTCCCCCACCCTTTAGAAAGACTGTCCGTAGAAGTCGTCTTTTCGCAAAGTAAAATTTTAGTAAACTCTTTACGTTCACAAATTGCTGGCGGCACCTTGCAGGGAGACGGCAGCATTGTGATCAATGGCGTAAAAGACATCCCCACATCCATTCGTTTACAAATGGAAAACGTGACCTTCAATGTGCCCGACAAAGTACGCAGTAACGGTCATGCTGATTTATTGTTATCCGGCCGCTGGTTCCCCTTCACTCTTTCGGGCACTTACCACATTGCCAGCGCCTTGGTCGAAAAAGAATTCACCGAAGAAGGTTCTGTTTCTGGCATCAAACAAAGCGCCTATTTGCCCAAAGTCATCCGCGAAGGAAACTTCGAGGCGATTTATTTAGATCTGCAACTGATCATGGATCGTAACATCTTTATTAAGAACTCTTTGTTAGATGGCTCTGTATCTGGGAACCTACAGGTGCGTGGTTATCCCAGCAATCCAGTTTTGTTAGGCAAAATTAACACCGAAAAGAACTCCAAATTGATCTTTAAGGATAAAATTTTTGATATTCAAAATGGTCTGATCGAATTTAACGACCCCGACGAAATCAACCCGAACCTGTACATCTCGGCGCAATCGCGTATTAACGAATATGATGTGGCGCTGCTGGCGCAAGGGTCTTCGAAAAACTTAGCCATCCGACTGTCTTCGGTTCCACCTTTGCCCGAACAAGATATCATTTCTTTGATCGCCCTAGGAATTACATCTGCGGCGATGGATAAGAATCTGCAATCCCGGCAGCAAGCAGAGCAATTGGGCGTGGAAATTGGTGGCGCTGTGCTGGCAAAACCGATCAGCAAGGCATTTGAAAGCACGATTGGTTTTAACCTACAGGTCACTTCACAGTATGATTCCACTCGAAACATCAGTGTGCCAAAAGTCACCTTAAGCCGCCGCCTGTCAGACCGTGTGAAAGTGTCGGGCAGCCGCCCAGTGCGTGACTCACAATCGTACGATTTAAAATTAGAGTATCTTCTAAATAACAATATCACCGCGATCGGATCTTTTGAAAATCGCGGTACCGAAGAAGATACGACCTTGCAAGCCGTGCAACCAGAATCACAAAACATCTTCGGATTGGATTTAGAGTTTAAAAGGGAGTTCAAATAATGCGCATTTCGAGAACTCTAGGATTGCTGATGTTATTTGGCGGGTTGCTGGCCCCGGGGCCCCTTTGGGCTGCAAAAAAACTTTTAAACCTTCACACCCTGCCCATGGAAACACAGACTGAATTGATCAAACGTTTTCCGCAGGTCGAAAAGGATAAAATCAGCCTTGAGGAAGTCGACGAGATCATTCGCTACTTACAATTAAAGCCACAATTTAGCATGATTCGCGTTTTTGATGATGGCAATGGCAGCCCGTTGCGCTTGGACTTTCAACGCACCCGGCGGATTTCGAAAATCACCATAACCGGCAATAAAGGTTTTTCCGATAGCGAGGTCGACCCGGTCTTCGGCGTTAAAACGGGTGACGTCTTTGATCAACAGAGCTTGATAGAAGGCGGAGAAAAAATTCGTCAGGTCTATAAAGACCGTGGCTATCTGAACGCCGTGATCGATATCGAAATGCCTCCAGAAAGCGATGACCAAGTTGGCGTGAATATCAAGGTCACAGAAAACAAAAGAACCCTTATTCAGAATATCGTTTTGCAAAGCCCCAATGAAGAACTCAATAAGAAGCTGGCTAAAGAACTGCAGTCCTTTATCGACGACCCGTATACGGATGGTTTTGTATCAGAGCTCCACAAAAAAGCACGCCACTATTTGGCCAAAAATCGTTTTGTACGCGCAGAACTTGTCGGTCCCACGCCGGAGTTCAATAGCGACGATTCGCAAGTCACATTGAATTACCGGATAGAAAAAACCGAAAGTTACACTTTCGCCTATGAAGGCATTCGGTTCCTACGGAGCCGGGACATTGAGGGTGAATTAGATCTTGATTCCTTTTCTTCATCGAACCCTTCGATTGGTTCCGAATTGGCGCAAAAAGTCCGGCAGTTTTACTTTGCACAGGGCTATGCACGCGCCGAGGTGAAAGTCGAAGAAAGCGAAGGCAAAACGCGCTTTGAACGCAAGATCACCTTCAATATTGATGAAGGGCCACAAATTAAAATTCAAGATTTTACGATCACGGGAAAATACAGTAAAAAAGAAAAATACTATTCTGATTTTATCAAAAATCACAGTTCTAAGCTGATTGATCGCGGATATTATAACAAGGAAGACATCGATACGGGTCTAAAGAATTTGATCCTGGAACTGCAAAACAATGGCTTTTTGCAAGCAAAAATCATTTCTACGCGCACCCAGTACAATAAAGAGAAAGACCGGGTCACGGTCTTTGCTAATTTGGACGAGGGCCCACTGACCCAGATTGAGTCCGTGGAGTTTTCAGGCAATCAAGATTTTACCAAAGCCGAACTTTTGACGGTCACAAAGCTGCAAGCCGGAGCCTTAAAACTAACACAAATCGAAGAGGCCATTGCGTATTTAAAAGAATTCTATCGCGAGCGCGGCTATATCGAAATGCTCCTTTTGAATGAAAAATCAGACTTGGTGACTTACGATGAAACCAACACCAAGGCCGCTTTGAACTTTAAAATATTGGAAGGTCCGCAAGTACGTGCCGCTTCGATTATTTTAGAAGGCAACGACTTCACCAAAGATTATGTTATACACAAGGAACTCGAATTTGCGGTGGGTGACCTGATCACGCCCAGCAAAGTGGAAGAATCCATCGCACGCTTGCAACGCACCGGTTTTTTTAGCTCTGTTGAGATCCGCACGTTAGAGGAAAAAACCAATGTTGCCAATCGCACGATTATTGTAAAAGTGTCAGAACGCGAACCCGGAGTTTTCACCGTCGGTGCCGGAGCAACCAATGAACGAACACTGACTTTGCGGGGATACACAGGTATTGCCTATCGCTCACTTTTTGGCACAGGACGTGGAGTTTCCTTGCGCCTTGAGGGCAACTATAATGTTGCTGATGTGAAGTATCTGGAAAGTCGCATTGTAGTGGGATACCTCGAGCCGTACCTGTTTGATTCCCGGGTGCGTGGTCGTGCGAATGTTTCACGCTCGAAAACAGTGACCGATTATGATCTTAAAAAAGTAACAGAGATTAACTCCACGACGTATTCCTTAGAAAAAGATTTTACCTCGCACATCTTAGGCATTTGGGATCTGTGGTCATTAGCAACGATCAAAGACACCAGCCTAGAAGACAAGTTCGTAGCGGTGACTCAAGATGTCGCGACAATGGGACCCACCTTCGACTTAGATTTCCGTGATAATCCTTTTAACCCCAGCAAAGGAACCTTCACCCGCTGGAGTGCCGAGTACTCTTCACCTGACTTCGGAAGCAGCCGCCAAATTGGCTTCTGGCGCAGCACTTTGAGTTTTACCCACTACTGGAAATTGTGGCAAATCAACGACCAACCCGTAGTGTGGGCCAACCAAATTCGCGGGGGCTACTTAAAGAACAATATCGACGAACCTGGCTCGGGAGTTCCTTGGGATAAAAAGGGATTCACTCTGGGAGGGCAATCCACTATTCGGGGATATGAGGCCGGAACCCAGGAAGTATTTCCCAACAAAGCAGACTTAGGTGTCGCCACGAACCAGTCCACGTACACCTTGATGACTGAATCAACTATGTATTTACTAAAATCGGAAGTGCGCTTTCCGTTATATGGCAACTTAGGTGGTGCGGTGTTTTATGATGGCGGATCGGTGCAAATTAAAGGAGTTAATTTCCCTGATAGTTATCGCGACTCTGCCGGATTCGGGATCCGCTATAACACACCCGTCGGCCCTTTAAGTTTAGAGTGGGCGTGGAAATTAGACGCTCGCCCAACGGAAGAACCATGGCGCTTCCATTTGTCGATTGGATCATTCTAAAGTTTATTTAGACTTTGTCCAGCGCCTTCCCAAGGATGCTGAGGTTGGCATCCAGCTAAAACTAAATAGGCGTCGTTCTTACCCTCTTTTTGTAAGGGAACGATGGCGCGTATTTTTACCTTTGACTTCAATTTTTCTAGCGACACGCGCTCCGTCAAAAGATGCTCGGGTAAGTCCACGTAAATCACCTCATGGGCCCCGGCAAAAAAGCGATCCAAATATTTTACTAAGACCTCGCCAATCTTTGGGTCACGATCATACAGATGGATCCACGGGCGGCTGTAAATATCTTCCAAGGTATAGCTGGCATTTTCAAAATAACATAAGTTACGAAAAAGTGGCTTATGTTCAGAGGTATAAAATTCGGCCAGTTCGTCATTTTTAAGACCCTCCAAGGCCCTCAGATCACAGTAGTAACCATAGAAACTTAAAGCCTTGCGCAAAAATAAAGACGAATCCCTTAACACCCCTCCCTCTTCATAGACACTTTTGCAGATGCGGATATAACTTTGCAAATTTTGGATGGCCTCATCCTGCTGGCACGGGGTCATTCTTTGAAAGTAAGGCAAGGATTCTTGCCCATAGGGACGAACAACGAGCCCCTCTAGCTCGATAAACGAAGACAACTCTTCGCACAGAGTTCGAAACATGAAAATATGTGAAGATCGCATCTAAACCTACTTTAATATACATGATAGTCCAAAAAAAATCCCTTGAAGGGATCTTGTCGACCATCCGAGATAAAAAAAGACCCCCATACTAGGGGTCCCTTTTTTGACGTATCGAAATATTAACTTTTAAAACTTAGCGCGCTTTGCTGCTGGCGAACTTGCGACGCAAATCCTGAGTCACTTCTTGGATTGTCGCATTCAAGGTCACTTCAAAAAGATCGTCGGCAGAAACTTTATAAAGCTCGCCCAATTTTTTTAACGCATTGATTGGCGGATGAGATACGCCTCTTTCCCAGTTGGAAATAAATTGTGGAGTTGAATACCCCAATTTATCGGCCACGTCTCTTTGCGATAGGCCTGCAGTCACACGTTTTGTTTTCAAGAAATCTGCTAGCATGTTTTTTTGTCTCATTGAACCACCCAGTATTTAATTCCAATATATTTCTAGCTTAAACTGAACTTCAGGAGTGTGACAAGCTTTTGCTAATCACTCCTAAACAAATACAGCATACAGTAAAATTAGTAAATTACTTTCTGTTTTTTTGCAATTTCTAAATTTAGAATGTGAGATATTTCATGTTTTATTGCAAAAGTTATGGGAAGATGCAGATATGAATATGACTTATCAAATCACCAGTCTGCTTGTAAATCCCCTCGGAAAACTGGGGCTTTATGGGGCCTTGAATCTGATGCAAGAAACCGCCTGGATGCACGCGGAAACTTTAGGCTTTGGCGCTAATGACATGGAACGAGAGGGACTTTATTGGGTGCTTACTCGCCAGAAACTACAAATGCAGGAGTGGCCTCAGTTCGGTGAAAAAATCTCAGTAGAAACCTGGCTCCGTCCTCCTGAAGGTGCTTTCGTCACAAGGGAGTTTTTATTGCGCAACGGCCACGATAATGTGATCGGCGCCTGCTCAACAAGTTGGCTTGCTTTGCAACGAGAAACCCGAAAGATACTCCCAATTCAACATTTGCGTTCTTGGGAAGATATTACTCGGCCTCAAAATTCCGGCGTGGAGGTTGTGAAAATTCCGGTGGAGGGTGATTATGAAAAACTTGCGAAGTATCGTGTGCGCAACTCTGACTTAGATATAAACCAGCATGTGAATAACACAAAATACGCGCAATGGATTTTGGACGCTGTCCCTTATGACATGCACAAAGCACTTTTCTTGAGCTCTTACTCTGTTAATTTTTTGGCAGAAACACATCTAGGCGAAGAAGTGCAAATCGATGTCAGCACCAACTCTACTGATGTCGCGACAGAAAAAAGTGGTACTGCGACTTATCGAGGCCTGCGTGTCTTAGACAATAAAGTCCTCTTCACAGCAACTCTAGATTGGGAAAAACGCGGATGAGATCTTTACTCCCCTTCGCCAAGACTCCGTTAAGCGCATCGATTTCGGTTCACGCCGAACTCTTTCAAACTTCACCCGAGAACATCTTAGTTGAGTTCCTGATTTCAGGCGCTTTACAAAATATTGCGTGGCCGCCGCCTCAGGTGATTGAAGCCCGGGCCGATGAACTCTGGAAGCAAACATGCCTGGAGGTTTTTATTTCCCACGGCTTGTCCGCGCAAGATCCCTACCTGGAAGTGAACTGTTCTCCGAATGGCAACTGGAATGCTTATTCCTTTAGCAGCTATCGCCAGGGCATGACCCCGGCAGCCGATATCACTGTGCGTCTGAAAGAGCGCAGTTCCCAAAGTAACGAGGCCCGCTTTCGCTTGGAAATCGCGAGCACGCAAGCCCTGCACGTGGCCCATCTGGGATTAACAGCGGCTATAGAATTCACTTCCGGGGAAAAGAGCTATTTCGCCTTGAAACACCCCGCTGCCCAAGCCGATTTTCACGATAAAAACGGCTGGGAATAATCCTGCATTGCGGCTCGGAGTGCGACCCTGCGATGAGGGTTTCTTGACCCCGTATAGGGCCCGTATTAGCTTGGGGTGTTTTCGTTTTTAACCCGAAAGGACCTTCTATGAAAAAGCACTTAGTACGTGTTTATCCATCTAAAGAAAAATTAGATCGCAAAGATCAATTGGCTTGGAAAATTGCAGAAATCGCTTCTGACAACGCTCCGATCAAAGCTGATGTTGTCGACATGGTGATCAACCGTATTATCGACAATGCCTCTGTAGCAATTGCAGCTGCCAACCGTCGTCCCGTAGCTTCTGCACGTGCGATGGCGATTGCCCATCCTCGTAATGGTGGTGCGACTGTGTTCGGTATGCCGAATGATCAAAAATTTGACTGTGAGTGGGCAACTTGGGCGAACGGCACTGCGGTTCGTGAACTTGATTTCCATGACACTTACTTGGCTGCTGATTATTCTCACCCAGGTGACAACATTCCTGCGATCTTGGCTGTGGCTCAACAAATGGGTAAAAACGGGAAAGAACTTCTTAAAGGTATCGTGACTGGTTACGAAGTTCACGTCGACCTTGTAAAAGCAATTTGCTTACACATGCACAAAAAAGATCATATTGCTCACTTGTGCCCTGCTCAAGCAGCGGGTATCGGGACTTTACTGGGTCTTCCAACTGAAACTATCTTCCAAGCGGTTCAGCAAGCGGTGCACGTGTCGTTCACGACTCGTCAATCCCGTAAAGGTGAAATCTCTTCTTGGAAAGCTTATGCTCCAGCACACGCCGGTAAACTAGCTGTTGAGGCTGTCGACCGTGTTATGCGTGGCGAAGGTGCTCCATCACCAATTTACGAAGGTGAAGATTCAGTTATCGCTTACATGCTTGATGGCAAAAACGGTAAATACGAAGTTCCACTTCCAGAAGTCGGCGAAGAAAAACGCGCGATCCTTGAAACTTACACAAAAGAACACTCTGCTGAATACCAATCTCAAGCATTGATCGACTTGGCTCGTAAGATGAAACCAATGATCAAAAACTTCGACGATATTCAATCTATCGTGATCCACACTTCTCATCATACTCACTACGTCATTGGTACTGGTGCGAACGATCCACAAAAAATGGATCCAAATGCATCTCGTGAAACTCTTGATCACTCGATCATGTACATCTTCGCAGTCGCTCTTCAAGACGGCACTTGGCACCATGTTAATTCGTACGCTCCAGAGCGCGCGAAACGTGCTGACACTGTGGCCTTGTGGAACAAAATTTCTACAATCGAAGACAAACAATGGACAGCTTGGTACCACGAGACAGATCCAGATAAAAAACGTTTCGGTGGCCGCGTAGAGATCACGATGAAAGACGGATCTAAAATCGTTGATGAATTGGGCCTAGCAGATGCGCATCCAGCAGGAGCTCGTCCATTCAAACGTGCGGACTATATCCGTAAGTTTGACGCTTTGACTGAAGGAATCATCACGAAAGCAGAGCGTGATCGTTTCATCGGTCTTTGTGAGCGTCTTGAAACTTTGACTGCTGAAGAAGTTCAACAGTTGAATGTTCAGATTCCTATCGACAAGCTTGTTAACAACAAACGTGACACTAAAGGGATCTTCTAAACGAAGATCTTGGTGCGGGAGTGGGGGCTGACTTAGGGCTTCCTCCGCTTCGGCGGCACGCTCGTCCTTGAGCTCTGCCGCCATCGCCCGCTTGCAGCGGTCGAACGCATCACGCTTGGCGGAGGCCTTCTTCGGGAGGCAGCCCTAAGTCAGCCCCCGCTCCCCCCTAGACTTTCGCATTCATAAGATACCTTTATTTTCGTGGGTGTTGCATTTTCCGGAGCCATTCGACTGCGCCCGGAGCTCTATTAGAAATTATATACATTCTGACTCGGGAATAAAACTTGATGAAGGAATTCTGCATATGGATTTCCTACATCATACGTTTATTGATATTTGCAATTGTACCCCTATTTGGGGTACAATATGACAGCTCCTGTAACTAAGGTCTTATGGTCTAATAAAGTTGCTAAGAAGCTAAATAGAATTCCGGCCCATATCCGAATTAACTTCTTTGTTTGGGTCACGTCTGTTGAGCTTTCTGGTATTTATGAGGTTCGAAGGTCTTTAGGGTTGCATGATGAGCCCCTTAAAGGTGAACGCAAGGGACAGCGATCTGTACGGCTTAATCGAGCCTATCGGGCTATCTATATTGAACGCAGTGATGGCACTGTTGAGTTTTTAGAAGTCATAGAGGTAAATAAACATGAGTACTAAAAAATTTGTCGGAGTTGAAAGTCTTATCGCTGAATTTGGGCCTATGACTTTGGGTTTGTTGGTACGCTCAATGCGCGAAGCTCAAGAAATTTCTCAGCAGCAACTTGCACGGAAACTGAAAATCTCTCGTGCTCATCTTTGTGATATCGAAAAAGGACGACGCCTTGTCAGCCCTGAACGTGCATGTAAATTCGCTAAGACTATTAAAGCCCCGGAGTCCACTATGATCCAACTCGCGATTCAGGACATCCTAAGAGTTGCTAAGCTTCCATATGAGGTTCACCTTAAGAGAGTGAGCTAGTTCAGACCTCAACGCATCGTTTCTTTCCGCACATTGCCAAAACTGCTCCCCTGGGAACCTCATACCCTTTGTGAAAATTCTAAGCTATACTCCTGCCATATAAATAACCCTGGAGGAATTATGTTATTTCCTGAAATTACTGCTGCTCAGAAGCGTAAAAATTTTCGTGAACAATTAAAATCTGGGAAGCTTTTGCAGTTTCCGGGGTCTTGGTCGCCTCTTGTTAGTATGGCGATTGAAAAAGAAGGCTTTGATGGAGTTTATATTTCTGGCTCTGTGCTTTCTAATGATCTTGGATATCCGGATATTGGTTTAACTTCTTTGACGGAAGTGGCGCAGCGTGGACGTCAGATTTCTCGCACGACGAAACTGCCTACGATTATTGATATCGATACTGGTTTTGGTGAGCCGATGTCCGCGACTCGCACTGTGCAAGAGATGATCGAGATGGGCTTGGCTGGTTGTCATATTGAAGATCAGATCAATCCGAAACGTTGTGGTCATCTGGACGGCAAAGGTCTTGTGACTCGCGATGAGGCGACTCGCAAAGTGGCCGCTGCGGCTCGTGGCAAGAAGATGGATGAGAATTTTCTTTTGATTGCTCGGACTGATGCTCGTGCTGTGGAAGGCTTGGATGCTGCTATTGACCGCGCCAAAGCTTACATTGATGCCGGTGCAGATTGCATTTTCACTGAAGCGCTAGAAAGCGAGAAAGAGTTTGAGATTTTCCGTAAAGCGGTTTCAGTTCCGTTGCTGGCGAATATGACTGAGTTCGGTAAAGGTCGTTTGTACACTTACCAAGAGCTTTCTAATTTGGGTTACAATATCGTGATTTATCCTGTGACGACGTTCCGTCTTGCGATGGGTGCGACTGTTGCGGGCTTAAATGAGATCAAAGCTAAAGGTACGCAAGAAGGCTTGCTAGAGAAAATGCAGACTCGTAAAGATCTGTATGCGCTTTCTCGTTATGATGAGTACAACTCTTTTGACGCGAGTATTTTTAATTTTAAATTGAAGTAGATTTTTTTTGATTTTTTTAAAGATAAGCCCGCTTTAAAAATCGGGCTTTTTAATACTCAGCTTAAACGCCTGATGACTGTTAACTTCATGGCGTTCCCCGCATTTAAAATTTTTTTAACCTGCTGAAGTTGCTTTTAAACCTATAATCGAAATCAGCAACATCGTTAAGAAAAACAACCTGGCTGGAGTCGCTGTTTCTTTAAATAAGAAAATTCCTAAGATCGCAGCCCCCAAAGCCCCGATACCCACCCACACACCGTAGGCTGTTCCGATGGGTAATACCATGGCGGCTTTTGCTAACAAAAACATACTGCCCACCAAAGCTGCCAAGGTAAAAAGACTGGGAACGAGCTTGGAAAATCCGTCGGTGTATTTTAAGCCAATGGCCCAACCGACTTCTAAAAGACCTGCGACTGCTAAGATGACCCATGCTACTGTGTTAGACATCTAACACTCCTTTCTGTTTAAGAAAAAAGCGTCGTCTTGTCTTAACCGGGTACGTCGCACATCGTCCGGAAGTTCTAGCCAGAAAGCTAAAACTTATACTTATTAAAGCGCTCCCCTTAAAAAATGTCAACTTTCTGACTCTAAGTCCATTTATTTAAGTCTGAGCTGTGTGCTCACATACTGCGAAGCTTGACGGTGCTGCCCGCCTGATTTAGTTTTGCGCCATGCAAAAGCTTAAAGTTTTAATCTCTGACAGTTACAATCCTCACTTAAATTTGGCGACGGAAGAATGGATTTTTCACAACATGGATCCCTCTTCGCAAGTTTTGTTTTTGTGGCGCAATGACAGCACCGTGGTCATCGGACGCAATCAAAATCCTTGGTCTGAGTGCAACCTGGCACAGATGAAAGAAGACAAAGTAACATTGGCCCGCAGAACCACCGGGGGCGGCGCGGTCTTTCAAGACCTTGGAAATACCAACTTTACTTTTCTTTCTCCGAAAGAAGCGTATAAACGCGAGAACAATGTTCACGTCATCTTTGATGCCTTAAAGAAGTTTGGTATCGAAGGCGAAGCTTCGGGTCGCAATGATTTAACCATCCCCTTTCCCGATGGCCCTCGCAAATTCAGCGGCAGTGCATATCGTGAGAAAAAAGATCGTGCGTTTCATCACGGCACTTTGTTACTACATGCCAACCTCACTCGTCTGGGAAATTACCTGACTCCGAATCCCAAAAAATTGCAAGCCAAGGGAAAGGAATCTGTCCGTGCGCGTGTTGCCAACTTAAACGAAGTCAACCCGGACATTAACAACGACCTGGTCGTTCAAGCGACAGTCGAAGCTTTTGAAAAGTTCTATGGTGCAAAAGCCGACCTGGAAGCTTTAAATATGGCAAGCCTGCAACAGATCCCGGAACTGAAGGCCCAGTTTGATTTGTTAAGTTCGTGGGAGTGGTTGTACGGAAACACTTTAGAGTTCAGCCACAAAATGGACGAATACTTGTCCCTGGGCTTTTTCGATTTTCAGTTTAAAGTTGAAGACGGTGTAATCAAAGATCTTAAGATCTTTACCGACTGCCTTTATCCGGCCGTCAGCGAAGAACTAACGACAGCCTTGCGTGGTCAATTGTATCGCGGCGAAACTGTGCGTGAGGCTTTTTCTAAAATACGTCCAAACTTTGCCGACCTGAACGACGGATTGACAGAGCTTGAAAACTGGCTCTGCCGTCAGATTGAAATTTAGTCAGAAGTTATTTCTCGTTCATACTGCGGAGAAACATGAAGCTCTTCTCCGCAGTACAAAATCTTAATGGCAGGTCCCGTTACAACTGACGACGCCCATGCGGGACTCTGAACACAACAGTCGCGCCATCCATTTTCCGTTAGTTGGAGCCGAGTCTGAACGGCACGTTTTGCCGCTCCACTCATAGCCGGCAGACGCCGCGGGGCATGGCGCTTGAAAACCTAAATTTCCTTTGTACATCTCACAGGCGTCTAAGCTGTCAAAGCGTGTGCTTTCCCAATAGTAACGAATATCTAATTCACAAGCCTGACCTTGATTCGCCACACAGCTAGCCACCGTACAAGTCGGAGCGACGTAGGTGCCACTTAAGTTGCCGTTGTTACAAGTGCGCTGTTGAGAAATACAAGTTTGTCCATAACCAACACTGCTGTTTTGGTAGGCCGTCACGGCTTCTCCGTGCGCCACAGTTTGACCGTTGAACAAACAACTTGCCGGAGTCCCGACAGAACAAGAGGCAAAAGTGTAGGCCCCGCTTAAAGTACCATTGTTACAAACGCGGTCCTGGGCCGCACACGTTTGACCGAATGCTACGCTAGAGGTCTGGTAAGCTCTGACGGTTCCCTGGTGAGGAATAGTTTGGCCGTTAAAAAGACAACTTGCTGCAGATTCAGGAGAGCAACTGGCAAAAGATCCACTGCCTGATAGCACTCCGTTGTTACAAGTTCGCATTGTTCCGGCACACGCAGAACCAAAGGGCACAGATGAGGTTGGATACGCCATCACCTGGCCGCCATGAGCAATGGACTGTCCGTTGAAAAGACAACTTGCTGGCGCACCTGGCGCGCAAGTCTCGAAATTATAGGAACCACTCAAAGTTCCGTCATGACAGCTTCGCGCCTCTGAAACGCATGTTTGTCCATAAGGCACGCTCGAATTTTGATAAGCTATTACGGAGCCACCACTTGCAATTGTTTTGCCATTAAATAAACAAGCAGCTGGCGCGTTCACCTGGCAGTCAGCGTAGGTATAGGAGCCCGTAAAAGATCCCGCTGTGCAAATGCGCTCTTCGGAAGTACAAGTTTGTCCAGCAGGTACAGATGACGCCAGATAGGCGATCACCTTTTCTCCTTCGGAGTAACTTTGCCCATTGAAGGAACACTTTTGCGGAGTGGGAATCGAAACGCAAGCTTCAGAGTCTGGTTGTGTTAGACAAGGGTCCGCAGATTCAGAGCCCAAGGAGGCTGCACCTATTTCCTGAAACGCCACCGGACTGCAGTTTTGAAATGACAAGATAACACCGGCAACAATAGGGGCAAATATAAGCACTTTGAAAGTCGATCCGATTTTCATAAAGCTCCCCCTTGTTCATACCCCATTTTCTTATCGGACATTGGTCTGGTTTCCTGAAGGACTCACGGCGGGTGTTTTATTTTGAGACAGGAGAGCTGCCGGAAGTGCCCTCAGGGAATAGTTTTTAAATCCAAAAATTCTTTTTTGATTCAACACAAGCAAGTCCCAAAAAAGAAAAGAAGCCCGAAGGCTTCTTTTCTTTTCCTAGCTATATTTTTTTTCAACTAGTTTGCAGGTAAGGATAGCGAAGGCCATGTCCCCTCAATAAAGAGCTTAGGATCTCCCGCCGTCGGATCACCGACATAGAAGTTCACATTCAAGTCATACCTTTGCACGTAATTACATCCATAGGTCGGATGATAGGCTTCGTCAGATCCGTAATTTCGCAGCAAGAATTCCGCAGAGATAGTTACCGATCTGGCACTATTCATCGTGAACGCCGACGCTGGTAAGACCATAGGGTTTGAACCCGGATACAACCCGGTCGCCGAATAGTACGCCTGAGAATAATAAGAGGAGCCCCGATAATTAGAAGAGCCATCTTTATAATATTTGAATGTTTGGATTCTTATTCCATTTGGCTGTTTAGTAATGTCGGCATTGCAGTTAAAGGTAATGGCATAGTTGGAAGTCACACATCGATTTCCGACTCTCACAAATGGTCGCAAGACCGATGGATTGATCGCAACCGAGCACGTTGGTCCCTGTGGTTTCTGTGGCGCCACGGAACAAGCGTTGTTTGCGTAGGAGCCCGACAAGACGCCATTGTTACAAACTCTGGCCTGAGAAACGCAAGATTGACCAAAAGGCACACTGCTTTGCTGGTATGCCACGACAGACTGGCCATGGGCCACGGTTTGGCCATTGAACAAACAACTTTTAGCAGCGCCCACAGAGCAAGTGCCAAAGGCATAACTGCCACTCAGAGCCCCATTATTGCACACACGATCTTGCGCAACACAGTTGCTGCCGAAAGCCACCGATGACGAGGCATAGGCCGTCACTCTGCCACCGTGAGCAATGGTCTGACCATTAAAGAGACAACTTTCTGCGCCCCCTGCCGTACAGTCACTAAACGGATACGAACCCGTAAAAGAACCATTTCGACAAACCCTTACTTCGGAATTACAGACGTGCCCAAAAGGCACAGAAGAACTTTGAAAGGCGGTCACAGTTTGCCCCTCGGCATAATCCTGTCCATTAAACGAACATCGTGGATCCTCTGGGTTTATGATTGGAACTTCTAGATCATTAATAGAAGATGCCACATCAGAGTTCTGAAAGGCCACCGGGCTGCAGTTTTGAAAAGACAATGCCACTGCAGATAAAACAACGACCCCGAGTGCAACTCGGATAGTTTTGATTCTCATTCATTCCCCCTTGCGGGACTTAAGGAATACGGATCCCCAGCCCCTCCCAAACATTATCGGTCTAAAAAGATCAAAAAATATGAAAAAATTGTTTTGTCTCAGAATGAGTTGCAGGTTTGCCTCAAATTAAGTCGCAAATCCGGCGACGATCCTCGCTTAGGAACTTTCAAAGTTTGACTTTGTTTGAAAACCTTGAACGTCGCTATTCCTTTACCGCGAACACTTTCTCTATTTTTAATAATGGGACAATGTCCACATTTTCAAAAACATCATCATAAGAGTACTTGAAGTCACCGATAGCGCCGAGAATGAATGGGGCTATGACTACACCGTGGTAGTCACCAGTGTATCTATTTTGAAATTCTGGCGCACTGACAAGAACATGTTTAAAGTGCACCTTGCGGCTAGCTTCGACCAAATTTTTACAATCTCCAGCGTCCTGCAGGGTGACTCCCTTACTTCGTAAAGCAAGAAAATCTGCAACTACAGGGATATCTTTATCAGATGCTTCAGCTTTATCTCGAGTGATATACCGGCGCCCCACACTTCCTAACTCCGCCGAGGGAGAATAGTCTATTTTCGCAGAACAGCTTCCTAAACCAAAGACCACGGCGCGTGCACTAATAAGCTGAAGATTTGCTTGGGAACCTCCCAAGAATTGAATCCCTTCGCGCTCTGAAACTCCCGCGGGAGCCTCGACGAATATGGTCGAAGTCGAATAGATACGACAACCAGTATTAGATTTGATAATCAAATTTTTAAGAGCCACAGGTCCGTTAAAAACTAAATCACCATCACACTCTAAAACCTGGCCTTCCACATTTTTAAAAGCTCCCCCCAGATCCTGAATCTGACTTATTAAAGCACCGGAAGCAGGATAGCTCTTCATAGACGTGGACCCAAGTAACGACTTAATTTCATCAACGCTATACGCACCGACTTTAACTGATGCCACTTCGCGGACAGACGTCAGGACATCTTTAAAGTCGTTCACTTCGCCTGTGTAAATGTTCTTGGCCAGCAAGTTTCGATAGTAATCAGATCTTCCATTTAAAATAGCATCCAAATATTCCGCGACTGAAGATACACTTGCCGGAGTGCTGCTTCTGAGAATATTTTTATTCTTTAAGAACTGCAATGAGGCACTCACTTTACCTTGTTCAACATAAGGCAAAAGAATCTGGGGAACATAGACACTGCCTTTGATATGTGAAGTCAGATAAGTCGCAGAAACACCACTTCCAGAATTCGCCAGCATCTTTTGTTCTTCCGGAGTCATTTCAATACCCACATGGGCTCGGAACCAGCTTCGATTGTCTTCTTGACCCGCGATAGACGAATACATATCCAAAGTTCCCCAAGTCCCCTGAAGCTTTCCACTGTGTTGAGTGGTGATAAGATTGCCTTCTATTTTCCCATGACAAAGAATGCAGTCACTGTTTGCTGTCGCTAAGGCGGGTTTAAATGTCCGAACAGACTGCGGGACGACAGAGCTATCTAATGCCCCAAAGTTTACTTTAGAACAATTCTGGTATTGCGACACCAAGCCAACCAGGGCGGCAAAAAGGAAATACTTCCTTAAGCTTAAGGATCTTTTTAGCATAAAAGGCTCCATTCCAGTGTCGACCACCCCGTCCCTTGGATAGATAGACCTAAACCTTTGTCGGTATGATTGAGACAAAACTAAAGAGCTGTCTCAAAATGAGAAGCAGATTTTCAAACGCTGGAAAATCGTAAAGGTGATGAGCAGATGGGCGTTCCTCTGCCCTAACGACAGAAAATAGCGTCCGGATCCTTCTTGCACAGATAATCTTTCATCGCAGATTGATTTATCTTAAGCTGCTCATTTTCAGCTCTTGATGAGGCCACTTCGGCTTTTAATGCCGTAATTTCTTGGTCCTGCCCTTGGAACTTACTATACAATTCCTTGATCGCATTGATCGCCGTCCAAATAATCGAATCATTCGTAACATGCAGATAACCCTGCTCATCCACGCTGACAGCCTCTGGAACCGCACGCAGAGCATCCTGCGCTTTAATACCCACATACTCTTTTTCAGAGGGCAGACCTAAAGCATTGTCCTTTTTATAATTGAAATAAACTGTATTTAAGTCATTCACTGCCGCCAACCCGCGAGTGAACGGCGCGCGAATATCTTTCAGTCTTTCATCAGAAGCGATGGTCCATGTACTGGTTCCGGGTTTCGCCGCAGAGTCGGTCGAGAGTTGAAGTTGATACGTGGGGTTCATAAGGCCGATCCCGACATACCCCTGAACATACATCCCCATGGTGCTGGCAGAGCCCGCATTAAAGACTTGAAGCATTTTATCTGCACTAGCTGAGCCTGAAAAAATACGCACATTTCCATTCAAGTTATCAATAGCAATATTATTATATGCACCCTGCCCTAGTAAATTTATCTCACCACCTTCACTCACAACCCCCTGATCCCTAACCATCAATGTTCCTGTGCTCGCATAGAATGAGCCCGCTACATCTAGCTTACCTGCCGGAGTCTTAGTCCCTATGCCGACATTTAGATTTGGTAGGATTGTAAACGCAGTGCCAGAGCCTTGCCCCGTTCCAGAATGGTCGGAAAAAATATTGAAAGTGCGATCCACGTCGTTAAACATTGCCCAGCGATTTGATGTTGATGCCCCGACATTCACGCCGGCCTGCCCTGTGTCGGACGCAAAAACTGATAATATTTTGTTCCCCGTTCCGTCGCCGACTTGGAGATTCGCTGTAGGTGCCGTCGTGCCAATTCCTACGTTTCCGCCACTCGATTGAAGGATAAGTGGAAGACTTGAGTTACTTGTGGAAATCGCTGCATATGCATTATTCGGAGTAGCATTGTACATCCAAGCCATATTTAAAAAATGTGTGGAATCTTGACCCACTAACAGTTCAGAAATAGCGCTGTTGTTGCCAATTTGTATTCCGGTTCGAGAACCATAAGAATTGAACAGCTGGTTTCCAACAACGACCTCAGCCTCGTTTCCATTGTCGGCATCGATATGTAGTCGACTTGATGGACTTGTCGTGCCAATCCCGACCTTGCCGTCTGTATCAATCACCATATGATTAGTCGTCCCAGACATATCATCAGAAAATTTACCAAAAGCCATCGATCCGGATCCAAATGTACCAACATTTATATATCTCTTCTTTTGATCTAAACCACCAGAGGTATTGTCTAATATCATAGATGTTCCTGAACTACTCGCAACATGCAACAGTCGTTGAGGATTCGTCGTCCCGATCCCGACGTTGCCGCCAGATGGTGCCAAGATAATATTTCCCTTCGTCGCATCAGCTGTCGAATCCAGTGTTAGCGTGTTACTCGCGGCAGTTCCGCCTCTAAGAATCTGTCCACCAGAGCGGCCCGCGAGAAGGGCATACTGACCAAAAAGATCACCAGTAAGCGCTTGGAAGGCGGGAACACCAGAACCATTTGTCATCAAAACGGCGTTGTTCGCACTAGCCAGTCCCGAAACCGTGTTATTAGCTGCCGAGAAGAGCAATTGATTCGCTGTCGTCGTAGATGGGTAAGTTGCCGTGGAATAAACAGGTCCCGTTGCCGAATGTTGCAGAATAGTTCCCGATGTAGAACCCGAGATTGCGGTCATGGCGCCAGAGTTATTGGTGCCAATCACGCTATAGTTAGCCCAACCCGCACTAGAAGCTTTGGCATTGAGCTGAGTTTGAATCGCCGAAGTCACACCCGACAAATAACCAAGCTCAGTATCTGTGACAGCAGAAGCAACGGGCAGACCATTTGCATTAGACGCCAAGGCACGATTGGCCGTGATCGCTGCACTTTCAACAATGGCACCGCCATTTGAAATCATCACGCGATTGTTACTAAGTGCGGTGTTTGAGTTCGTACCACCGCGAGCAATTGATAAAGTACCGGTAGTGATCTTCGCGATATCTAAATTAGGAATCAGACCCGCATCCAATGTTCCTGCAGTAATCGCAGAAGCATCTAAAGAACCAATGGCCTGACAAGAAAATC
>JABWCO010000048.1 GCA_013360185.1 Bdellovibrio sp.
GGAAAGGTATTATTATAGATACCGACCTGGATGTTCTTCAATCCACAGCCATTATCTTTAACAGTAAAAAAAACGGGGTAATTAGTATTGGTGGTGGTTCTCCGAAAAATTTCTATATGCAAACACAACCTACCTTAGCGCAGATACTGGATATTAATAAAGGAGGGCACGACTACTTCATTCAGATTACTACGGATGCGCCACAATGGGGTGGGCTCTCCGGGGCAACACCGTCAGAGGCCATATCATGGGGTAAAATACGAAGTGAAGAGGTGAAAAATCATGTGGTAGTTTATAGCGATGCTACGATAGCTATGCCGATTCTTGCAAGCTATGCTCTCTCAGAGAAAAAACCAAGAAAGAAAAAATACCTTTACAAACATCTGCCTGATTATATCAATGATTTGAAAAAACATATCAAAGAATAAACCCTCCTCAAGAAGCTATAGTTGTTGTATGGTAAGTTAACATACATGTACCGCTTGCTATACTCATCGTTAAACAGTTCAATGTTAGAGTTTTTTTGTGAATTAGCGAATAAACTTTTCGTTGCTTCATACGTATTTAATTTCATTAATTTTATACCTATCGCCTTATTTCTTTATTTTATAGAAAGAGTATAAGGGAAAACTTTCATCTCCATACCAGGCCGTGAATCTTGGTTGCATTACTTTTTTTCCGAATAAGACTATGGGTTCCTGCTTCCAAGAGACTTCTTTTAGTAGGGCTGCAAAAAAGAGATCACTTTCTTGTTGTGAAAAAAAATCTGGATAAAAGTAAACTTCACCATCTTGGGGCAGCAGATTTGGACGATCTTTCCTTGTACCTGTCATTGAATCCTTAGTGAATCCAGCCGGCCAACAAAGCGCCAAGTGTGCCACTAGCGACAAGAATCCATAACGTCACACCTTGTAAAAAGGGTTTAGCGCCAACGTTGCGAATCGTTTCACGCGTAAGACTTGTGCCGATTAAGAACAATGTTAATACCAAAGTTCTTTTGGCCAGCGTATTCACGATGTCTCCAGTTGATTTTAATTCGGGGACATAGGTGACTAAAGTTGCGGCCAGTAAGAAGCCTAGAATGAACCACGGCTTTTTGGCTTTTCCTGTTGCCGCTGCGGCCGAATTTTTCTTGGTGTAAATGAGCCCTATGGCAAACGCCACCGGGACGATCCACAAGGCCCGCGCCAGCTTAACTGTGGTGCCGACTTCCAGTGCTTGATGGCCGAATTGCATCGCTGCTCCCACAACAGAGCTGGTATCGTGAATCGCTAAAGCACTCCATAAACCAAATTGCACTTCAGAAAGATGGAAGTAATGGCCCACGGCTGGAAATATGAACAAAGCCAAAGAATTTAACAGGAAAACCACACCCAACGAAACAGACACTTCGTGTGATTTTGCGCGAATAACCGGAGCCACAGCGGCGATGGCGCTGCCGCCACAGATGGCCGTGCCGACGGTGACCAAAAGTGAGGTGTCAGGCGAAGTTTTAAAGAGTTTCCCCAAAAGAGTTCCCAACAGCAAGGCACATGAAATTCCCACGATGGTGTAGCCGACACCTTGCAAACCTACTTTGCCAATGACATGCAAATTCATTCCGGCGCCCAAACCGACGACTGACAAAGGTAAAAGTTTTTGTGTGAGTTTGCGTGATTGTTCTAAATAGGGATTGCCGAAGACAACCGCTAAAAGCACACCCATTAACAACGAGACTCCTGAAGAGATAAAGGGCGCCAAGCTAAGAATTGCGGCAACGGGAAAGAGGATCTTGGACAACGATTTCATGGGTTCTCCTTGATTTCGAAAGTACCTTGGAACTTTATTGTTGGCACTGTTTTTCGACACAAATGACCCTTAAGGATCGGACATGGATAATTATTGTTGTTGCTAGGATCGCGTGTTCTACTGGTGTTGGGGGTAACAACATCATGATTGAAAAACGTTTACTCGAAATCTCTAGGAATCCCAAATATCAAAAATTGGTCCGTACCCGAAATTTTTATGGCTGGAGTCTGACGGCAGTCATGATGCTGGTGTATTACGGATACATTTATCTGGTGGCTTTTAAAAGAGACTATTTAGCGCAAACGATCGGTGAAGGAGTGATGACCTTAAGCATTCCGATTGGTTTAGGAGTCATTGTCTTTACAATTATTATCACCGGAATTTACGTTCGTCGGGCCAATGCAGAGTTTGACAAGCTGACTCAAGAAATTTTGCAGGAGACAAAATAGATGCAACATTCATTCACTAAAATTTTCTTCAGTCTGAGCATCGCCTTAATGACCACACGTGCTTTAGCGGCAGGTGGCGATCTGGGGCAACTAGAAAAGCAGCCGGTCAACGTTGTGGCGATTGTTATGTTTGGTCTTTTTGTGGTCGGAACTTTGTGGATTACTAAATGGGCGGCAGCTAAAACAAAATCCGCAGCTGATTTTTATACCGCCGGTGGCGGCATCACCGGATTCCAAAACGGCTTGGCCATCGCGGGTGACTTTATGTCGGCAGCCTCGTTCTTGGGAATTTCTGCTGCCGTCATGGTCAATGGCTATGATGGCCTGATTTATTCTATTGGCTTTTTAGTCGGTTGGCCGATCTTAACTTTTCTTATGGCAGAGCGTTTACGCAACTTGGGTAAATTCACTTTTGCGGACGTCGCTGCTTATCGCTTTAAGCAAGCGCCGATTCGCACGTTTGCAGCATCAGGGACCTTAGTCGTCGTGGCCTTTTATCTGATTGCCCAAATGGTCGGCGCGGGGCAATTGATTAAACTTCTTTTCGGACTTGAATATTGGATGGCCGTAGTGATTGTCGGCGCCTTGATGATGATTTATGTTCTCTTCGGTGGCATGACGGCCACCACTTGGGTGCAGATCATAAAGGCCGGCTTGCTTTTGGCCGGAGCCTCATTTATGGCCTTTATGGTTTTATGGAAGTTCGGCTTTTCTGCAGAGGCTTTTTTTGCCGAAGCAATTCGTATTAAAACAGATTTGGCGTTGAGCAAGGGAGTACCGCCGGAAGAGGCCCTCCATCAGGGGACTTCGATCATGGCGCCGGGAAACTTTGTGAAAGATCCGATCTCTACAATTTCGTTCGGTATGGCGTTGATGTTTGGTACGGCCGGATTGCCGCATATTTTGATGCGCTTTTTCACTGTGCCGGATGCGCAACAAGCTCGTAAATCAGTGTTCTGGGCAACGACGTGGATTGGTTATTTTTATATTCTGACTTTCATCATCGGCTTTGGTGCTATTGTATTAGTGTCTCGCAATCCAGAATTCCTGGATGCGAAAGGTGGCTTATTGGGTGGCGGCAACATGGCAGCCGTGCATTTGGCAGCGGCCGTGGGTGGCAGTGTGTTTTTGGGATTTATTTCGGCGGTGGCCTTTGCGACTATCTTGGCAGTTGTTGCCGGACTTACTTTGTCCGGGGCTTCTGCGGTCTCACATGATTTGTATTCGACCGTGATTAAAAAGGGCAAAGCTGATTCCACTTCGGAACTTAAAGTATCACGTATCACCACGGTGGCCTTGGGGGTTGTGGCCGTTCTTTTGGGAATCGTATTTGAAAAGCAAAATATTGCGTTCATGGTTTCTTTAGCCTTTGCCGTTGCGGCATCGGCTAATTTTCCGGTGCTCTTTATGGCGGTGTTGTGGCGCAACTGCACAACACGCGGAGCCTTCGTCGGGGGATTCGTCGGTTTAGTCACGGCGGTCACGTTGACGATCTTGTCGCCTTCGGTTTGGGAAGTGACTTTGGGAAATCCCGAAGGCAGTGCTTTCTTTCCGTACACGTCGCCGGCAATTTTCTCGATGCCGTTGGCTTTTATCACCATCTGGTTGGTATCGATGTTTGATTCAAGCAGTCAGGCGGCTTTGGATCGCGAAGGCTATGCGATGCAGGAAGTCCGTTCTGAAACTGGTGTTGGTTCCGCGGGAGCATCAGGGCACTAAGAGCTTCGCGCGAGCTCATAAAAAAAAGGTGTCGGGGAGACCGGCACCTTTTTTATTTTGTGCTTTAACTGCCTGCTGGTAAGGGGATGATATCGGGTTCACCTTGGACCATCGGGAAGGTGCCATTGCGCCATTGTTCTTTCGCCATTTCAATTTTGTCTTTTGATGACGAAACATAGTTCCAAAAAATATGGCGTGGTTCAGGGAAGGATTCTCCACCTAAAACGACAAAATGTGTTGCCGTCGTCGCGGTGACCTTTAAAGAAGAATCGTGTTCTAAGATGACAAAGTCATCGGGAGCGATATTTTTTTCTCCTAAGGACAGCTGTCCGGCGATGATAAAAAAAGCGAGTTCCTGTGTGCCAGGATCGAATTCAAAAACTTGGCCGGCGTTAAGCTTCACATCCATAAAAAATAAAGGCGAATAAGTTTTTACCGGGGACGTCCGGTCAAAAGCGCTCCCCGCGATCAGGGAAATGTCGGCGCCCTTTTCTTCGAAGCGAGGAATGCTGCTTTGCGGATGATGCGTGAATGAGGGCTCGGTGTCTTCATGCTGCACTGGCAAGGCCACCCAAAATTGTAAAAGATGTAAGCGATGGGCTTTGCCGCGCAACTCCTCAGGGACTTTCTCGGAATGTGAAATTCCTTTGCCCGCCGTCATCCAATTGACGTCACCCGGGGAGAGGACTTGTTTGCAGCCAAGGCTGTCGTGGTGCAGAACCTTTCCTTCTAATAAATAGCTTAAAGTGGAAAGTCCAATGTGTGGGTGGGGGCGTACGTTCATGCCCTCGCCCGCGGCGAATTCGGTCGCGGGAAAGTAATCGAAGAAAATAAAAGGTCCGATCATGCGTTTTTTTGCATAAGGCATAAGGCGGTGAACCGAAGGTCCCCCTAACGATACAATTCGTGGCGCGATTTCCATCAGGATGTTGTTTTGTGTAGAACTCATATTAAGCCCTCTTTTATTCTGTTGAAAGTCATGGTAGCCTAAATCACTTTATCAGACGAACAAAATTGATAAGGATGGCGGCCTCGGCTGCAGAATGTGGAGCGGGCGGAGCCCGCAGAACTGGATAGAAAAAAATGAAAACGAAAAAGGATATTGTCGAAAACTGGTTGCCTCGTTACACCGGAGTTCCTCTGAATGAATTTGGTCAGTACATTTTGCTGACGAACTTTAGCAATTACGTAAAAATGTTTGCTGACAAATTTAACGTCCCCGTGCGCGGTCTTGATAAGCCTATGCAAACGGCAACGGCCGAAAACATCACGATTCTGAATTTCGGCATGGGCAGTGCTTTGGCTGCGACATGCATGGACCTTTTGTCTGCCATCAATCCCAAGGCTGCTTTGTTCTTAGGAAAATGCGGCGGTCTAAAAAAGAAAAACCAATTGGGTGATTTCGTATTGCCAATCGCGGCGATTCGCGGCGAGGGCACAAGTAATGAATATATGCCTGCAGAAATTCCCGCATTGCCTTCGTTCCGTTTGCAAAAGGCCGTGTCGGCGATGATTGCCAAACACCAGTGCGATTATTGGACGGGCACAGTGTATACGACGAACCGCCGCGTGTGGGAGCATGACGAAGCCTTTAAAGAATATTTGGCAAAAACTCGTGCCATGGCCGTGGATATGGAAACAGCCACGATTTTCTTAACGGGTTTTGTGAATGAAATCCCGCGTGGAGCCTTGTTGTTAGTCTCTGATAATCCGATGATTCCAGACGGCGTAAAAACCGAAGAAAGTGACCGTAAGGTTACAGCGAATTTTGTTGAAAAGCATTTGGCCATCGGAATTGATTCCTTGCGTGAGCTGCGAGATTCTGGAGAATCCGTAAAACACATGCGCTGGGACTAAGCTGAACCTGATTAGAAACAGTTTTTACAAGGTTCCATTCACAAATTTTATAAGGTCTCCTAGGATTGCTTCTGCTGGAGGCCTTATGAAATCAATACTGATTCTCTTTTGTTTGTTTTTTTCTTTTAGCTCTGTTGCAGGCGCACAAGGTGTCCCAAGCCCGCTGCCTGACGACTCGTATCCGGATCCAGGCACGCCTCCTCCAAGCAGCCCAGGCAACCCGGGAAATCCAAATTATCCTCCGCCACATCCAGGCGAGCCGCCTCCTTGGGGTAACGAAATTCCCTACACCCTAGGTACTGGGCAAACAGACAAATCAGGTTCTAGGACATTTGCTTTCTTTCCGCGCAGGGATCTGAGCCGCATCATAAAAATTCGTTTAGTCGGTTTCACCAATAACATCGAAATCGAGCAAGTGCGCATTGTGGCGATGGATGGTAGCTATGCCTTCGTGACGCCCATGAACGGTCGTTTGGGGGCGGGATCGATGCGTGAGGTGTACATCAATGGCCGGGCTCTGAATCGCATTGAAATCAAAGCCTCGCCTTCGTACTTCTGGAAAAACCCCGGAAGCTTCCGAGTCGATGTGACGGCGATAAGATGAAGATGCCTTATTTTTCGGCATGAAAATTAGACATGGAAGTGGAATAAGCTCTCGCGTTTCAGAGCTTATTTTCGCAAAATTCACCTTTTTTCATGCAATTAACATGTTGTGTCATCATGAAAGTTGAGATATAACTGGGCGCTCTTTAATCATGAAGAATGTATGACGCACTTTTGGGGAGGCTCGCTTTGATCAATCCAGGCAACACAACGCACGCTGATGAAATGATCGACTCTGACTTAGACTCGGACTTAGAAAACGAGAAAGAAACGAAAAAGACATCTGCTTTTGAAGCAGACATGGACGACGATATCGAAGAAGCCCTAGCTGCGATGCCTGGCAATTTGTTGATGGAAGGCGAAGAAGACGACCTGAACCTGGATGAAATCGAAAACATCCTTGAGCTTACCGATTCAAGCTTCCCAAAATTCACGTTAGCGAAAAACAAAGCTCGTTTCCTACGTATGGTGAGCTGGTACCGCGGTAAAGAAGAGTGGATCGAAGTTGCTCCTCTTTCTGGCGTTACAAAGCTTTTCAAGCAACAAACAAAAGAACTAGAAGGCATCCGTTCTTCAAAGCTTGATTACGAAATGGAACTTGAAACAGGAACTTTGACACCCTCACAACGTTCTTACCGTCGTGACGAATTGAAAATGTGTAAAGTCCAAGAAAAAATGGCTGTCCACTTGATCTCTAAACTTCAAGTTAAGATCAAATCAGGCCGTAGATAGTCGTCGGCTTCAGCCGGCAGAGTGCAGCGACTATCGGTCGCGACATTGAAGCAGTATTAAACTTAAAAAGCCAAGTCCCCAAGACTTGGCTTTTTTTTGCCTCGGACTCAGCTCCTTAACTTTCGGGGCTGGCGCGGAACAAATAGTTTGCGGCAATTTGCTTGGGATGCGCAGTGTTGGGGTTTTAGTCTTTCCTCGGAGAGGTTCTTTCTTTAGACTTTAGTTTCTATAGGAGAAACCCATGGCTAAATCTTCGAAAGCAGCTAAATCAGCAAAAATCGATATCGGTATCCCAGAAAATGATCGTCAAAAAATCGCCGAAGGTCTTTCGCGTCTTTTGGCAGACTCTTACACTCTTTATCTTAAGACACATAACTTCCATTGGAATGTCACAGGACCTATGTTCCAAACATTGCATTTGATGTTTGAAGCGCAGTACACAGAGCTTGCCTTAGCGGTAGACTTAATTGCAGAGCGCATCCGTTCATTGGGTGTGGCGGCTCCGGGCACATACAAAGAATTCGCAAAGCTTACGACGATTGAAGAACCAGAAGGTGTTCCTTCTGCGACAGAGATGATCAAACAATTGGTCGCAGGCCAAGAAGCCGTTGTCAGAACAGCACGTTCCCTTTTCCCGCGCACAGAAAAAGCGGGCGATGAAGTGAGTGCTGACTTGTTAACTCAACGTATGCAGTTACACGAAAAAAACGCGTGGATGTTAAGAAGCTTGCTCGAATAGGTACGCCGTACCTTTTTCAGGGGCAGTGCTCTGTGGATTTCAGCAAATAAGAAAAACGCCGGTGATGAACCGGCGTTTTTTATTTTTAAGGGGCCATAGTGTCCCGCCAAGACTGGCCCGGTGATTGCAAAATGCCCGGGCTTGGAGGCACTATGAAACCACTTTTATTTTTTGTTACCTTATTGCTGTCTATTTCCGCTTACAGCAAAACTTGTGTTTGCGCGGCAGGGCCAGAAGTTCGTGACGCTGTTGCTGTAAAACAATGCCTGGAAGTCGCTGACTGGAAATATGCTCAAGCGATCAAGGACGTTGATTGCGACAGTGACTATACCTCAAGCCGCATTTGTGATTGGGCCAAAGAGGAAAGAGACGCTGCGCCAGAGCGTTGTGAGTACATCTACACAAACGGAACTTCCCAGCTGATCTTGATTGTTGAAAGTACGAAAGTCACTTTGGATACTTTCAAGGATCGCGAAGACTGCAATGCTGCTCGGAAGAGTTATTATAAGGAAGATTGCGAATAGATGCGCAGGATAAAAAAAGATGCCGGTGATGAACCGGCATTTTTTGTCCTGCTTCCCAGCTTTACCAATTACCGTACCGGCACTGATTTTTATTCAAAATATCTTTTCCGTCCTCATCACTCATGGGTGTCCCTGGCAGCCTCATGTTGCCAAAAACCGGTAAAAGTTTTTTGGTATTTAACAGAAGCGGAAATCCCCAAAACTCTGAGGCTTCGCGGACGGGCGGATAGACGAATGTTCGTGCGATATGTTTTTGCTTATTCACCACAACTAAAACTATTTGACCCGTGATGCACTCATACACCGGACCGCAGCCATTGCCTTCTTCGAAAATAAGATCATTGGTATAGAAGCTATCAATAAAATCACCAGGTGTTTTTTCGCTTTCATAGTTGCCGTGATAGTATTCCGACTTTTCCCATTCTAAGGTGACAAGTTCTTGTGAAGCTTTATTGCGCAAAGTGATTGCCTCGGCAGTGTTTGTCGTGACCTCATAATCATTCCATGCGGGAGTTGTGACTGATTTTTCGATCGTGTGAATTTCGCGGTATGTGTCGTAGCGTCCACAGCCCGAAGCCAAAGCTTTGGCGGTGACGAATATTTGCATGGCACAGAGAATAGCTAAGAATTTCATTGGACCTCCTAAGTGAGGTCGCTTATAGGCTGGTTAGCTACTTTAAAGAAATATATAATTTAGATACAATCCATGCTAAAAAGGTATGTATGAATTTACTGCACCTCCAATACTTCTATGTTGTTGCCAAAGAACAGGGCTTTACCAAGGCCTCTAAGGTCCTGCGCATCCAGCAGCCAGCGATCAGTCGCATGGTAAAGCTTTTGGAAGGCGACATGGGTTTTAAGCTCTTTGAAAAGGTCGGGCGCAATGTGCAGCTGACCAAGCCGGGGCAAGAAGTGTTTGAATACTGTCGCCAGATCTTTGGCACCGTGGAGGACCTAAAACAATCCCTGGGCAACATCGGCGGGGAATGCAAGGGGCCCTTACTTATCGCGGCAGCAGAACCCGTCGCAAGTCACTTTATTCCTGAAGTTTTAAAAGGCTATCTTGCCGCTCATGCGAAAGTTTACCCGAATATCTATTCCGGTCCCGCATCTATGCTCTTTGAAAAGATCATGAACGGTGATGTCGAGATTGGAATCTTCTTTCACGTCCCAGAGCTGCCAGAAAAACTGCAAATCTTTGCGACCAAACAAATCCCTTATCAATTAGTTGTGCGCAAGGACCTTAAAAAGAAAGCAGAAGTCTTAGAAAGCTTCATTGGCTCCCGTGAAATCGATGACATCTCGACACGCAGATTCCCCACGTTAGAAAAGCTACGTAAGGAGCATCCAAGGGCGCAAATTAAAATCTCAAGCAACAATCTGACTGCTCATAAAGAAATGGTCTTACAAGGCTTAGGAGTTTCAGTGTTGCCCAAATTTCTAATAGAAGAAGATCTAAAATCAGGAAAGCTCGTCGATGTCCTTCCGCAAGAATCCCTTAAGTTCCAAATGAAATTCATCAAGCGTCGCACAGGAGTTCTCTCGGCCGCCGCTTCTGAATTCGTCAAAGCTTGTATTGAATAAAAAAAGAGGGCCTCTCTTATATATGAGAAGGGCCGCAATATTCGTAAATTTCACAGCCGAACGTCCAGAAACCTCGTCAAGTCTCAAATTCGATCTTTTAAAAGTCCAGTGTTTTAAGCCCTTTGAAGTGTCTCAAAAAATAATTGCATCTGGCCCTTTATTCTCAGCGTGATACGCCGATAGGTACAAAGTGAGTCAAATAGCATTAGTTTATGTTTCAAAAGGGGAGGAATAGATGTCACGCACAGTAATGATCGTGGTGAGCGATAACCAGGAAACAATCGAGAGCGCAAAGAAGTACTGGGAGACACACGATGTGACAGTTCAAGCTTATTCATCTTCACAATGGCGTGAAGGTTTGGATAACGCATTTTTCAGACAACAATTGACTGCGGGTGTTCCTGCTTTGATGTCGGGTTCAAGCCCTATCAATTCAGAAACAACGGGTGGCAACGTGATTCAGTTCCCGTCTGCACCAGTGTCATCTGCGAACGTACAGAAAATGGAAGAGCTTGAAGCTCACGCCATTGAAAATGCGATCGTACAATACAAAGGCAACCTAACTGAAGCCGCTAAAGCTTTGGGTATCGGTCGCGCGACTTTGTACCGTAAAGTGAAGCAATACCACATCGATCCGTCAGCGGCTCGTAAGAAAAAAGTGGCAGCTTAATTTTCAATTTTATTGAAAACGGAAGCCGAGTGTTTATCACTCGGTTTTCGTTATTTCTGGAACTAGCATGAAGCGACTTCTCGCCGTTCTTTTCGTCATAAGCTGTGCTTGTACTGCTTACTATTTTTCGGTCCACAAGACCTTTGTAAATCCGTATCCAATCGTCTGCGATCTTGTCGCAGAAAAAATTTTTCTTGATGATACGCAAGTCAATAAATGGAAACGCCTCTGTCATCGTCGCAGTCGACTGGTGACGCCTTATTCGCAAAAAAAATTAGTTATTAAAGATATCAATAATGTTTTAGGTCTTCTGAATGTTTCGCATCTAGAAGTGTATGACTCGTCAGACGTAAAGAAAATTTGGCAGGGTGAAAGCCAAGAAACCGGTATAGAAAGTGAATTTGTCGATGGTGAGTTGGTCATCTTTAAGGTGCATCCTCAATCCCCAGCGGCACTGGTTGGATTAAAAAAAGGTGATGTAATTGAATCCATCAATGGTCAGCAACCCAACCCTTGGGAAGCCCAGTCCGAATCGGGTCAGTATCTGATTCAAAGAGGCTCAACAAAAAATACGTACGCTTTAAAGACGGCCGTGATTCAAAGATCTGAAGCCATCACGGTGGAAAAGTTAAAAAATGATTCAGCCCTGGTGCAAGTCCCATCTTTTCGGGCAAACTTCTTTAATGAAGAGCAGATGCTAGATTTGCAAAAGAACCTAAAAGGTGTGCGTCACTTGGTTGTAGACTTGCGCGGTAATTCTGGTGGTAACTTTGTTGCGGGCTTAAGATTTCTTTCAACCTTGATCTGTCAGCCTGAAGAAATTGGCCGCTTGATTCGTCCACGCGCCAAACAACAGGGCCTTGCTGAATTACCCAATAGATTGCAAGACGAAGAACAGTTGGCAGTTTTAGATCAACACAAAGAAGTTCTTTTAAAAACCTTTGCCAATGAAAATTGCTATCGTGGAGACGTCCGCGTTTTAGTTGACAACAAAACATCCTCTGTCGCTGAAATGGTGGCTCAAGCTCTTAAAGAGTTCCGCAAAGCTCCTTTGTTAGGTGGCCCTAGTCGAGGAGAGTTGCTTGTCGGCGTGTGGTATCCCTTAGAAGAAGTGGGTCGTGGAGTGAGAATTTCTATTCCTGAGGCACTATATGTAAGTCATGGCCAGCACCGCATTGAAAACAACGGGGTGCAGCTGGATAAAGTTCTTTACTATGATCTGTCGGAAATGCAGTCTGGGGTTGATTCTTGGGTGAAAAAGGCTCTGGACTAGACTCGTGAAATTTGGATTTTTTTGCGCCAAAATGAGATTATCAAAACGATACGTCAAACATCTTTTGTTCGTCTGTAAATGTCTTTTGCACTGAGCAAGAATAAGATAGACTTATAAACGGCACGACCTTCGCATTCTCTAAGATATCTAGCGAGGGGTTTTAAAATGGGGAACGCACAAGTGATTGAATTTCCAAAAGCGCAATCAGTAAGAAAAAGACTTCAAGATAAGGCCCAAGAACAAAAATCTATGGTGGTCTTATCTATTGCCTCGGTCTTACTTATGACCGTGTTCCTAAATCAATGGTTGGTCGCAGGTCCCGACACTTTGGCTGGCAATAGCAATCGTAACGTCGCAAGTTTTGAACCGACAAGTTTTATTAAAGATGTTAAATGGGAACATGATCTTGCCAGACGTCTTTCGTCAGATAAAAGTTCTTTGACTGCAAATCTAGCCGAAGCCCCCACAGTTCGTGACGAGTTGATTTTTGGATATTTAGAGGGCAAGTACGGGATGAAAGTCGGCCAAGGTCGCATCGAAAGCTTAGAGTTCATCGATGCACAAGCCGGTGAGTACCCAATGGCTATTGACGACAAAGTGGATTTCTTAATGAAGTACTCTGAAGCCTTCGGAATGAGCTATAACAAAGTCAGCATGTCTGAACAAAGTACTGCGACAGAGCAAATTTATACTTTGGTCGGCACCGGCAATCAGATCTTGGGTAAGGCCCACTTCGCGTTAGATGAAGAAGGTCGAGTTCATGCCATTAGTTTCACGCGCTAAGTCCCTTTAGTCTTCTCTGTCCCAGGCCGATACGTTCTGTATGGTGATTGCAGATTTATCGGCTCCGGAAACGGTCCCCAAAAATATAAAAAGTAAACAGACACCGATAGCTTCGGTGTCGGATCGTTTTATCGCCTTCATTTTGGATTTTCTAATAATTTCTCCGGTTGTTAGTTTGCTCATGGCCGGGATGATTCGTCAGACTAAAACTTTCTTTTTATTAGATGCAGGTTCCTCACAAGGTGCGCTGGCAGCGATGCTTGTTTTAGCTTCGGTCTTTGCTGTGGTGGTGCTTCTGCAAACAGCTTTTTTATATTATTGGCAAGCGACTCCTGGACAATTGTTTTTACAGTTACGCGTACAAGCCTATCCCCATGAACAAGAGCGCCTGAGTTTGAATCAAGCGTTGCTGCGCTCGTTGCTATGGTGCTCGGGTTTTTTATTGTTTGCAGTGCCCTTTCTGGAAATCGCAAGCCATCCGTTGCGCCGAGCTTTCCATGAAAGAGCCTCTGACACGATTGTCGTTACCTTAAAAAAGAACTTTGACGATGGCCCCCATCCTTTAGAGTCGCGCTTTATTGCCTCTTGGATGCGCATGAGTTTTCTATTTTTGTTATTGGTCGGCGTCCTTGGCTTCTTTAAAACTTATTATTCTTTACAAGCGGGTCTTTATAAGGACTCCTCAGCTCCAGACTCTTTGATTTGCAAAGAAATGAAAGACACAGACTTGGTAGGAGCCGCTCGGCTTGATGCTGCGTTAGCCCTTTTTCTTTTAGATGCGGTGACCTCAGAATGTTTAAACAAAGAGGCTGATGCGTTTTTATGGAGCCAATCCTCCAACGTTCGTGATTTTGCTTATTTGGCAAAATACGTCGCCGCCAGCGAAGCAGAACAAGATAAGTATTTAGACAAAGCTTGTGAAACTCCTTCTTCATCTTGTGCGTTGGCACGTTATCTTGCTGATGACGGGACGCCTCGAGATTTAGAAAAAGCCGAAGGGGAGTTGTGGAGTGTTCAGCTTTTAAAGTCTGAAGACAAGTACACGAACAAAGACTTCGTTGGAAATTTAGAAATTCTAACAGAATTACAAAAAGTTCCTGCGTTGCAAGCGGCCTTAGAAAAACGCTTTGTTCGCGGAGTCTGGGCCTTGCGCGAGCCAGGCAAAGAAGGCAGCAACAGCAAGGGCCGTCAGCCCGCAAGTGCCACGAAAAATGGAAAATCCTTTATTGAGCTCTTTAAAGAGAAGTACGAGGTTCCATGATTCTGCCGTGTCCTGAGGACGTCCGTCATTATCAACGCTATCCCTTGACGCTCACGTTGGTGGCGCTCAATGTTTTTATTTTCGTTCTTATCTTTAGTGGTATGAAGTCAACTCTGTCAGTCTCACCGTTGCTTGAACAAGAGGGTCTGACGTTGACGGGCCGTTTGTATTATCAGTTCGTACAAGCTTTGCCAGCAGATCAGCAAGCGCTTTTGCCTGGGTGGGTGCGCGAGGTGCAAAGTCATGACTCTGAACAACTGGGAGTCCTCGGGGCTTTTGCTCTTAGAGACTCACGCTTCGTTAGCTCTGCCGAAAAGACAGTCTTTTATGGGGATGACGTGCAGATCGCCCAATGGCAAAAGGACTTTTCGACCTTCCGCTCGAAATACCAAGAACAAATTCTTTATAAGTTTGGTTTGAGTTCCATTAAAAATAAACCCATTGCGTGGCTGACCTACCAGTTTTCCCACTCAAACTGGATTCATCTGCTTTCGAATATCTCGTTTTTAATTTTTATCGGTGCGGCAGTGGAGGCTCTCGCTGGCAGTGGTCTGCTTTTAGTAATTTATGTCCTAGGTGGCTTTGCGGGCGGCTGGGGGTTTTTACTTTCAGATGTGCATGGCACAGTTCCCATGGTGGGGGCGAGTGCTTCGGTCAGTGCCTTGCTGGCTTTCTATTGTGTGGCCGAAACCCGATTAAGAATCAGATTTTTGTATTTTGTTTCTCCGATGCCCGGGCAGTATGGGTCTATCTATCTGCCAACCCTGCTTATTGTGCCGTTGTTTTTACTGGTGGACCTCGCCAACCTATGGGCGACCCCGGAAGGCTTTGGGGGAGGCGTGGCCTATGCCGCGCACTTAGGGGGCACGGTCTTTGGACTGCTCTTTGGCCTGCTTTTTAGAGCTTCTTCTGTGAGAATCGCTCGGCCTTTGTAACATTGTAATCTCTATAGATCCCGTTGACACAGATATCCCAAATAAGACACATTGTCCGCCAGAGGCTGAAGATCACCCCCTTACGAATTGGTGGACCTGAATGAAGCAAACGTTGCTCATTAAGTCAGTGATTGTTGTAACATCGTTATTCACAGTTTTTGCGACCTACGCTGCGGAAACTTCAAAAGTAATCCCTTATTACGGGGATGATTTCTATGCGGATTTAAAATCAGATGCGAGCAGCGAAGATCTTAAGATTCGCTTGAAAACTGTTTTGCGCAGTTATCACGTGCTGTCGGCCAGCGGGAACGATCAAATCGTCAAGTCATGTCCTTCTTCTGGTGGACAAGGTCGCTGCTATTCTCATCAAACTTATGGTTACGGCCCGGCGCGAGTGTTTTTGATGGGTGGATACTATCTGGTTAAAGACGGAACAAGTTATGCGATTCGCGATGTTTATTGCGATAAAGTGCGCCCTCGCTCTGATTTTGGCAGCTCACCTCCCAACCCAGGATCTGTCCCCAACAATAGCGTCATCAACATTGAGCACACGTGGCCCCAAAGCCATTTTACCAATCGCTTCTCTGATGAAATGCAAAAGTCAGATATGCATCACTTATTTCCCACAGATTCTCAGCTGAACTCTATTCGCGGTAACAATATGTTCGGCGAAGTTTCGCAAGATCTGGCGGACCTAAAATGTCCGGCGTCGCGCTTTGGCTTGGGCACCGCAGGCACTGATGAAGTGTTTGAGCCACCACAAGGTCACAAAGGCAATGTGGCCCGCGCACTGTTTTACTTTTCTATTCGCTATGATTTGGGTGTCGACTCTCGTGAAGAGGTGATTCTGCGCAAGTGGCACCATGAAGACCCTGTTGATGCGGATGAAGTTAAGCGCAATGAGGCAATCTTTAAGGCGCAAGGCAATCGCAATCCGTTCATCGACTTTCCAGAATTGGTAGAGAAAGTTAATAACTTCTAAACCGTCCCTTAACATAATGATTATTTTTTGATCAAAGCCTGCCGTCTGGTGGGCTTTTTATTTTGATTTGAGTGCCTTTAAGCAGCAAAAAGAAGAATTCTTAAAAAATCTGTTACAAGGTCCTTGCCAAGGGTGTTCTTGTTATGCTGCAATCATTTTTACGGGAGGGGTGATACCAAGGACGGTATATGGGAGCATGATGTTCTCACCTCTATTTTTTCTTTATTTAACGGACCCCTTGGGAGTGATTCCAAGGGGTTTTGCTTTTCTGGGCCTTGGCTTTGGCTTCGGGCGGGGGGATTTGAGGAGTGGAGGGGGGAAGCTTTCCTGATCTTCGATCGCCACGCGTCCTTGCTCGATTGCCGCCGATGGCTTTGCCATCGGTTCGCGCTTCCTGCGCTGGCAAAGGGCGATCTTCGATCAGAAAATCTTTCCCCCTCCACTCCTCAAATCCTTTGCTAGAATCAAGATTGGGAAAGCAAAATTTTTTTGGGGGGCATTTGGGGGATTTTTTGAAAAATAGAGGCTTCGAGTTTTCGTTTTTTGGAAATCGCTTGAGCTGGGTTCGGCGGGCTTGGTTTGGAATGTTTCTTTTTAAAAAAAAGAGGGCCTTTGGGGGCCCTTTTTTTTATGCTTCTGTTTCTACTATCCAGGTGTCTTGGTCTTCGAAGAGTTGTTCTAGTAAGCCTTCTTCTTCCAGGTGATTTTGCTCGAAGAGCTCTTTGACGGTCAGGGCTTTTTTGGTGAGCTCTTGATAGCTGAATGTGCGGCTGAGGTATTCCTCTTTTGTCATTTTTGGTTTTGCGGGTGGGGTCGACAACACTTTTTGGCCGTACAAAAGGGTGTCGTAGCTGTAGCTATTAAATACCAATGCTTCAAGGGCCGTGTACGGGGAGTTTGTACCTAGGTTGCTCGCGCTAAGTGGCGGTCTTTGTTGGAAAAGGTCCACGATCATTTGTGCGTCGCCGATGTTGGTGTTTTCGTTGCACCACTTCCAGTAAGGGGTGTCTAAGTGTTTATTGAACTTGTAGTGGATTCCTAGGAACCAGCGGAAGGTGTCCCAGGTTACGGCGATTTCTTGGTTGATCGCGGCGATCGAGGTTGTGTCTTGGAAATTTGCGGGCATTAATTTACACAGCGTCATGATGCTGTGAACAGCAGTTTGAATCGCAGTGGATTCTAAAGGTTCTACGAAGGCATAGGCATTGCCGATGGCGAAGACGTTTTTGTTCCAGGCTTGTTTGTGGCGGCCAGAACGGAATTCAACCATTTTGTATTTTTCAATGGGACCGAATTTGGCACATACCTCTGCCAGGGCCGTGGCTTCGTCGCAATACAATGTGGAGTGGACATAGCCGTGGTGATTTTCTTCGCGCATGGGGATCGTCCAACACCAGCCATTGTTCATGGTTGAACACGCGGTGTAGGGGGCGATCACGCCGTGGTTGGCAGTGTCGAAGGTCAAGGCGCGGTTGTTGATTAAAGTTGAGCTGAAGGGAATGAATTCTGTCTTAAGGGCTTGGCCTAAAATTTTTGAACGGAAGCCTGAACAATCGATGTAAAGGTCAAAAGATAATTTTTGACCATCGTCGGTTTCAAGGGATGACACGAATTCTTTGTCATCCAGATTGACCTTCACGACTTCGGCATCCAGGATCTCAATGCCTCTTTGCTTGACGGTTTTGTTAAGGAAGCGGATCAGGTTTTTATTGTCGATATGGTAGGAAAACGGAATACTTTGCAGCAGTGAAGTTAAAGAACCGTCCTTTTCACGGATCACCGGGATCTTTTTAGCATCCATCAGTACAGACGCCCAATTGGCATTGTTGATCGAGTCCTCATAATAATAAGACTCTTGTTGGTGGCCCGCGAAAAAATTGAAATTGAAGTGGTAGTCCCCTGGGCAGCCCCAGTCAAAGCGAATGCCTAGTTTAAGAGTCGGCTGCACCTCTTGAAAGAATGTCTGTGGGTCGATGCCCAAAGTGCGGTGTAAGAAGGGGACGATCTCTGTCGTGGTGGATTCGCCCACTCCGATCACGGGAATTTTGCTTGATTCAACAACTGAAGTTTTGATTCCAGGATGCAATTTCTTAAGAGCCAGGGCCGTTAAGTACCCCGCAGTTCCACCCCCCAGAATGCCGATGGTTTTGATTTGGGTTTTTGGGTATTTAGCAAAATCCAAGTAACTTAAATCAAAGGCATTTTCGATATGGTCAGCAGTCGAAGTCATGACGAGCTCTCTTTAGAATGGTGTTTGTAATCGTGTACCATTAGAGCTCTAAAAAGTATTGCAAATATCTTAACCCAAGGCCGAGTTTGTAGAGTTCGGGAGAGGGGCGTGACTTTTCTACAAGTGTACGCCCTAAAGGGGATTTCCGTCAGAGTCCCAGCGAGCCGTGGCAAACCAATTTTTATAGACTGTGGGATCCACACACAATTGAATTTCGATATTCATGGCGACCTCACCAATCAGTTTTATTTGATTGAAATAAAGCCAACCGCCTCGAGAAGTTTGATAAAGGTACTGCGGGGTCACGCTGTAATTGGTTCCGCCGGAAACTCGCGGCAACACATTGCCTTGTTCGCCCACATACGAACGGAATTCTTGACCATTGAAAAGGTATTCTAGGAAGCGCATTTCATTCGGTGAGCGGGGGAAGTTTTCATGAGTTAAGGCGTCCTCATAAGTAGATTCCGGTGGGGAGTCTAACTTTAAAGTGAGTGCTTGCTTGGTGGTGGTGTCCCAATAAGTCATCGTCGTCATATCAAATGACTTTGTTCCTGGTGGAATATAGACACGATATCTTTGCGTGATGGAAGAACTTCTTAAACTGGTACTGTGGTGTCGCACTTGCATGTTGTAACACTTTAATCCCGGCGCAAAGCCCGCATCGACATCTCGGAGTGTCAGCTTGTCAGGATGGTAAATGGTGTTAAAATTTTTAAAGCCTGAATCGGTGAAGGATCCATTAGAGGTGAAGCCGGTTAAGGCTGCGTAGTTTGTGTTAACGGCAGCGCCTCCGCCACCCGGAGAGGATTCTGTCGGTGTGGTGGGATTTGTTGGTGCCGTTGGTGCTGTTGGAATAGTTGGGGTGTTGGAATAAATCGTAACAACTGTGTTTGCGGGCTCACAAATCACAGATGCTTCTTTGTTGGTTAATCCACGAAATTTGAGATTATAGGTGCCGGGTGGAAAAGACCGCTCAGCCCACGTAATACTTCCATTGGTCGCGGCCAAGGTGATGTATTCAGAACTGTTCACGCTGATTTGCAATTTGCTTATATTTTGCGATGTCGCTGTCACGCTAAACTTTGAATCTTGAGAAACCAAGGTGCTCATTTGCACAGAGCAAGAAGGTGCGCCCGTTCCCGCAGAAGTGTTTGGAGATCCTGACTCCGGAGGAGTCTCTGAGACACCTTGCGACCAAGGGTTTTCAGAAGAACCTCCAGTGGATGCCTTAAAGCCCCCGGTACAAGCATTATAAAAGGGCAGGACTGCAAACAGCATCGCCAGGATGAAAATTCTTTGAGGCTTTTTTTGCATTTTATACCCTCGATCCAAAATCATAGCGGGATCACCCCGCTACTCATCTTATCGACATAGGTCGAGAATAAATAAATACCTAAGGAGAACACTCGAATTGCCCGGAAAAAAGGGCTCTTTTTTATTTTCTGGGTAAATCAATAGGTTTGATCTGAAATCGAAATTATCAACTTGAGATTTCTTACTTTGAGATTTCTAATAGCTGGACTTGAGGCTAGGTTTCTTTGCTGGAGCACAAACAAAAATGCCCATGAGTATTTCACTTGATAGAAGTTGATTACCACATCACTACACCAGTGAGAAACATCATGAGCTTTGGTTACGGTATCAATCGTCTTTTGGATCTGCAAGAAACAAATTTTCAAGTTTTCGACATGGATGTGAAAGAAGATAAAATCACTTACACAATACGCCACAGAGAGCCCGCGCAGTACATCTGCAAACACTGCGAACACCCACATGACAGCTACCACGATAAAGAGTGGATTCATCTTCAAGATCTACCATTAGGCAATCACAAAGTTATTTGGAAGATTGAGCGCATGAGAATACTTTGCCACTGTCAAATGGGCTATCGCGTGGAAAAGCTTTCATTCAAAAGTCAGAAGCACTTTCTAACCCAGAGATTTGTTGATTACATTGGCTACACGCTCTGTACAAAAATGTTCACAGTGGCAGACGTATCGCGACTTTTCAATTTGGATTATGGAATCATCTATAAAATCGACCACGATGTGTTACTGCGTTTGTGGCAAAACGCTGAAGTTCCAGATCCCACCCACATTGCTGTTGATGAGAAGTCCTACAAGAAAGGTCATAAATACGTCACGATTGTTTCTGATATTGAAAGAAAGATGGTGATCTGGGTTTCAGAGGGAAATGATAAAAGTTCTCTCGATGAGTTTTTCAAAATTATTGGCCCAGAAAGATGTGCAAAAATACAGACCGTCTCAAAAGACATGCACAAGCCCTTTATTGCAAGTTGCAACGAACACATCCCGCACGCGATGGAGGTTGCTGATCCATTTCATGTTGTGAAAAAACTCAATGAGGTCCTAGATTCCTGCCGTAAAGAGCTCGTTGAATCTCCTGAAACTTCTAAATCAGAAAAGAAATCCTTAAAGCAAATGAACTGGGTTATTCGCTACAAACAAGAAAATATGGACGATAGAAATCAATCAAAGTTAAATCAACTAGAGCGACTTAATGAGCCCCTCTACCGAGCCTATTTACATAAAGAATCGTTCTTTGAGTTCTTCACTTTCGAATCACACGAAATAACGAAGGCTGGTGAGTTTTTAGATGAGTGGGTTCATGATGCGGCAACGATCCCCATGGAGGCCTTTAAATACTTTGTAGGCTATATTGAAAGACATCGTGATCGGATTCTGAATATCATCAAGACAGGAAGAAGTTCGTCGTTCAGCGAGGCGATAAATCGTAAAATCAATGTTCTGATTGGAATGGCCTACGGCTATCATTGCTTGGAATATTTGAAGCTAAAGATCCTCCAGCGTTGTGGCGCCATCGGTCGATATTGGACACCAGAAGGAGCGTGAATGGTATCATAACTGCTGGTCTAGGTTTTAAGAAAACCACCTCTGCGTCATAAAGACCCAGTATTGCCAACCTAGGGACTTAATGAAAACGATGACTGGAGTGTTGTTTGTGTATTGTTACCATCGGTGACGGTGGCATCAAGGCCCGAGCCTCCAGTAAGGCTTTCATCGAGGCGGAAGCTTAATAAAGTTTCAGGAACGGCCCGGAAAGGCATCGAGTTGTCGACGGCAGAATAGTTTTTCGTGCCCCATCCGATTCCGGTAAGATCATCGGCCCAGGCCATTTTTATTAAGTTTGTCCAGTGTGCAGAATCAAAACTCGAAACAGCTTCTCCCGTTGTGGAAACTCCCCAAAGTTCGACACCAGCGGGTTTATTCGAAAGAGCCTTGTTGATTCTTATGCGAAAATCAGAGAATGATCCTGCGTCGGAAAGAACAATATTATTACCAGATTCGGCATACATATAAGATTCGAAAAGAAATGAATCGCCGCTTTGCCAAGGAATTGGATTGCTGGGTTCTTTCACGAAAATGTCGTCGGGGTTCCAGGCATTAATCATACCCTTTAGGCCCTTAGAGTGAGCGTAACTAACAGCGGAAGCGAGGCGAGCGCGAGTGTCGCTATCTGCGGAATCGCCAGGTTGCGCATAATCAAAGCCGGCTTCGTCAAAGAAAATTCCGTCGATGCCCATGGTGTCCCACTTGTCTATGCTGTTTTGGATGGCAGTGATGTTTGGATTTCCTCCGGCACACGTCCCAACGCAGACATAGCCGTACAATCCGGTGTTTGTGTTTTTCTCGTGAACTTTTTCAATGATGGTCAGTGTATTTGCGTAGTCTCCATGCGATGTCTCTTCTAAGCCCGCACCGAGGATGAAGCGATCATACTTTGCAATTTCAACTGCCGCTAAATCAACTCGGTTGCTGTAATCCGTATTATGGACATTGTCTATTCCCGTAAGCCAGCCATAATAAATACCTAAGTTCTTCATTTTACGAGTTGTCACCGTGACCGGAGTTTCGGGGGCCTCTGGCGTGGGTTCTGGAGTAGGTTCTGGCTCTGGAGCAGGTTGTGATTCAGGAGTCGTGGAGGGAGTATCGACTCCTTTGGCACTACATCCTGTAATGATCACGACGGTAAATAATAAAGAAATGACGCTGGTAATATTCCACAAAGTTCTTCTGTTATTCATGATAGATAAATCGGCATCTTGTTAAAAATTCTTAATAGGCAGGGGCTCTTTCGAATTGCCCGGAAAAAAGTGTTACCGAAAGCGCCTCAAAACGAGATCCAGATTTTCGGTCCCAAGCTCATTGCCCGTTAAATAGTGTTACCGAGCAAG